>NZ_JAMYQN010000003.1:0-337123 GCF_040320905.1 Mesorhizobium sp. M0590
CACCACCGTGCCATGGCCGCTCGCCCCTCAGAGCAAGCGCCGTTCTCTCTCCAAAACTTTTTGCAGAACCTTCAGCACACTATCCATTGGTAAATGGTAGGTTCTGACCCAAGCCATTTGACTTCTACGCTGCGGGCGGCTGCTTCCGGCCCCAAAGCAGACGTGTAGCTCGCTCGCCTCTATGTCTGTGATTGACACAGAAGCCAGTCATCGAAAAGGAGCCAAACTCGCAGGCTGAACTGGCCAAGAATTCTCGTGGATAGCCGAGGTTTTTCTCGAGCCTAGGCCATGTCTTGGTCGTCAATGGGTAGGACAGGGTTGTCCAGTTATCCCCCGGCAAGACGCGGCAGCAGGAATATCTCCGCCCCTTCCGGCAGTTCCTTCGACCACGTGTCGCGATAGATCGTCCCGTCGATGGCGACGGCGATGCCGCGATCGATGTATGGCTCGAGGCCGGGATACTGTTCAGCCAGCTTCCTGAACAGCTCCCTTATGTCCTTCGCCTCGATCTCGACCTTGCTCTTGCCTCCGGCGATCGCGCCGAGCGACCCCCAGAGCGTTACTTCGACCATCAGCCTCCCCGTTCCGCCTCGATCGCCGCCAGGATGCGCGGCGGCGACATCGGGATATGCGTCATCCGCACGCCCGCGGCGTTCGACACCGCATTGGCGATCGCCGCCAGCGGCGGCACGATCGAGGTCTCGCCGACGCCGCGCACCCCGTAAGGATGGTTAGGGTTGGGGATCTCGAGGATCTGCGTGTCGATCATCGGCAGGTCCGAGCAGACCGGGATCCGGTAATCCAGGAAGCCAGGGTTCTGCAGCCGCCCGTCCTTGCCGTAAATATACTCCTCGTTGAGCGCCCAGCCGATGCCTTGCGCGGCACCCCCCTGGTATTGCCCCTCGACATAGGTCGGATGCACCGCCTTGCCGGCGTCCTGGACGACGGTGTAGCGCAGCACCCTGGTGGCGCCGGTCTCGGGATCCACCTCGATATCGCAGATATGGGTGGCGAAGGAGACGCCGGCGCCGTCGGCGACGAGCTCACTGTGCCCTGCAATGGGTCCGCCCGTCTTTCCGGAAGCGGCCGCGATCTCCTTCAGCGACAATGCTGCAAGGTTGCCGTATTTCTCGCCCTTGGCAATCGCGTGACCTTTTTCCCAGACCACGTCGTCGACGGGTATGTCCCACATCTGCGCGGCGCGATCCCGCAACACCTTGATGGCGTTGCGAGCGGCGGAGATCGTCGCCATCGAAGACGAGAAGGTGCCGCGGCTGCCGTCCGTCATATCGTTGTAGCCGAGGCTGGAGGTATCGGCGACCACCGCTTTGATTTGCTCATAGGGGATACCGAGCTCCTCCGCCGCCACCAGCGACAGCGACGCGCGGGAACCACCCACATCGACAGTGCCGACGGCAAGCGAGACCGAGCCGTCCATGCCGATGTTGAGGTCGGTGCAGGTCTGGCCACCGAAATTGAACCAGAAGCCGCAGGCCATTCCGCGGCCCTGATTCTTGCCGAGCGGCGCCTTCATATGCGGGTGGTTCTTCACCGCCTCCAGCGTCGGCCCGATGCCGATCGGGCCGTATACCGGTCCATAGGACGATCTGGTGCCTTCCTGCGCCGCGTTCCTGATCCGGAACTCGACGGGGTCCATGCCGATCTCCTTGGCCAGCTCGTCGACCGCACTTTCCACCGCAAACGCCGCCATCGGAGCCGACGGCGCGCGATAGGCCGCGGTCTTGGGCCGGTTGACAAGCACTTCGTAGCCGACCGTCCTGACGTTCTCGAGCTTGTAGCAGGCAAAGGCCGTCATGGCGCCGATCTCGGCCCACGTGCCGGCATAGGGGCCGCAGCTATAGCGCAGCGTCGCCTCGGCCGCCGTGATCGTGCCGTCCTTGCGGGCGCCGATCCGAACATCGATCGAGGTGGCGCTGGTCGGGCCGGAGGCGCGGAACACCTCGTCGCGCGTCATGACCAGCTTGACCGGCCGCCCGGCCTTGCGTGACAGCGCCAGTGCCACCGGCTCGGCCCAGACATGGGTCTTGCCGCCGAAACCGCCGCCGATCTCCGAGGAGGTGACGCGCAGCTTCGAGGCCTCCATGCCAAGCAGTTGGGCGCAGTGTTGGCGGTAGACAAAATGGCCTTGCGTACAGACCCACAGGTCGGCGGTGCCGTCGGAGCTGACATTGGCCACGCAGGCATGCGGCTCGATATAACCCTGGTGCGTCTGCTCGGTCTTGAAGGAGCGTTCGACAACGAAGTCGGCCTGGCCGAAACCTACATGGATGTCGCCATGGCCGTACTGGGTGCGCTTGGTGACATTGGAAGGCTTGACGGGCTTTTGCTCGAGGCCCTCGGTGAAGATGGCGTCGTTGACCAGAGGTGCGGAGTGCTTCATCGCCTCGTCGACGTCGGTGACATGCGGCAGCACCTCGTAGTCGACCTCGATCAGCTTCAGTGCCTGCCTCGCCGTGCGGGCATCGACCGCAGCCACCGCGGCCACGGCATGGCCGTCATAGAGCGCTTTCTTGCGCGCCATGCAGTTGTCGAGGATGTCGTACATGGCGGCATCGCCGTCGGTGAGGTCGGGCAGGTCGGCCGCGGTGATCACGGCCTTGACGCCGGCGAGCTTCTCCGCCTTCGACGTGTCGATCTTCCTGATCGTGGCATGCGCATGGGGGCTTCTGAGAACGCGCCCGACCAGTTGCCCGGCCATGTTGAAGTCGGCGCCATAGCGTGCGCGGCCCGTCACCTTGTCGACGCCGTCGGGACGGATGGGACGCGTGCCGACAGCGGTGAAATTGCGTCCGGAGTAACGCGGATCGAAATTCATCGTCATGCTCCCTTCATCACGCTGGCGGCGTCCTGAACGGCACGCACGATCTTGTCATAGCCGGTGCAGCGGCAGAGGTTCCCGGCGAGGCCGAAGCGGATCTCCTCCTCGGTCGGATCGGGATTCTTGGCCAAAAGGTCCTTGGCAGCCATGAGGAAGCCCGGCGTGCAGACGCCGCATTGGAGTGCGGCGTGTTCCAGAAATTTCTGCTGCAGCGGATGCAGCCTGTCGCCATGCGCCATGCCCTCGATGGTCTCGACGTGCCGACCCTCGGCCTCCGCGCCGAGCACCAGGCACGAGCACACCAGCCGATCGTCGAGGATGATGCTGCAGGCCCCGCAGTCGCCGGTGCCGCAGCCTTCCTTGGCGCCCGTCAGCCCCAGGCGATCGCGCAGGACATCAAGCAGCGTCTCGTCCGGCTGGCAAAGAAACTCGACATTGTCGCCGTTGATTGTCGTTGATACTGCCACACCAGCCATCATTTGCCTCCTGCGCGTGCATAGGCGGTCGTGGCGGCCCGCTTGGCCAGCACACCCGCGACTTTCCGTCTGAATTCGATAGTGCCCCGCTTGTCGTCGATCGGGCGGCAGGCGCCCGAGCAGACCTTGGCGAGCCTCTCCAGCGTGTCTTCGTCCAGCTTGGAGCCGATGAGAACCTCGGCGGCCTCCTCGACCAGAATCACCGTCGGCGCCACGGCGCCCAACGCCAGACGGGCGGATTTGACGCGACCTTGCTCATCGAGCGTCAAGTTCACGCCGGCGCTTACCACCGCGATGTCCATCTCGGTGCGCGGAATGAAACGCAGATAGGCATCGCCCGAACGCGGCAGACGGCTGTCGAGCAGGATTGCCTCGATGATCTCGCCCTTGGCCAGCGACGTCTTGCCCGGCCCAGTCGGCACCGCTTCCACGGCAATCGTGCGCCTGGTTCCCGGGCCGACGACCACAGCCTTGGCGCCAGCGGCCACCAGCGCCGGGACGCTGTCGGCGGCCGGCGAGGCGTTGCACAGATTGCCGACGATGGTGCAGCGTCCCTGCACCTGCTTCGAGCCGATCAGCTTGGCCGCTTCGACGACGCCAGGCCATGCCTTCTGCAGGGCCGTGTTCTCGCCCAGCAATGCGCAGGGGACCGCCGCGCCGATGCTGAAGCCCTCGGCTGTTTCCCTGATCTCGCCAAGCCCGTCGATCGCCTTGATGTCGACGATCAGGTCGGGTTCGATAAAGCCGCCTTTCATTCGCACCAAGAGGTCGCTGCCTCCGGCGAGGATGGCGGCCGTGCCGGCTGAACCGGCCAACAGGCCGGCGGCGTCTTCAATTGAAAGCGGACGTATGTAACGCATCGTCTCCCCTTAGTGGTCATAGTCACACCAACTGATATAACCGTCTCTCCACAATGGCCATCCTGTTCGTGCATTCGCGGATTGGGCCAGGCGCCGCAATTTCATTTGCTCGTCCAACTGGACGCACCGCCAGCCACTAATGCTCGATCGGTCCCTTCGGCATCACCAGCGCGGTGCCTGCAGTCGTCGGGCGCTCGATCATGCGGCGGACGCGCGCGCAGTCCAGCACCGCGCCGACCCATCCGTAAGTCATCCGTAAGTGCGCTCCCTCTATGTCCTGTTTCGAACCAGGCGACATGTCTGCGCCGTACAGAGAGGGAAACGAACATGAGCACGCTCCTTGCACCAATTGTGATTGGCCCCGTATCGGTCTTGAGTACCTCGGTCCGTATCGATGGGCCGCTTCCCGGCTCGAGCATTTCCCTC
The DNA here is from genome assembly GCF_040320905.1 of Mesorhizobium sp. M0590. NCBI lineage: Bacteria > Pseudomonadati > Pseudomonadota > Alphaproteobacteria > Hyphomicrobiales > Phyllobacteriaceae > Mesorhizobium > Mesorhizobium sp. M0590. Next base: position 4,602 of record NZ_JAMYQN010000003.1, read on the forward strand.
CTGGTAAATGGCGTACCCGTCCCTGCGGTAAATGCCGGCGCCACAACCAGTACCTTTGTGCCGGTCGCCGCAGGCTCCCTCAACGTGGGGGATGCATTGACCGCACGCTGGACGCTCGGCGCCGAAGCCAGTGATCCAAGCCCGGTCCCGATCGTCGTGCTCGGGTATCCCTCGACGCTAAGCCCATTGGTGTATTTGAGTCAGGTGCACGAGTGCGTCGACTGGGTGCTGATAGGCGCAGCCTATCCTGGCGCCACGGTCGAGATTTTCAACGGCGGCGCATTGATTGGCAGCGATACTGCACGCGGAAATGTCGTACCAGTGCGCATTCGCGGGGCGATCCAGGCCAACGATGTGCTTAGCGCGGTGCAGTCCGTTCAGACGCCTGCCGGACAGGTGAAGAGCAGTCAGACCCCGAGCTTGCCCGCCGAACAGACGCCGTATCGGGAAAATACCATGCCGGCACCAGCAGTCGGCCCGGTTCCTGGGTGCGCGCAAGCAGTACCCGTCAGGGGGTTGGCTCAAGGCGCCACCACGAAGGTCCACTTCAATGGCGACGTGCTGGAATATCCTTTCGTCGGTGCCAACCTCCTGGCGCTGCTTGGCCGTGCCGCGCACAATCCGGATGTCTTCAGCGCCACGCAGCACTTCGAGCGCTGCAATGCATCAAGTCCGTCATCTGCCCCTCCGGTGATCGTCGACGAAACCTTGCCGGTTAGAAAGCCCGTAATCGACGCCTCACAGTACTCCTGCCCGGCAGCCCGTGCTTTGCCTATCTCCAATCTCGAGCCCGGCGCGACATTGACGATCCAACTTGTCGATCCGACTTCGGGTGCAGCTACCGTGCTCGGGAGAATCGGAGTCGGCGAGGATGTGAGTTCCGGCCAATACTGGATTCCCGACGTGTCGGCCCTGATCCCGGCCTCGCCGCCGTTTCCATCGCTCGTCGTCATCCAGGAGCTATGCGGCAAGACAGCCACATCGGATAAGTTGCTGGTGGTAGGGTCTTACCAGGGCAGCGTATTTCCGCCGACCGTCATGGAGCCTGCATTTGAATGTGCAAGCGGCGCTTTCGTCAACAGCGTCGACAACGCGGTCGTACGTTTGTACTCGGATGCGCCAGATTCTCCTGTAATCAGCAAGCCCGTATTCAGTTTTGGCGGCCTCGTCTGGGTCGAGACATTTCGGCCGTTGCGCGCCGGCGAGCACATTCACGCCGAGCTGGAGCTTACTTGTCAGCCCCTCGCGCTTCGGGTCGGGGGCCCGATCAAAGTGTCCGACCTGACCCCACTCAAGACCCCGGATATTCAACAGCCCGTCCGGGTCTTCCAGCGGTTAATTTACGTATCAGGCGTGATTCCCGGGGCGCGCGTGCATGTATTCGTGAACGGGAAGTGGCGCGCCAGCGATACGCCACTTGGTTGGACGACGCTCTTCTTCGGGATTTACGTGGGCGAGCTCAAGGTAGAAGACCAAATTACGGTGATGCAGACATTGTGCACGAAGATGTCTCCGCTCACCAGAGTTCCCGTCAATGTCACCCTCGGGGAAATGCTGCTCTCCGCGGCTCCCCCGTCCCTGATAGCGGGCCAGCCGGCGACGATAACCATCAAAGCAGTCGACGCCGATAACAAGTCCCAATCGGTTGGAGGGACCATATCGCAAGGGGGCGCGGTGGTCGGGGCCACCAACACAGCGTTCACGCTATCTCCGCCGACCGGCCAAGCATCGGTCAGCTTGCAAGTTGCAGCCGTTGGCTACAAGACCGAGACCATCAGTATTCCCCTTACTGCGGCGCCGGTCGTCAAGCCGGCGATGCTGACGATAGCAACGGGTCTCTGGTTCAACGCCACCAAGAAAGAAATCACTGAAATCACCTGGCACCTGCAGGGGCCATCCGGCAGCTTTTCAAAGACCGAAAAGCCGAACGCAGAGCCGGCGTTGGTTCAGTTCGCGTTGCCCAAGCCGGCCGGCGGCGGGTTCACGCCGTTCACTCTCAGCTGCGAGGTCACATTCCAGTTCCAGGATTTCAATTTCATCTCAGGCGTATCTGGGACGAGGTCGAGTGACTTTATCGAGGGAGGCCTCATAAAGCCGTCTCCATCAACCGTCGAGATGTATTGGAGCGGTACCGACCTGACGATCAACTTCCTGGTAAAGTGGATACAGCAGGGCGATTATTTCGTCATAGAGCTCATGTAGTCGAATCGCCAGCGGAAGGGCGTCAGGGTGGCTGGAGCGGTTCATCGTTTCACGGAAACGGCGAACCGCTCTGTCTCTTCCGGACGGAAAACCGTATCACACTTTTCTTGGAATTGCGCTGGAGCGGGATGCGTTCAAATTGAACGGTGCATCCCGCTTTATCTATTTGTTTTAACCGCATTTCTGCGACGTCAAGTGATTCCCTTGGGTGCAAAATGCTTTAATGCTCGATCGGTCCCTTCGGCATGACCAGCGCCGTGCCGGCAGTCGTCGGGCGCTCGATCATGCGGCGGACGCGCGGTGGCTCGTTGCCGCTGTGCAGCGCCCTTATACGCTCGCCGATGACCGCGTCGGCGTAGGTGGCGCGCCGATTGTGGCGGATATATTCGACCCAGGTCGGCGTGTGGTAGTGCTCGATCCATATCGACGGATTTTCGAGATCGCGCGCCAATGTCCAGTTGCGGGCGCCGTCACGTCGGCGGATGCGGCCGCGCTCGGCCATGGTGGCGAGGAATTCCGGTACGTCCTCGTTGCGGATGACATATTCGATCATGATGGCGATGGGACCGCTGCGCGGCTTGAGATCAAGCGCCAGATGCGGCTCCCGGAAGCGGTTGAGCGGGTCGAGGTTGAGCACCGCCTGCTGCGGCAGCGGCAGCAGCAGGCCGATGGCGCCTCCCGCCAGCATGGCGACGCTGGCCGCCATCAGGGCGACTTCGGCGCCATGCGCGTCGGCAACGACACCCCAGACCCAGCTGCCGAGCGCGATGCCGCCGAAGGTCGCGGTCTGATAGACCGAAAGCACGCGGCCAACCACCCAGCGCGGCGTCGACATCTGCACGGTGACGTTGAAATGCGACAGCGCCGTCACCCAGCAGGCGCCGCCGAGCAGCAGGCCGAGCGACGTCTGCCAGGCATGATTGCTGACGGCGGCGTTGAAGGCGCAGACGGCGAAACCGGCGAATGCCATGCGCACCATGGTTTCGCTGGACAGCAGCTGCCGCAGCCTGACGCTGGTCAGCGCGCCGCCGACGGCGCCGATGCCGAAGGCGCCGAGCATGATGCCGTAGCTCAAGGCATCACCCTTGACGACGTCGCGCGCGACCAGCGGCAGCAATGCCAGGACCGCGCCGGCGCTGAAGCCGAAAGCCGAGCTCCTGACCAGCACCTTGCCAATGTTGGGCGACATGGCGACGTAGCGCAGGCCGGCGCCCATTGCGGCGCCCAGCGTCTCGCGCGGCAAGGTCGATGCCGGCAGTTCCGGCTTCCAGCGGGCCAGCACGACGATGAGGCCGACATAGCTCAGCGTGTTGACGGCGAAGGCCGCGGCGGCACCTGCCGCGGCAACGATGATACCACCGATCGCCGGGCCGACGCTGCGCGTCAGGTTGAAGCCCATCGAGTTGAGCGCGATCGCCGCCGGCACCTTGGTGCGAGGCACCATGTCGCCGACCGAAGCCTGCCAGGACGGGCTATTGAGCGCGGTGCCGCTGTCGATCAGGAAGGTGAAGGCGAGCAGCGTCCACGGTGTCATCAGGTCGAGATAGGTGAAGACGGTCAGAAGAGCCGAGACGACGAGCATGAAGATCTGCGCGATCAGCATGACCTTGCGCCGGTTGAAGCTGTCGGCGATGGCGCCGGCCAGCAGCGCAAACAGCATGATCGGCAAGGTGGTCGAGGCCTGGACCAATGCCACCTGGTAGGACGAGGTGGCGATCGTCGTCATCATCCAGGCGGCGCCAACGCCCTGGATGAGGCCACCGAAATTGGAGACGAGGCTGGCGGACCACACCGCCCGGAAGATGCCGTGCCGGAACGGCGCCAGCGCCGAGGCGCTTTCGCTTTCCGGTGTGTCGTCGTTCATAAATGCTTTCCCGGGCTCAAATGCGTTTGTTCTTCCGATCAATCGGCCCCGCAAGCCGTGGGTTCAAAAAATAGAACATCATTTCGCAAAGGGCGAACGCATTCTGGAAAAACATCATGGTCCAACAACAAGATAACGAGTGCGGAGCCGGTCAGCGCACGTCACTGCGTGCGCCGATTCAGATGCTGGCATGAAGGTAATTCGGCCCTTCAGGCTCCACAGCTCGGACTTGATCAAACTGCGGTCCGTACGTAGGAAAATTGCCAGAAGGAAATTACCGAGGGACTGAAATGAAAGCGCGAGCTCTCAAGGTGATGTCGATTGCCATTCTCATAGTGGCTATACCTCACGTATTTTTTAGACCGCTTGCGAGCATGAGCGGCCTGGCTTTAATACAAATATTTACATGTGCTATTTTGTACACATATCTTATGTTGAACATACTTGGTGACAAATTGTATGAAAAGAACGTAGTATTGTATATTATCGCTTGTCTAATAACTACATTTTACCCATATGAGAACGTATTTTTGATAGCCGGCAGCATATATGGATTTATTGTCTTATTTATTTTTCCTATATCTCTCCTTTTTATACTGAGATCCGTCCGAATCGAACTACGATGATGGTGCACTTTTTGCTGCCCAACCGACAGGCTCTGTGTTCGGATTGATCGCATGCCTCGCCTTGCCCGCATTGTCGTTCGCCGTCTGCCGCACCACGTCACGCAACGGGGTTACGGGCGCACCAAGGTGTTTTCGCGTACGAAGACTACGCACTCTGCAAGAGCCTGCTGGTGGAGCATTGCCCACTAGCCGATCTGATTCCGGAATAGTTGCGGACCATCAAGCTTTGGTGATTGCCACGCCCCCCAAGGAACGGCTGATTCGGCTACAATCCAACTGCAGACGAATCTGACATCAACGCGATTTGACGGAAACGAATTCAATGAATTGGCGGTGAGCGATGGGCTTTACGGCCGCGAAACCGGGTCGGATCGCAACTGTGGCGGCTCGCCGATTGCGATAAGCTCCCGGTGCCGAGACGGATGGGCGTCCGCCCCGGTTTGGGGTGACGCTGGTTGCTTGCCACTGCGCGGCAGAGCGCGGATTTCGCGAGACTGGTTTCGGGGGATGGGGGAAATAATGAGCGATTCATTTCAGGAAGTGACGTCCGTCTCGTGGTTCGGGCGGATCAAACGCGCGCTCGCCGGGGTCGTCTTCGGGCTGCTCCTGATCGTGCTGATGGTGATCGGCCTGTTCTGGAACGAGGGCCGGGCCGTGCAGACGGCGCGCTCGCTGGCCGAGGGATCGGGCGCGGTGGTCTCGGTCGGCGCCGACAGCGTCGATGCCGCCAATGACGGCAAGCTCGTCCATGTCACCGGGGCGGTGACGGCGAGCAGCGGCCTTGCCGATCCGGACTTCGGTATTTCGGCGCAGGGGTTGCGGCTGTCGCGCGGCGCCGAGATGTACCAGTGGAAAGAAGAGGAGAAATCCGAGACGACGAAGAAGCTGGGCGGCGGCGAGGAGACGGTGACGACCTACAGCTATTCGAAGGTGTGGGACGACAGCCAGATCAATTCGTCGGAGTTCAAGAAGCCGGACGGCCACGAGAATCCGCCGATGGAGATCCACAGCAAGCAATTCCAGATTCCGGACGGCAAGCTCGGTGCTTTCACGCTCGACCGGCCCGTGCTGGACCTGATCGGCGGCGACAAGATGTTCTCACTGTCTGCCGATCAGTCGGCCGCCATAGACGCCGCCTATACCGGCACCAAGCGGGTCAACATCGTCGACGGAAAAATCTATCTCGGTTTCAACACCACGTCGCCGGCGCTGGGCGACTACCGCATCGGCTACGAACTGGCGCCGCTCGGCGTGGTCAGCGTCGTCGCGCGCCAGACGGGGGGCGGCTTCGAGCCATACCAGACAATCGCCGGCGACCAGTTGCTGATGGTCGACACCGGCAATGTTCCGGCGGAAAAGATGTTCGCCGAAGCGGTCAGCGCGAACACGCTGATCACCTGGCTGCTGCGCGCCGCCGGCGTGCTGCTCCTGGCCATCGGCTTTGCCCTGCTGCTCGGGCCGATCGGCGTCATCCTCGACGTCATTCCTTTGCTCGGCAGCATGGCGCGGATGGGTACCGGCATCATCGCGTTCTTCCTGGCGATCCTGGTCGGGGCGACGACGATGGCCATCGCCTGGTTCTGGTACCGGCCGGTGCTGGCGGCGGGCATCCTGGCAGCGGGCGTCATCGCAGCGGCGGCGGTCTATTACCTCGGCCGCTCGCGCAGGCCGGCTCCGCCGGTTGCGGCGCCGAGCGCGGCCACATGATTTGCAGGCGCCGGCGGTTCTAGCGGTTCATCGTTTCACGGAAACGACGAACCGCCCTGTTTCCTGGAATTGCTTCTAGCGGTCTTCGAAGCCGGTCAGCACGCCGACGGCGTTGATGCCGATCTCCTCGACGGCGTAGCCGCCTTCCATGACGAACAGCGTCGGCAGGCCGAGCCTGGCGATGCGGCGGCCGATCCTGGGATAGTCGGGGGTCTTCAGCTTGAACTGGCTGATCGGGTCCTTCTCGAAGGTGTCGACGCCGAGTGAAACCACGACGACATCAGGAGCATAAGCCGAAAGCCTCGTGCAAGCGTCCTCGAGTGAGGCGTTCCACACGTCCCAGCCGGTGCCGAAGGGCATCGGGTAATTGTCGTTGAAGCCTTCGCCGTCGCCCTCGCCGCGTTCGTCGGCATGGCCGAGGAAGAAGGGATATTCGGTCATCGGATCGCCATGCAGGTTCAGCACCTGAACGTCACCGCGGCGATAGAATATCTCCTGGGTGCCGTTGCCGTGGTGATAATCGACGTCGAGGATCGAAACGCGCCCGGCGCCATGGTCGCGGAACCATTGCGCGGCGACGGCGGCGTTGTTGATGAAGCAATAGCCGCCCATGAAGGCCGCCCCTGCATGGTGCCCCGGCGGGCGGCAGAGGGCGAAGGCGGAAGGCTCACCGGCCTTGACCAGCGCGGCGGCGGTCAGCGCGACGTCATAGGACGACTTGATCGCATCCCATGTGCCTTTGACGAACGTCGCGCCACCGTCGAAGGAGTAGAAGCCGAGCAGCGCATCGATGCCTTTCGGGCGCACGTCGCCGCGAAGGCCGCGCGTCGGCCAGGTGAAGGGAATGGCCGAACCGCTGCGGCCCGACGCTTCCCAGAGCGGCCACACGGTCGGTAGGAAATCGATGTAGTCGCTGGCATGCACCTTCCTGGCGGCGGCGAGGTCGTGGCTTTCCGGCGGCAGGATCGGACCGAGCTTCTCGCTCTCCACCCGCGCCCTGATGAACTCGGCGCGCGAAGGCTTTTCAAAAGCCGGCACGATGGCGCCGGCGATCAATTCGACATTGCCGGAATGGCCGGCATGGAAAGGCGAAAAAACAGTCTTCATGAAATTGTTCCGTGGTGAGACGCGGCAACCCTAACCGTCCTGCACTGCCTTTCACAAGGCGCTGGGCCAACCAGCCATGGCTTGCTGGCCCGGCAGCCGGTCGTCTAGCCTGCCGGCAGCGCAACCGAACCGCGGGTAATCATGAGTTCAAATGCCGACCTGATCGTCACCAATGCCCGTGTGCTGACCATGGACGAAGGCAATCCGACGGCCGAGGCCGTGGCGATAAAGGACGGCAACATCCTGGCGGTTGGCGATCGCCGGACGATCGAGGCGCTGAAAGGGCCGGCCACGAAGATCATCGATGCGCAAGGCGGTTCGGTGGTGCCGGGCTTCATCGAAGCGCATATGCACCTTTTCGGCGGCGCGGCCGAACTGGACAATCTGCACCTTCAGGGCGTGCATGGCTTCGATGCGCTGAGCGACGCGATCCGCGCCTACGCTGCGGCACGGCCGAACGCCAAATTGCTGCTTGGGGCCGGCGTCGACTATACCATCCTTTCCAAGGACGAGCCGGTCACCCGCCATCATCTCGACCGCATCATCGCCGACCGGCCGTTCGCCATGTCGGCTTCCGATCACCACACAATGTGGGCCAACACCAAGGCGCTTGAGCTGGCTGGCATCCTGCACGGCAAGCAACTCGGCCCCGGCAACGAGATCGTCATGGGCGCCGACGGCCTCGCGGCCGGCGAATTGCGTGAGGGCGAGGCCTTTGGGCCGATCCTCGAGCTTTCCGGGCAGAACCGCGTGCGGCTCGGCCTTGCGACAGGCGGCGAGCCCGAGCCGTACCCTTCCGCCGCTGAAATCGCGGCCGACCGTGCCCTGATGCATCGGGGGCTGGAATGGTGCGCCCGCCACGGCATCACCTCAATCCAGAACATGGACGGCAATCTCTACCAGCTCGAACTGCTTGCCGGGTTGGAGCAGGAAGGCCGGCTGCTCTGCCGCACCAAGATACCTTTTCATTTCAAGAACTTCATGACGCTCGACAGGCTGGAAAAAGCGTCGAGGATGGCTTCCGCCTACCGATCGGAATGGCTGTCGTCCGGCATGGTCAAGATGTTTTACGACGGCGTGCTGGAAGGCTGGACCGCGGTCATGGTCGACGACTATGCCGACCGGCCGGGCTGGCGCGGTGAGCCGCTGTTCACGCCAGAGCATTTCGCCGAGGTGGCGCTGGAGGCCGACCGGCGCGGCCTGCAGATCGCCGTGCATTCGATAGGCGACGGCGCTGTGCGCGCGGTTCTGGACGGTTACGAGGCGGCGCGGCGGAAGAACGGCAGGCGCGACAGCCGTCACCGGGTCGAGCACATCGAGGTGACCACTGCCGCCGACGTGCCGCGCTTTGCCGAACTCGGCGTCATCGCCTCGATGCAGCCGCCGCACCCGCCCGGCGCCATGGACTTCCCGCTGGAGCCGACGCTTTCGCGCATCGGCCGCGAAAGATGGCCGCTGAGCTATGCCTGGCGGACGCTGAAGCAGGCGGGTGCGCATGTCGTCTTCGCTTCCGACTGGCCGGTGTCGCGGGTCGACCCGATCCTGGGCATTCAGGCGGCGGTGTTGCGCAAACCTTGGGCAGACGGCGTTCCCGACCAGAGCTTCTCGCTGTTGGAAGCGCTTGCGGGCTATACAGTCGAAGGCGCTTATGCCGAATTCATGGAGCACCGCAAGGGCCGGCTGAAAACCGGCTATCTGGCCGATCTGGTGGTGCTGTCGGCCGATATCGAGACAACTGAACCGGGTTTGTTACACAAGGTGCATCCGGTGACTACCATCTGCGGCGGCAAGATCAGTCATCAGGTTGATGATGGGGCTGACGATGGCACGGAGCTTGCGTTCTGAACCGAGATTCAGATGCATGGTTGCCAAGCCGACCGGCATATGCTGACAATCGAATGGGAACTGGATCCGCCAACAAGAGCGGACATGACAATGGGGTAATGCGTGCCGGATCAGCCGGGTAAGAGTGCAATCGAGGTCCGCGGCGTCCGCAAGGTGTTCGGTACCGGGGACGCACAAGTCGCCGCTCTCGACACGGTTTCGGTGTCGATCCGCGAGAACGAGTTCTTCACGCTGCTGGGGCCGTCGGGGTGCGGAAAGACGACGCTGCTGCGGCTGATCGCCGGCTTCGATTTCCCCAGCGAAGGCGAAATCCTGCTGCACGGCCACGACATTGCGCCGCTGCCGCCGTTCAAGCGGCCGGTCAACACCGTCTTCCAGTCCTATGCGCTGTTCCCGCACATGACGGTGGCCGAGAATATCGGCTTCGGCCTGGAGATGCTGGGCAAGCCGAAAGCCGAAATCAAGGCACGCGTCGCCGAGATGCTGAAGCTGGTCAAAATGGAGGCGCTGAGTGCCCGCCGCACCAGCCAGATCTCCGGCGGCCAGCAGCAGCGCGTGGCACTGGCCCGCGCGCTGGCGCCGCAGCCAAAAGTGCTGTTGCTCGACGAGCCGTTGTCGGCGCTCGACTACAAGCTGCGCAAGGAGATGCAGATCGAACTGAAACGGCTGCAGCACCAGACCGGCATCACCTTCATCTTCGTCACCCACGACCAGGAGGAAGCGCTGACCATGTCGGACCGCATCGCTGTGATGTCGGCCGGTAAGATCCTGCAGGTCGGCACGCCCTGGGACATCTACGACAAGCCGGCGGAGCGCTTCGTTGCCGACTTCATCGGCGAAACCAATTTCCTCACCGCAGCCATCACCGACATCGGCAACGGCAAGGCGCGCGCGACCCTCAAATCCGGCGCAACGATCGACGCGACGGTGGCTGAAGGCTTCCAGCCGAAGGATAATGCTACCGTGGTGGTCAGGCCGGAACACGCCAAGCTGACCAGCGGCAAGGGCGATCTTTCCGGAACCGTCGAAAACATCGTCTATTTCGGCACCGACACGCATATTCATGTCCAACTGGACAGCGGCGAAGCCTTCACCGTGCGCCAGCAGAACACGCGCAGCGCAGGCTGCGGTTTCGAGCGGGGCGACAAGGTCGGTATCTCGATCGGCAACGACGCCGCGCAAGTGCTGAGGGATTGATGGCGAGCGCGTTTTCCCAAGCTGCATTGTTCGAAGCAGAGGCGGAGAAGGCCAGTGCCAGGCGCCACCGCCTGCTTTCGTTGCCAGCTTTGATAATCATCGGCATTTTCGGCGTGCTGCCGCTTCTCATCATCGTCATCTATTCATTTCTTGCCGCAGCACCCTATGGCGGCGTGCAGTGGCAATTCTCGACCGACGCCTATCTGAACTTCCTGTTCCAGCGCGACATCTTCGACGACACGCTGCAGTTCACGCCGGATTTCCTGATCATCTATCTGCGCTCGTTCGTCTTCGCCGTGGTGACGACGGTCATCTGCCTGCTGCTCGGCTTTCCGACAGCCTATTTCATGGCCACGCGACCGCCGGCGCAGCGCAACTGGTGGGTGCTGCTGATCACCATCCCGTTCTGGTCGAACCTGCTGGTGCGCACTCTTGCCATCATGTTCATCATCCGCGACGAGGGCCTCATCAACAACGCACTGATGGCTCTGGGGGTGATCGAGAAACCGATCACCATGCTCTACACCAACTTCGCCATCCAGCTCGGCCTGTTATACTCGTTCCTGCCGTTCATGGTGCTGCCGCTCTATTCCAGCCTGGAGAAGCTGGATTTCCGGCTGGTCGAGGCCGCCTACGATCTCTATGCGACCCGTCGGCAGGTGCTATGGCGGGTGATCATCCCGCTGTCGCTGCCCGGCATCATCGCCGGCTGCCTGCTTGTGTTCATTCCGGCCCTCGGCGCCTATGTGACGCCGCTGATCCTCGGCGGCGGTATCCACCTGATGATCGGCGATCTCATCGCCCAGCAATTCGGCTCCGGGCGCAACTGGCCGCTCGGCTGCGCGCAGGCGCTGATCCTGATGGCAGCGGTGCTGGTGGCGCTCTACTTCTATGTCCGTAACACGTCGGGGAAGATGAGGCATGGCTGACCCCCGCAGCGCCGATATCAAGGACCAACCGGGCTTCCGCTCGATCGCCATCATCTGCCTCTGCGTGCTCTACGCGCCGATCCTGATCCTGATGATCTTCTCGCTGAACACCGGGTCTCTGGTCACGCGTTGGGAAGGCATCGGGCTCGGTTGGTATGGCAGTGCGCTGCTCAACCAGGAATTCCACAACGCCGCCAAGAACACGCTGATCATCTCTGTCACCGCCACGATCATTTCGACGATCGCCGCGACGCTGGCGGCGATCGGCATGACCCGGGTCAAGCCGTGGCGCGGGCTGTCGGCCGCCTTCATGGTCATCAACCTGCCGCTGATGGTTCCGGAGATCATCACGGCGGTGGCGACGCTCTCGTTCTTTGCGCTGATCGCGGGCACTCTCGGGCTCAATTTCGGCATCGGCAATCTGATCCTCGCCCACACCGTCTTTTGCATTCCTTTCGCCTATATGCCGATCCGGGCGCGTCTCGAGGACATGGATCTGACGCTCGAAGCTGCCGCGGCCGATCTCTATGCCACGCCCTGGCATGCTTTCCGGCGCATAACGCTGCCATTGCTGGTTCCCGGCATCCTGTCGGGTGGGGCGCTCGCCTTTATCGTCTCCTTCGACGATTTCACCATCACGCAGCTGGTCGCCGGCCCCGGGCAGACGACGCTGCCCCTCTACATCTGGAACCAGATCAGGCGGCCGATGACGCCAGAGATCAACGCCATCTCCACCATCCTGCTGCTGGTCTCGATCCTGTTCGTCTCGATATCGTTCCTGATCGCGCGCCGCCGCGCCAAGTGAGTCAATGGGAAGGCAAAGGAGACTGTGATGTCTAGGAAACTGATGGCTGCCGTTTCGACGGCAGCACTTTTATGGGCAGTACCTGCACTCGCCGATGGTGAGCTGCACATCTACAATTGGGGTGATTACACCAACCCCAAGCTGATCGAGAAATTCGAAAAACAATACAACGTCAAGGTGACGCTGGACGACTACGATTCCAACGAGACCATGCTGTCGAAGGTGCGCGCCGGCAATTCCGGCTACGACATCGTCGTCCCATCCGACTACACCGTGAAGATCATGATCGATGAGGGCCTGCTCGAAAAGACCGAGCCCAATGCGATGCCGAACGGCAAGAACCTCGACCCGCGCTTCGTCGACATCTACTGGGACAATGGCCGGCATTACACCGTGCCGTGGCAGTTCGGCACCACGACCTTCGAAGTCAACACCGACAAATACAAGGGCGACATCGACACGCTGGCGATCCTGTTTGACCCGCCGGACGAGTTGAAGGGCCAGATCAACATGCTGGACGATGTCAACACTGTGATGCATGCGGCCGAGCGCTACGCCGGCGTGCCGCGTTGCGGCGCCGATAAGGCCAATCTGAAGAAGGTCAACGACATACTGATGGCCGCCAAGCCGTCATGGAAGACCTTCAGCTACGACACCATCACCAAGATCACCTCGGGCGATGTGATCGTCACGGAGGCGTGGAACGGCGCAACCTATCGTGCGCGCCAGAAAATTCCGGCGATCAAATACGCCTATCCCAAGGAAGGCATCGAAGGCTGGATGGACAATGTGGCCGTGCTGAAAGGCGCGAAGAACCTTGAAAATGCGAAGCTGTTTCAGGATTTCGTCATGGCCCCGGAAAACGCCGCGCTGATTTCGGAATTCGCCGGTTACGACAACGGCATTACCGGGAGCCACAAATTCCTGCCGCCGGACTTCGCCAGCGCGCCGGAAATCAATCCGCCGGCCGGTGCGCCGACTGCGGAATTCGTGCCACCTTGCCCACCGGAAGTGGTCGAGATCTACAACAAGATCTGGACCAATCTGCGCAAATAGGCTCGACGTGGGATCGATCGAAGGGAGGCTTCGGCCTCCCTTCTTTGCGACAAGGGGATTGGATGAAATCTTATCGCAACAGCGAACCGGCGCTGCCGATCATGCAGGGTTCGCCGCCGCGGATGGTGCCGCCGAAGCTCGACTGGGACCGGCCGCCATGGAATCGTTGGGCGTTCCAGCATATTCGCGAAATCCTGCCGACGATCGAAGTCTGGCGCGGCAATGGCCATCGCCACCGACTGGAGCGAGCTGAGGTCGATCTCGACGCGCTGCCGGTGAGCGACAGCATGGGGCAGCCGACGACGCTCGCCGGGCTGCTCGACGAGACCTATACCGACGGGTTTCTCGTGCTCAAGGACAGCAAGGTCGCCTATGAGCGCTACTTCAACGGCATGACCGAGCGCACGCTGCATTTGTCGCAGTCGATGGCGAAGTCGGTCACGGGCTCGGTGTTCGGCATATTGGTCGGGCGCGGACTGATCGATCCGGCCTTGCCGGCGACGGTCTATCTGCCGGAGCTGGAAGCGACCGGCTGGGCAGGCGCCAGCGTGCAGCATGTGCTCGACATGACGAGCGGCGTGCGCTTTTCCGAGGAATACGCCGATCCCTATTCCGACATCGGCCAGGTCGATGTCGCCACCGGCTGGAAGCCGGTGCCGCCGGGCAGCGATCCGGTCTTCCGCTGGCCATCGCATATGTTCGAACTGATCCTGGGGCTCAAGGAAAAGAGCCGGCCGCACGGCGCCGCCTTCGAATACCGCTCGATCGAGACCGACGTGCTTGCCTTCATCATGGAGCGGGTGAGCGGCAAAAGGCTGGCGCAGCTGATTTCGGAAGAGCTCTGGCAAAAGCTCGGCGCCGATGAAAGCGCCTGCTTCACTGTCGACAGCGCCGGTTATGCGGTCGCCGACGGCGGTTTCAACGCCACGCTGCGCGATTATGGCCGCTTCGGCCAGCTGATCCTCGACAATGGAGGCGGCATCGTACCGGCCGACTGGATCGAGGCGACGCGCCATGGCAGGCATGGACCGGATTTCAGTCCCAGCCTGCCGGAAGGCAGCTACCGCAACCAGTTCTGGATCGAGGACCCGCGCTCGCGGGCGTTGTTGTGCCGGGGCGTGTTCGGGCAGCTGATCCATATCGACTGGGATACGAAAATGGTCATGGTGAAGCTTTCGAGCTATCCGGATTTCACCAACATCGGCTATTCGGTGGCGACGCTGAAGGCAGTGCATGCCATTGCCGCCGCGCTTGGCTGAACCTCAAAGAAAATCCGCAAGGACCACCATGGCTGGCAAGACCGCGTTCGAGACCAGGTATGGCTTTGCCCGCAAGGAGGTGCTGCTCGGCAATTGGCGGGAAAGCCCGTTCAGCCGGTGGTCGTTCCAGAATGTCGGCGAGCTGGTGCCGAGCGCTGCCGTGACGGCACAGCCGGGCAGCAGCGAGGCGCCGGCGCAGGATTTCGGCGGGCTACTTGGCGAAAAGGTCGCTCTTGCAGGCGGCGCGGAGACGGTCGCGGCTTTTCTCAGGCGCTCCGATACCGACGCGCTGACGATCATGAAACGCGGCAAATTCGTCGGCGACTGGTTCGCGCCGCATATGGAGTTTGGGGCGCGCCACATCGTCTTTTCGATCAGCAAGTCGCTGACCGCCATTGTTGCCGGCATATTGGAAGGCGAGGGGATTTTCGATCCGCAGGCACCGGTAAGCCTCTATCTGCCCGAAGCCGCCGGCTCGGCCTATGGCGATGCGCGTGTGCGGCACGTGCTCGACATGAGTGTCAGCCTCGATTTCGAAGAGGCCTATCTCGATCCGGAAAGTGCCTTCGCCCGCTATCGCCGCGCCATGCTGTGGAATCCGGGCGGGGGCACCGAGAGCCTGGCCACTTTCCTCATGACGCTGCAAGGTCTGGCCGAGCCGCATGGCCGGACGTTCCGCTACCGTTCGCCCAATTCCGACCTGCTCGGCATCCTGCTCGAACGTGCGTCTGGCCGGCGTTTCGACGATCTGATGCGCGAGAAATTATGGGCGCCGCTCGGCGCCGTCAGCGACGCCTCGGTGACAGTCGACACGGAAGGTACGGCGCGCACCGCCGGCGGCATTTCGGTGACGCCGCGCGACCTTGCACGCGTCGGCGAGATGATGCGGCAAGGCGGCGCAGCCAATGGCCGCCGCGTCGTGCCGGAAGCCTGGGTGCGCGACACGACCGAAACTGGCGGTGACGCCGAGGCCTGGCGGCGCGGCACGATGGCGTTCCTGTTTCCGCGTGGCCGCTACCGCAACAAATGGTACCAGACGGGCGCCGCAAGCGGCGCCTTCTGCGGCATCGGCATCCACGGCCAGTGGCTTTACGTCAATCCGAAGGCCGAAATGGTAATCGCAAAAATGTCGTCGCAGCCGCAGCCGGTCGACGATCCGCTCGATCTGGATATGGTTTCCTTCTTCGAGGCGCTGAGCCGGATGGTCTGATCCGTCCAGAAAGCCCGACCTTTCCTGTGGACCTCTCGCCGGGTTGAAAATGGCGCAGTTGGCGCGGCAGTGCTCTGCGCCTATGGTCGCTGCTCGTTTCGACTAGCGACAGGTACGACATGGCAGCCGACATCAAGCGCATCGCATCCATCATAGCCGCCGAAATCGCCGCCCGGCCCGAACAGGCTGCGGCGGCGATCGGCTTGCTCGATGACGGCGCGACCGTGCCGTTCGTGGCGCGCTACCGCAAGGAGGTCACCGGCGGCCTCGACGACACGCAGCTGCGCGACCTCGCCGAGCGGCTCGCCTATCTGCGCGAACTCGACGCGCGCCGCGACACCATCCTTGGTTCGATCCGCGAGCAGGGCAAGCTGACCGAGGAGCTCGAGGCAAAGATCGCTGCGGCCGGCACCAAGGCCGAACTCGAAGACATCTATCTGCCTTACAAGCCGAAGCGCCGGACCAAGGCCGAGATCGCACGCGAGCGCGGGCTCGGGCCTCTGGCGGAAGCTATTCTCGCCGACCGTACGGCTGTACCCGCCGAGTTGGCGCTGGCCTACATCAGCAAAGACGTCGTCGATACCAAGGCGGCGCTCGAGGGTGCGCGCGACATCCTGTCCGAACAGTTCGCCGAGAATGCCGATCTGGTCGGCAGATTGCGGACCTACATGAAGGAACGCGCCTTCCTGCGGTCGCGCGTCGTCGACGGCAAGCAGGAGGCGGGCGCGAAATTCTCCGACTATTTCGACCATGTCGAGCGCTGGGCCAACGTGCCGAGCCATCGCGCGCTGGCCATGCTGCGCGGCCGCAACGAGGAGGTTCTGTCGCTCGACGTCGAAGTCGATGCCGATGACGCCTCTCCGGTGAAACCGGTTGAGCGGATGATCGCCGACGCCTACGCCATCGGCCGCCAGTTGCCGGGAGACCGCTGGCTGATGGAGGTCGCCGGCTGGACCTGGCGCATAAAGCTGTCGCTGCACCTGACGCTCGATCTGATGCGCGATCTGCGCGAGCGGGCCGAAGAAGAAGCCATCCATGTCTTCGCCCGCAATCTCAAGGATTTGCTGCTTGCCGCGCCTGCCGGCTCGCGGCCGACGATGGGGCTCGATCCGGGCATTCGCACCGGCGTCAAGGTGGCGGTGGTGGACGGCACCGGCAAGCTGCTGGCGACGACAACGGTCTATCCGTTCCCGCCGAAGAACGATGTCCGCGGCACGCAGGCCGAACTGGCCAAGCTCATCCGGCTGCACAAGGTCGAGCTGATTTCGATCGGCAACGGCACCGGCAGCCGCGAGACCGAAAGGCTGGTGGCCGACATGCTGGCTGACATGCCTGCCGGGTCCGGGCCGAAGCCGCTCAAGGTGATCGTCAGTGAAGCCGGCGCCTCGGTCTATTCCGCCTCGGCAACGGCGGCGGCGGAATTTCCCGGCCTTGACGTGTCGCTGCGCGGGGCAGTGTCGATCGCGCGGCGCCTGCAGGATCCGCTCGCCGAACTGGTCAAGATCGAGCCGAAGTCGATCGGCGTCGGCCAGTACCAGCACGACGTCGATCAGTACCGCCTCGGCCGCTCGCTGGAAGCGGTGGTCGAGGATGCGGTCAACGCCGTCGGCGTCGATCTCAACACGGCCTCAGCGCCGCTTCTGGGGCGGGTTTCGGGTCTCGGCGCATCGCTGGCCGAGGCGATCGTTGCGCATCGCGATGCCTCCGGCCCGTTCGCCAGCCGTCGCGAACTGTTGAAGGTCTCCCGCCTTGGACCCCGCGCGTTCGAGCAATGCGCCGGCTTCCTGCGCATTCCAAACGGCAGCGAACCGCTCGATGCGTCAGCGGTGCATCCGGAAGCCTATGGCGTGGCCAAGAAGATTGTTGCGGCCTGCGGGCGCGACGTCCGCTCGCTGATGGGCGACAGCGCCGCACTCAAGGCGCTCGATCCGCGCGTCTTCGTCGATGAGCGCTTCGGCCTGCCGACGGTGCGCGACATCCTGGCGGAGCTGGAAAAGCCCGGCCGCGACCCGCGCCCCGGCTTCAAGACCGCGACTTTTGCCGATGGCATCGACGACATCAAAGATCTGAAGCCCGGCATGCAGCTTGAAGGCACTGTCACCAATGTCGCCGCCTTCGGCGCCTTCGTCGATATCGGCGTGCACCAGGACGGACTGGTGCACGTCTCGCAACTAGCCGACCGTTTCGTCAAGGACGCGCATGAGGTGGTCAAGGCCGGCGACGTGGTCAAGGTGCGTGTCGTCGACGTCGATATCAAGCGCAAGCGCATCGGTCTGTCGATGCGCAAGGATGGCGACGCTGGCGCACCGAAGCCGCGCGACAATGGCAGCAGGCCGGTGCCGCGCGCGCCCGCGCCCCAACGCCAGCCGGAGCGGCCGGTGCAGCAGGGCGCGTTCGGCGCCGCTTTGGCCGATGCGTTGAAGCGGAAGTAATTTCGCGAGCCGGGCTGCGCCGCCAGGTCAGACGGCGGCGCTCGACATTGATCATCCATCACCAATGCTCATGGATCGGCGAAGCTATTTCGTTTGATTTTTTCAGGACGGGAGCCGATAAGCCGCGCGTTTCAAGATTTCTGTTTCGATGCATGTCGTTATCTCCAAGCTGCCGAACACCCTCGGGTCAGGCCCGCGGGCAAGCTTTGGGCGACATGCATGAGTTTGGGAGACCGAGAGCCATGGCCGCCGACAAGAACGCATTCGTCTGGGATGATCCTTTCCTGATCGAGGACCAGCTTTCGGAGGACGAGCGCATGGTGCGCGATGGCGCCGCGGCGTTTGCCGCCGACAAGCTCGCTCCGAAGATCGAGGAAGCCTATCTCGAGGAGAAGACCGACGCCGGGATCTTTCGCGAAATGGGCGAGGCCGGTCTGCTCGGCATCACCATCCCGGAAGAATATGGCGGGCTCGGCGCCAACTACGTCACCTACGGGCTGGTCGCGCGGGAAGTGGAGCGGATCGACTCGGGCTATCGCTCGATGATGAGCGTGCAGTCGTCGCTGGTAATGTATCCGATCCACGCCTATGGCTCGGAAGAACAGCGCAAGAAATACCTGCCGAAGCTGGCGTCGGGCGAATGGATCGGCTGCTTTGGCCTGACCGAACCTGACGCCGGTTCCGACCCGGGCGGCATGAAGACGCGGGCCGAGAAGACCGCGAGCGGCTACAGGATCTCCGGCTCGAAGATGTGGATTTCCAACGCGCCGATCGCCGACGTGTTCGTCGTCTGGGCAAAATCGGCCGCGCATGACAACGAGATTCGCGGCTTTGTCCTGGAAAAGGGCATGAACGGGCTGTCGGCGCCGAAGATCGGCGGCAAGCTGTCGCTGCGAGCCTCGATCACCGGCGAAGTGGTGATGGAGGGCGTCGAGGTCGGCGAGGACGCGCTGCTGCCCAACGTCTCGGGTCTCAAGGGACCGTTCGGCTGCCTCAACCGGGCGCGCTACGGAATTTCCTGGGGCGCCATGGGCGCGGCTGAGGATTGCTGGCACCGCGCCCGCCAGTATGGCCTCGACCGTAAGCAGTTCGGCAAGCCGCTGGCCGGCACGCAGCTTTTCCAGAAGAAGCTCGCCGACATGCAGACCGAGATCGCGCTCGGCCTGCAGGGCAGCCTGCGCGTCGGGCGGCTGATGGATGAAGGCAAGATGGCGCCGGAGATGATCTCGCTCGTCAAGCGCAACAATTGCGGCAAGGCGCTCGACATCGCCCGCCAGGCCCGCGACATGCATGGCGGCAATGGCATCCAGATAGGCTACCACGTCATGCGCCACGCCCAGAACCTGGAAACCGTCAACACCTATGAGGGCACGCATGACGTGCATGCGCTGATCCTCGGGCGGGCGCAGACCGGGTTGCAGGCGTTCTTTTAGCATTGGCAGGTGTCCTCCGCTTCCAGCGCCACTGCTTGGCATCTCCCCTCGCAAGGCGGGAGATCGGCAATTTTCGCCAACGGCGCCACATTTTGTTCTTGCTTTGTGCCGGCAGCTATGCTACTAATTTCGCTATGGTGCTAATTCGCACCGACGACCCGCTCACCGAGGCGGGTTTTTCTTTTCAGCTCTTTTCGACCAAGCATCGCGCGTGCTGCTGACATCAATGTCGGCGGGAAGCGCCCGGTGCTGACTCGCCGGCCTTCGGCTCTGCACCGTTGCAACGTCTTGCCGCCACGCCACGGAATCCCAGGTCGGCGCTCCGTTTCGTGAAGCTGTGAAAGCTGCTTAATTTAGGTGCAGCGCAACATCTCTGCTTGGAGAATGGTCAGCATTCGTGTCAGGGTTCAGCGAACTCCTTTTGAAACGCCGACTTCAGGGGCACCATGGCAATTCTGGCAGCCGTCTATCACCTGACCCACTACAAATACGACCGGCCGGTCGTCTTGGGCCCGCAAGTCATAAGGTTGCAGCCTGCGCCGCATTCCCGCACCAAAGTGCTCAGCCATTCGCTGAAGGTCGGGCCGGCAAACCACTTCGTCAATTTGCAGCAGGACCCCTACGGCAATTTCCTTGCCCGTTTCGTCTTTCCCGAGCCGGTGACGGAGTTGAAGATCGAGGTCGATCTCGTTGCCGACATGACGGTCTACAATCCGTTCGATTTCTTCGTCGAACCGTCGGCCGAGACGTTTCCGTTCGAATACCCCGAAGAGATCCGGGACGATCTGACCATCTACCGAACGCCGGAACCGGCGGGGCCGCTGTTGGAGGCATTCCTGAAAACCCTCGCGCGCCACCCGACCAACACCGTCAATTTTGTCGTCGACCTCAATGCGCGGCTGCAGCGCGAGATCGCCTACATCGTGCGCATGGAAACCGGCGTCTTCTCGCCCGAGGAAACGCTGGCCGCCGGCAAGGGGTCGTGCCGGGATTCGAGCTGGCTCCTGGTGCAGATACTGAGGAACCTCGGCATCGCCGCGCGCTTCGTCTCGGGCTATCTGATCCAGCTGAAGCCCGACCTCGTTGCGCTTGACGGGCCGCCCGGCACGGCGACCGATTTCACCGATCTTCATGCCTGGTGCGAGGTGTATCTGCCGGGCGCCGGCTGGATCGGCTTCGACCCGACTTCCGGCCTGCTCACCGGCGAAAGCCATGTGCCGCTCGCGGCAACGCCGCATTTCCGCAATGCCGCGCCGATCTCCGGCATGGCGAGCTTCGCCAATGTCGAGTTCGGCTTCGACATGCGGGTAGACCGCATCGCCGAGCATCCGCGCATTACCAAGCCGTTCTCCGACGAGAGCTGGCAGGCGCTGGACGCGCTGGGGGTCCAGGTCGATGCTGCGCTCCAGGCCGGCGATGTGCGGCTGACCATGGGCGGCGAGCCGACCTTCGTCTCGATCGACGATTTCGAGGCTGCAGAGTGGAACACCGCCGCCGTCGGGCCGACCAAACGCGAAAAGGCCGACGCGCTGATCCGCCGGCTGCGCGAACGCTTCGCGCCGGGCGGCTTCCTGCATTACGGGCAAGGCAAATGGTACCCCGGCGAAAGCCTGCCGCGCTGGACCTTCTCGCTCTACTGGCGCACCGACGGCGAGCCGGTGTGGAGCGACCCGTCGCTGATCGCGCATGAAAAGAGCGAGGCGGATGTCGGACCGAAGCAGGCCGAAGGCCTGCTGACGGCGATCGCCGACGAACTCGGCATCGACAAGACGATGGTCAGCGAAGCCTATGAGGATCCGGCCGAGTGGCTGCTCAAGGAAGGCAAGCTGCCTGACAACGTCGATCCTTCCAATTCGAAGCTGGAGGATCCGGAGGAGCGCAGCCGCATGGCGCGGGTGTTCGAACGCGGGCTGACCAAGCCGTCGGGCTATGTGCTGCCCGTCCAGCGCTGGAACAGCCAGGCTTCCGGACCGCGCTGGCGCTCGGAGAAATGGAAGACGCGGCGCGGCAGGCTGTTCCTGGTGCCCGGCGATTCGCCGGTCGGCTACCGCCTGCCGCTCGGCACGCTGCCCTATGTGCCGCCGGCGCAGTTCCCCTACATAGTCCCGGTCGATCCATCGCTGCCGCGCGGACCACTGCCGGCGCGTGAGGCGATCTTGCCCGGTTCTGCTTCGTCGCCCGCTGCGGCCGAACTGGAGGGCGCCGACGAGATGGCGCGACGCCAGCAGGCGGTCTCCTTTACGGCCGTTACTGGCCAGCAGGACCGCGTTGAACAGGAGATTACCGAGATCGGCGGCGCCGTGCGCACGGCCCTTTCGGTCGAGCCGCGCGACGGACGGCTTTGTGTGTTCATGCCGCCGGTCGAGGCGCTGGAGGACTATCTCGAACTGGTGGCGGCGGCGGAGAAGGCGGCAAGGGCGATCGGCCTGCCGGTGCACATCGAGGGCTACGGCCCGCCGCACGATCCGCGCCTCAATGTCATCCGTGTCGCACCCGATCCCGGCGTCATCGAGGTCAATATCCACCCCGCCGCGAATTGGCAGGATTGCGTGGCGACGACCACGGCGATCTACGAAGAGGCGCGGCAGACGCGGCTTGGCGCCGACAAGTTCATGATCGACGGCCGCCACACCGGCACCGGCGGCGGCAACCACGTCGTCGTCGGCGGCGCCACGCCCAATGACAGTCCGTTCCTGCGCCGCCCCGACCTGTTGAAGAGCCTGGTGCTGCAATGGCAGCGACATCCGTCGCTGTCCTACCTTTTCTCCGGCCTGTTCATCGGCCCGACCAGCCAGGCGCCGCGCTTCGACGAGGCACGCCACGATTCGCTCTACGAACTCGAAATCGCGATGGCGCAGGTGCCACATCCGGACAAGGGCGCGGCACCCCTGCCGTGGCTGGTCGACCGGCTGTTCCGCAACCTTCTGACCGACGTGACGGGCAATACGCATCGCTCGGAAATCTGCATCGACAAATTGTTTTCGCCGGACGGGCCGACCGGCCGGCTCGGGCTGGTCGAATTCCGCGGCTTCGAGATGCCGCCCAACGCGCGCATGAGCCTGGCGCAGCAATTGCTGGTGCGCGCCATCATCGCCCGGGCCTGGAAGAACCCGCTCGACGGCCGCTTCGTGCGCTGGGGCACCTCGCTGCACGACCGTTTCATGCTGCCGCATTATGTCTGGGGGGATTTTCTCGACGTGCTGGACGACCTCAAGCTGAACGGCTTTGCGTTCCGTCCGGAATGGTTCGACGCCCAGCTCGAATTCCGCTTCCCGTTCTGCGGCGAGGTCCAGCATGCCGGCGTCAAGCTGGAGCTCAGGCAGGCGCTCGAGCCGTGGCACGTGATGGGCGAGCAAGGCGCGATCGGCGGCACCGTACGCTTTGTCGATTCCTCCGTCGAAAGGCTGCAGGTGAAGACCGATGGGCTCAACCCGGAGCGTCACGCCGTCGTCTGCAACGGCCGCGTAGTGCCGATGAAGGTGACCGACAACCGCGAGATCGCAGTGGCCGGCGTGCGCTTCAAGGCCTGGCAGCCGGCGTCGGGCCTGCATCCGGCGCTACCGGTCAACACCCCGCTGGTCTTCGACATCTATGACCGCTGGTCGGGCCGCGCGGTCGGCGGCTGCGTCTACCATGTGGCACATCCCGGCGGGCGCAGCTACGACACCTTCCCGGTCAACGGCAACGAAGCGGAGGCGCGGCGGCTCGCCCGCTTCGAACCACGTGGCCATACGCCGTCCAGCTATGTGCTGCGCAACGAAGAAGCCTCTGAAGATTTCCCGATGACCCTTGACCTTCGGCGGCCGCAAAGACTCTGATCAGCCATGGCGAAGGGGAATCACAAAAGGCTGCGCAGCAAGCCGCAAACCCACAGTCTGCTGGAGCACTATCAGCCGATCGAAGGCGTCGTCGACGAGATGGTCGATGCGTCGGGCAATCCGCGGCCGGCGTGGCGGCACTTCATCGAGGCGCTGGAGGACCTGGGTCCGGAAAAGCTTGCCCAGCGCTTCGCCCGCGCCGACCAGTACCTGCGCGATGCCGGCGTCTATTACCGCGTCTACGACAAGGCCGGCGCCAACGAGCGGGAATGGCCGCTGGCGCATGTGCCGCTGCTGATCGAGGAGCAGGAATGGGCTGGTATCAGCGCCGGCCTGGTCCAGCGCGCCGATCTGTTCGAGGAGACCATCGCCGACATTTACGGTCCGAACCGGCTGGTCGAGAAAGGCATTCTACCGGCCGGATTGATCGCGGCCAGCCCCGAATATTTGCGGCCGGTCGTCGGCACCAGGCCGGCCAGCGGCCATTTCCTGCATTTCTGCGCCTTCGAGCTCGGTCGTGGCCCGGACGGCCGCTGGTGGGTGCTTGGCGACCGCACACAGGCGCCGTCGGGCGCCGGCTTCGCGCTGGAGAACCGCGTCGCCACTACGAGGGCGCTGTCCGACATCTACGGCGAGATGCATGTGCACCGCCTGGCCGGCTTCTTCCGTCGCTTCCGCGACGCGCTGATCGGCATGGCCAAGCAAGCCGGCGGCCGTGTCGCCATCCTGACGCCGGGACCGCTGAACGAAACCTATTACGAACATGCCTATATCGCCCGCTATCTCGGCATCATGCTGCTCGAGGGCGAGGACCTGACCGTCTCGGGCGGCAGGCTGATGGTGCGCACGGTTTCGGGGCTGATGCCGGTGAGCGTCTTGTGGCGGCGGCTCGACGCCGCCTTCGCCGATCCGCTTGAATTGCGGCCGGACTCGCAGATCGGCACGCCGGGGCTGGTCGAAGCGGTCCGGCAAGGGGCGGTTTCGGCCGTCAATGCACTGGGTTCCGGCCTGATGGAGACGCGCGCGCTGCTCGCCTTCCTGCCGAAGATTTCGCGCGCCCTGCGCAATGAGGAACTGCTGCTGCCGACGGTCGCGACATGGTGGTGCGGGCAGGAGACGGAGCGTGAGCATGTGCTCGCCAATATCGATAGCATGGTGATCGGCCCGGCGCTGTCGACGCGGCTTGCCTTCGAGGACGACGGCTCGACCAAGCTCGGGTCAGCGCTGTCGGTCGAGGAACGGGCCGAACTCGTCGCCAGGATCGAACGGGACGGCGGCGACTTCGTCGGCCAGGAAGCGGTGACGCTGTCGACCACGCCTGTCTATGTCGGCGGCTGGCTGGAGCCGCGGCCGGCAAGCCTGCGCGTCTATCTGGCGCGGACGCCGGAAGGCTGGACGGTGATGCCGGGCGGCTTTGCCCGTGTCGGCTTCTCGCTCGACCCGACCGCCATCGCCATGCAGCGCGGCGGCCAGGCGGCGGATGTCTGGGTGGTCAGCGACAGGCCGGTCGAGCGCGAGACGCTGCTGCCGCAGGAGCACGACAGCTTCACCCGAACCTTGCCCGGCAGCCTGCCCAGCCGCGCGGCTGAGAACCTGACATGGCTCGGCCGCTATATCGAGCGGTCGGAAGACACGGTGCGCATCCTGCGCGCCTACCATGTGCGGCTGGCCGAGACATCCGATCCCGAGATGCCGCTGCTCGCCGATATCAGCGACTATCTCGCGCCGTTCGGCATCGACGTCGAGACGGCAATCCCATTGGGGCTCATCGGCACGCTGGACAGCGCCGTTTACAGCGCCGGGCAGATCCGTGACCGCTTCTCGCCCGATGGCTGGCTGGCATTGAAGGATCTGTCGAAGACCATCCATCAATTTGCCGCGACAGTGGCGCCGGGCGACGACGCGACAAGGGCAATGACGGTCATCCTGCGCAAGCTGGCCGGGTTTTCCGGCCTGCTGCACGAGAACATGTACCGCTTTGCCGGCTGGCGTTTCCTGGAAATCGGCCGCAGGCTCGAACGCGGCATCCAGATCGCCCGCACGCTCGCCCGGCTGACCGGAGCCCAGGCGCCGGAAGGCGCGCTCGACATGATGCTGGAGATCGGCGACAGCGTCATGACGCACCGTCGGCAATATCCGGTGCAGGCGGGGCGGCGCACGGTGGTCGACCTTCTGGCGCTCGATCCGCTCAACCCGCGCTCAATCCTTTTCCAGCTCGAACGGCTGAAAGCCGAAATCGCGCTGCTGCCCGCTGTCGGCGCTGAAGGCCATATGTCGCCGGCGGCCAAGGAAATCCTGCAGCTCAACACGTCGATCGCCATCAAGGAGCCCTCGGACATGACGGCCAAGGCCCTCGGCGATCTCGCCAATGAAATCGGCGGGCTCTACAACAGCCTCGCCAAAGCCTATTTCGGGTAGAGACAGCATGCTCTACGACATCAGGCTTCACCTGCGTTACGACTATGATGCGGCGGCCGGCGGCGGCCGCCATCAAGTGCGCGTGCTGCCGCCGACCATCCCTGGCGTGCAGCGCGTCATCGCCGCTTCACTGTCTTTTGTGCCGGCGCCCAGCGAACGTTCCGACTTTTCCGACTTTTTCGGCAACAGTGTCACCTCGATCGCCTTTCGTGACGCGCATGATGCGCTCGACATCAGGATGAGCGCGCGTGTTTCAGTGTCGCGGCCCGAACCCGGGCTCGACGTATCGCCGGACATACGCCGGCTGAGGGAAGAACTCGGCGCAGTGCACTCGCTGGCGCCGGCTTCGCCGCATCACTTTCTGGCCGCCAGCGATCATGCCGGCATCGACGCGGCAATCACTGCCTATGCGAAAGGCAGTGCCGGCAGTTCGACAGTCGGCACGGCCATGGCTCTGTGCAACCGCATTCACCGCGATTTCACCTATGACGGCGAGGCGACCACCGTGCAGACGCGGGCCAGCGACGCCTTCGGGCTGAAGCGCGGCGTCTGCCAGGATTTTTCCCACATCATGATCGCCGGCCTGCGCGGCCTCGGTATTCCCGCGGGCTATGTCAGCGGGTTCCTGCGCACCATCCCGCCGCGCGGGAAGCCGCGGCTCGAAGGCGCCGACGCCATGCACGCCTGGGTCAAGGTGTGGTGCGGGCGCGATGCCGGCTGGCAGGAATTCGATCCGACCAATGGCATGCGGGCAAGCAACGACCATATCACGGTCGGCTACGGCCGCGATTACTCCGATGTGGCGCCGATCGTCGGCGTGCTGAAAACCACTGGTGGACAGGTCGGCGAGCAGGCGGTCGACGTCATTCCGGTCGTGCTCGAAAAGGCGTGACGACGCACGTCTTCGTTGCACGGCGACGTCGATAGGCTGTTCTGGAACCAAGAGATCAAGAGGCGTTGGAACCCGCAGCCGGCAAGCGGCTTATCTACGGAAATTCCGTGGAGAGGACATGCTGGACAAATCCGGGTCGTCGTCTGGCCAATTGGCTGTGAGGAAAGCTGCACCAAAAAACGGGGTGCCGCAGAACGGAGCGCTGGAGAACGGCGCGCAAGCCTCGGCCGTTCGGGCCTCGCTCAACTATGTCACCGACACTGAACCCGGTATTCGCCGGCTGCGTTCGGGCAAGGGGTTCTCGTACAAAGGACCCGACGGGCGGATTGTCGACGGGGAGGCGCTGGCACGCATCAAGGCGCTCGCCATTCCACCGGCCTGGACGGATGTGTGGATCTCGCCGGATGCCGACGGTCACATCCAGGCGACCGGTCGGGACCAGCGCGGCCGCAAACAATACCGCTATCACCCGCACTGGGCGGAGGAGCGTGACGGCGTCAAATATTCGAGCCTGATCGCCTTCGCCGAAAGCCTGCCCGAACTGCGGCGGCAGATCGACGTCGATTTGCGCCGTCACGGCCTGCCGCTGGAACGCGTCGTTGCGGCTATCGTCTGGCTGCTCGACAACACGATGATCCGTGTCGGCAATGCCGCCTATGCCCGTGACAACAAGAGTTTTGGGCTGACCACGCTGCGCGACCGCCATGTCGACATCAAGGGCTCGAGCCTGCGTTTTGCTTTCATCGGCAAATCCGGCAAGGAATGGAGATTGAAGCTTGTCGATCGCCGGATTGCCAAGGTCGTGCGTGGAGCGCAGGACCTGCCGGGGCAGAAGTTGTTCCAGTATCTCGACGAGGACGGTAACAGGCGTCCGGTGCGCTCAGACGACGTCAACCGCTATATCAGGGAAAAAGCCGGAGCGGAGTTCAGCTCCAAGCACTTCAGAACCTGGGGCGGCACCATCCATGCGGCGTCGCTGTTTGCGCAAACCGAACGTCCGGAAAGCCAGGCGCAGCAAAAGCGGGTGATGAACAATGTCATCGACAAGGTTGCCGAGCGGCTCGGCAATACGCGCGCGGTTTGTCGCCAATGCTACATCCATCCGGAAGTGTTCCGCGCCTGGTCCGAAGGACGGCTGCTGGACGAAATGGCGGATGCCAACAAAGGCAAGCGCTCGATCGCCGCGCTCGACGACGAGGAGGCCTTGGTCTTGAGATGGCTGAAGGCGAGGGAATGACGCCAGACCGGGGGCGTATTTTTTTTGTCGACGCCATGTCGGCATCGGTCCTAGTGTTTCGTCCTTTGATAGAGAAAAGGACGACCCATGCTCTACGCGATCCTCTGCTATGCCTCGGAAGACGTCGTCTGCTCCTGGAGCAAGGAGCAGGACGACGCAGTCATGGAAAAGCTTATCGGTGTGCAGGAAAAATATGCCCAGGCAGGCCGGCTTGGCCCGGTGGCGCGGCTCTTGCCGACGACCGCGGCGACGACGCTGAGGAAGGTCAAGGGCGAATCGATCGTCATCGACGGCCCGTTTGCCGAAACCAAGGAACAGTTCCTCGGCTTCTACACGCTCGAATGCGCCGACCTCGATGAGGCCGTCGACTTCGCGCGCGAGCTTTCCGAAGTCAACCCGAGCGGCGGCTCCTATGAAATCCGGCCGGTCTCGCTCTTCAATCCCGCCAAGGTTTCCGCATGACCGAACTCGCCTGGATCAGCACGGCAATCAGCACCGCTCGCCCGCAGGTGATGGGGGCATTGCTGCGCTACTTCCGCGACCTCGACGCGGCGGAGGAAGCATTCCAGGACGCCTGCCTGAGGGCACTGAACAACTGGCCGAAAAACGGTCCTCCGCGCGATCCGGCAGCTTGGCTGATTTTCGTCGGCCGCAACAGCGGCATCGATGCGGTGCGCAAGCGGGCCAAGCAGGCGCCGCTGCCGGAGGAGGACCAGATCTCCGATCTGGAGGATGCCGAGAGCGACGTCGCCGAGCGGCTGGACGGGGCGCATTACCGCGACGATATTTTGCGGCTGCTGTTTATCTGCTGCCATCCCGACCTGCCGGCCACACAGCAGATCGCGGTGGCGTTACGCATCGTCTCCGGCCTGACGGTCAAGCAGATCGCCCGCGCCTTCCTCGTCGGTGAAAGCGCCATGGAGCAGCGTATCACGCGCGCCAAGGCGCGTATCGCCGACGCCGGGGTGCCGTTCGAGACGCCGGGAGCGGTCGAGCGCTCCGAACGGCTCGCCGCCGTCGCCGCCATGGTCTACTTGATCTTCAACGAAGGCTATTCCAGCAACAGCGGCGAGGCTTCGGCGCGTGCGCCGCTTTGCGAAGAGGCGATCCGGCTGGCCCGGCTGCTGCTCAGGCTATTCCAGACCGAGCCGGAGATCATGGGGCTGACGGCGCTGTTGCTGCTGCAGCATGCACGCTCGCCGGCTCGCTTCGACGAGAACGGCGAGATCGTGCTGCTCGAAGACCAGGACCGCAGCCTGTGGAGCCGCAAGATGATCGATGAAGGCCTGGCGCTGGTCGACAAGGCGTTGCGCCATCGCAAGCCCGGTCCCTACCAGGTGCAAGCGGCGATCGCCGCACTGCATGCGCGGGCGGAAAAGCCCGAGGACACGGACTGGAACGAGATCGACCTGCTCTACGGGCTGCTCGAGCAGATGCAGCCGTCGCCGGTGGTGACGCTCAACCGCGCCGTCGCGGTCTCCAAGGTGCGTGGACCGGAAGCCGCACTCGCCATGATCGAGCCGCTGGAGGGAAGGCTTTCCGGCTATTTCCATTTCTTCGGCCTCAAGGGCGGACTGCTGATGCAGCTTGGCCGCGGCGAGGAGGCGCGTGTCGCTTTCGACCGCGCCATCGCGCTCGCCAATACGGCCGCCGAGGCAGCGCATATCCGCATGCATATCGACCGGCTGATGAAAGAAAGCGCCGTGCGGGAAACCGCCAAGACGGCACACTGATTCGCTCTATCTGGCTGGTTCAACAGTCGGACGCCGGCTTGGACCATGCCGGGGTGGCGATTTTTCCCTGAAACGCGTAATGCCACGCCATGACAGCGCCTGGTGTGCCGACCGGCAGGGAGCGGGTATGGCGCAAGGCTTGGACCGACGCCATATGAGCGACGGGATCTGAAAGGGATGAAAATGACGATTGCGAAGGAAACGGCCGGGCTTCTGGCGAAACTGGGCGTTGCCGAGCGCGCGCTTACGGGCGGCGATCTTATCGTGCGCAGCCCGGTGACCGGCGAGCAGATCGCCGCGCTGAAGACCATCTCGCCGGCCGATGCGGCAACGACCATCGACAATGCCCACAAGGCTTTCCTGGCGTGGCGGCAGGTACCAGCTCCCAAGCGTGGCGAGCTGGTACGGCTGCTCGGCGAGGAATTGCGCACACACAAGGCCGAGCTTGGCCGGTTGGTATCGATCGAAGTCGGCAAGATCCCATCCGAAGGTCTTGGCGAAGTGCAGGAGATGATCGACATCTGCGATTTCGCCGTCGGTCTTTCCCGGCAATTGTACGGCCTGACCATCGCCACCGAGCGTCCCGGCCATCGCATGATGGAGACCTGGCATCCGCTCGGTGTCGTCGGCGTCATTTCCGCCTTCAATTTCCCGGTCGCGGTGTGGTCGTGGAACGCAGCACTTGCGCTGGTCTGCGGCGACGCGGTGGTGTGGAAGCCGTCGGAGAAGACGCCGCTGACGGCGCTCGCCTGCGAAGCGATTTTTGCACGCGCGGTAAAGCGTTTCGGTGCTGACGCGCCGCAGGGACTGGCGCCCGTGCTGATCGGCGATCGCGCCGTCGGCGAGATCCTGGTCGATCATCCCAGGGTGCCGCTGGTCTCGGCCACCGGCTCGACGCGCATGGGCAGGGATGTCGGCCCACGGCTGGCGAAGCGCTTTGCCCGTGCGGTGCTGGAGCTCGGCGGCAACAATGCCGGCATCGTCTGCCCGACGGCCGATCTGGACATGGCGCTCCGCGCTATCGCCTTCGGCGCCATGGGCACGGCCGGCCAGCGCTGCACGACGCTCAGGCGCCTGTTCGTGCATGAGAGCGTCTATGACCAGCTCGTTCCGCGCCTGAAGAAGGCTTATGAGAGCGTCTCGGTCGGCAATCCGCTGGAGACAAGCGCTCTGGTTGGCCCTCTGATCGACAAGGCTGCCTACGAGAATATGCAGAAGGCGCTGGAGGAGGCGGCTTCGCATGGCGGTAAGATAACCGGCGGAATGCGGGTCGAGAACGGTCACCCCGACGCCTACTATGTGCGTCCGGCGCTGGTCGAAATGCCGCGGCAGGTTTCGCCGGTGACGGAGGAAACCTTCGCGCCCATCCTCTATGTGATGAAATATTCGGACTTCGACACCGTGCTAGAAGAACACAATGCGGTGGGAGCGGGGCTGTCATCCTCGATCTTTACCCGCGACCTGCAGGAATCCGAGCGCTTTCTTAGCGTCGACGGATCGGACTGCGGCATCGCCAACGTCAATATAGGCACGTCAGGGGCCGAGATCGGCGGTGCCTTCGGTGGCGAGAAGGAGACCGGCGGCGGCCGCGAGTCGGGGTCCGATGCCTGGAAGGCCTATATGCGGCGCGCCACCAATACGGTGAATTATTCCAAGGCGCTGCCGCTTGCGCAGGGCGTGTCGTTCGACATCGATTGAAATGCCAGACCTCCGTCGCGGCGGCGCCAAGGCTGCCACGAGGGCGGTCGGCTCGCGGTTCAGCTGGTTTCGGAAGTTACAACACAGTTGTCGAAGGCTGCATCGATGATGGCGAGCTTGACCGCCTGGGCGGTCATGTATTCCTGATAGAACTCGCTCGACACCCACATGACCGAGTGACCGCGCTGGCCCAACCAGCCGATGCTGCCGAGTTCCTCGGCATCGCGCAATTTGCGTGACAGGTGAGTGCGGGAAAGCTTGAGCCAGTTCGCGAAATCCCCGATTGAGACGACACCGGTCGGGATTCGGTCCAGGTCGGCATAATCGGGATCGACGCCGGACATCAGCCAATCCATGACGATGCCGCCATTGTCGAGCCAGGTGAACAAGGAAAAAGTCTGTTTTGGCTGCCGCACGGCATGCGACGAAAGCAGGCCGTCGGCCACCAGCGGCTGCAGTTTGGCGAGCACATCCGGTTGTACGACGAATGCAGCCAGTCGAGATCCACCGTCCAGGCTGTCCAGCGTTTTGAGATGAGCCATGACCCAGCCGGCAACCGTCTCCAGAGTGCCCGCGGTCGGCTGAAACGGGCGGATGCGCCCATATTTAATCGGCAGATGCCGGATGAAACCGTAATGCAGCATCTCCTTCAGGAAGGCATCGGCGGTGTTGCGGCTGGCCACCGAATGCCGGCAGATGTCGTCCATGAACCGTGCGGACGTAAGTCCCTTGCGATGATCGTCCGGCTCTCGATTGAAATACAAGCCAAGGCCGATATGGGCCATCAGCCAACGCTGTTGCGTGGCGAATACGGAAGCCAGCCGCGGGTTCGCTTCATAGGTCTGGAGAAGCGTCCGCGACTGAGCCTGGACATGGCGACGCAGTGCCGGATGGCTGGCAATGTCTTCAGAAACCAGCGCCATCCCCGCCGAGCCCAACCAAATTTGCAACTGGAAAATGCCGATCACAATTTCAGCCTTCGCGGGTCGTGTCCAGAGCCGGCGCATTAGGATACGAGCTGAATCCCGCCGGCTAGTGGGCTGAATTCCGCGACTTGATCGCCGAGGCCACTGATTTCGCTGCAGAGGGCTAGCCCGCTCGAACCCACCAACGATGACTTCGCCTGTCCAGCCCGTGCTCCCGCCGATGGCGACGCGGAACCAACACAAGCTTTGCTCGTTGAAGAACGCTGATTGGACTGAGACAGTGAGGGACTACAAAATGGAGAATGGCCTTTTCGCCACGCCGCCTGCAGCTTTCCGGCAAACAGAGTCGGTCTGGCCACGGGCGCTCAAGTGGCTGTTGCGCCGAGTGCGCAGCGCCTCCGACAGTTCGGGAACCATGTTGAAGCCAATCCTTTCCGAACCCGAGGACGATAGCGGGCCCACTCCGCCTCGACGTGCTTGAGGCTGACCGCGCTGCGATCTTGACGTCAAAAATGACCGCTCACATATCATTTTAGGGCCGCGCCGCAGCCGACAACCATGACCGCTTCGAAGGCCTGCCACGGCGGCATGTCCGCCTGATGCAGCAGGCGAGAGCGGCAGTGCCGCGTAACGGCGGGAACCATCGGGCATGCTTGGCTATTAGATACAGGCGGCTGCTGGTCTGCCGGGCCAGGAGCCATTGCCATGATCATTAATCCCCCACCGGAAAGCGCCATCCCGGCATCCGTTCCGTCGGTCGACCCAAAAGCCGCCCCGACGCTTCGCAATGCCGAAGCGGAGGTCTTTTATATCGAAGCGATCCGCGAACTTGTCGCGACCGGCATCCCCTTTCTCGTCGCCGGCACCTATGCCGTAAGCGCCTATACCGGGATCATCCGTCAGACCAAGGATCTCGACATTTTCTGCAAGGCCGGCGACTGCCCGCGCATCCTCGCCCATTTTAAGCAGATCGGCTACGCCGTCGTGGTCGAGGACGACCGGTGGCTCGGCAAAGTGTTCAAGGGCACCCATTTTTTCGACGTCATTTTCGCCTCGATGAACGGCACAATGCCTGTCGACGACCAGTGGCTGGAGCACGCCCGTCAGGGCGAATTGCTGGGCAGCCAGGTGCGGATCATCGGGCCCACCGAGCTTATCTGGTCCAAAAGTTTCATCCAGGACCGCGGTCGCCACGATGGTGCCGACGTCGCGCACACCATCCTCAAGGCCCACGACCAGATCGACTGGCAAAGGCTGCTTTCCTACATGGAAGTTCATTGGGAAGTTCTGCTGATGCATCTCTTGAACTTCCGATGGATCTATCCGACGGAGCGGGGCCGCGTGCCCGCCTGGCTGCTCGACGAGCTGCTTGACCGGCTGGCCAAGCAGCGCGAATTGCCACCTTCCCGGATGAAAATCTGCCGTGGGCGCATGCTTTCACGAACTGACTATGAGATCGACGTCAACGACTGGGGTTTTGCCGACGTCGGCGGTGAAGGAGAACATAGCAATGGCTGACGAGCTCGAAACCGCTTCGCCGAAGGCGGAAAACGGCAGCGCACTCAAAGTCGCCGCCATTGGCGATCTGCATGTCGGCAAGGAGGACCAGGCCTCGTACCGCGATCTTTTCGGCGAGATGTCGCGTGCAGCCCAGGTTCTCGTGCTGACCGGCGACCTTACCAACCTCGGCAAGCCTCGGGAGGCCGAAATCCTTGCCGAGGAACTGCGTGCCTGCACGATCCCGGTCGTCGCCGTACTTGGCAACCACGACTATGAGTCAGGCGCCGTCGAGCAGGTCACCGACATTCTGCGCCAGGCGGGCGTTCACCTGCTCGACGGCGAGGCGACGGAGATTCACGAGGTCGGGTTCGTCGGGGTCAAGGGTTTCGTTGGCGGTTTTGGATCGCGCATGCTCGGCTCCTTCGGCGAACCGGCGATCAAGTCAATGGTGGCGGAAAGCGTGAACGAAGCGATGCGGCTTGAAAACGCAATGCGGCAGGTCCGCGCCAAACGCACGCTTGTCGTTCTGCACTACGCGCCTGTCGTCGAGACGGTCGAAGGCGAGCCGCTGGAGATCTTCCCGTTTCTCGGTTCGTCACGCCTGGCCGAGACAATAGACCGGTTCCAGGTCAGCGCGGTGGTGCATGGCCATGCGCATCGCGGCGCCTACGAGGGCCGCACACCGGGCGGGGCGTCGGTCTATAACGTTGCCATGCATGTCGCCAAGCCGACCGGCCGCCCCTACGCTGTGCTCGAAATCTGATAGGCTAGATGTTGAACGCCCGCTTCGGCGGAATATCGTTTTCATCCGGATTGGGAATGGGGTCCTCGTCGGGGAGCCTGTCGGGGTCCGGCTCACGCACGGGCTTGGGATCGGGGATGGGAGGCGGCGGCACCGGGGTCGGCATTGGCTCGGGTGTGGGAATAGTGGCCATCGTGATCATCTCCTCTTGGCGCAGAACAACGCAATGGGTCAGCTGGTTCCCGCCTTCTGGTCAGCCCATCTCCGGATTCGCCTGTCTGCTGCCCGACTTGCTTGATCGCAGCAGCAGAGCAAGCGGAACGAGCAGGGCGGTTGCCACCGCGCAGTAGCGGAAGACATCGACATAGGCGAGCAGCGTGGCCTGGCGGGCGATCAACTGGCCAAGCCAGCCGATCGCCTGCTGCTTCGCCTCGACCATCGGCGAACCCTGGGCGACGAAATGCTCGGTCGCCTGCCGAAGCGCCTGCTGATAGGCGGGCGACGACTGCACGGTGTGGCCGACCAGATTCGATTGATGGATCTGGGAGCTTTGCGCAATGACGGTGTTGGACAGCGAGACGCCGATGCTGCCGCCGATATTGCGCGCAACGTTGATCAGCGCCGATGCCTGGTTGGTCTTCTGCGGGGGCAGGCCGACATAGGCCGCGGTCGAGATGGGAATGAACAGGAACGGCAGTCCGACCATCAGGAAAACACGGGCAAAGGCAAAGAAGCGGAAGCTGGCGTCCGGGGTGAGCGAGGTCATATGCCAAAGGGCCACTGCGACCACCGACATGCCCATCATGATCAGGTATTTGGGCTGCACGATGGTGCCTACAAATCCGGATACCGGCATCAAGATCAGCATGGCGATGCCGCCCGGCATCATCGAAAGGCCCGAGAGCGTCGCGGTGTAGGCAAATGTCGTCTGCTGCAGCTGCGGCACGATCTGGGTGGTGCTGAACAGGATAGCACCGACCGCCATCATGACCAGGAAGGCCGTGCCGAATTGGCGCGTGAACAATAGACGCATGTCGACGACCGGATCGCTGCGACTGAGTTCCCATGGGATAAGCAGCAGGAACGCGATCGCGGAAATCACTGCGAAAGTGGTGATGAAATCCGAGGCGAACCAATCGTAGCGCTGGCCCCGGTCGAGAAAAATCTCCAGGCACCCCAAGGCAATCGCCACCAGGACGAACCCGACCCCGTCGATCTTCAGGCCGCCCTTCAGTCGTTCCTTGCGTTCGCGTTCGAGTACGTCCGGCTCGACCAACAGCCATTGCACCAGGGCCAGCGACAGGATGCCGAACGGCACGTTGATAAAGAAGATCCAGTGCCAGGAGAAATGGTCCGTCAGCCAGCCGCCGATCGTCGGCCCGACCGTCGGTGCGACGATGACGGCAATGCCGTAAAGCGCGAAGGCCTGCGAGCGCTTTTCAGGCGGAAAGGTGTCGGCAAGGATCGATTGCTCGCTTGGCGCCATGCCGCCGCCGCCGAGGCCCTGAAGGACCCTGAACAGGATGAGCAGTTCCAGGTTGGGCGCCAGTCCGCACAGCAGCGACGCGACGGTGAAGGTCGCAACGCAGAGCATGTAGTAGCGCTTTCGGCCGATGACGCTTGCCAGCCAGCCGCTGACCGGAATGATCACCGAGTTGGCAACGAGATAGGTGGTAATCACCCAGGTGCTTTCATCCATTCCGGCCGCCAGGCTGCCGGCGATGTTGCGCAGGGCGACATTGGCGATCGAGGTGTCCAGCACCAGCATGAAAGTGGCGATGGAGACGACGACGGCGATGAGCCACGGATTGTGTGTCCCGGCGGCGGATCGGCTTTCGCCCTGATTTCTGGCGGTTTCGCCGTTCATCGCACCTTGACCGTCGGCACCACCGACAGGCCTGGCCCGAGAAGCACATCCGGCGGCTTGTCGAAGACGATCTTGACCGGCACGCGCTGCACCACCTTGACGTAATTGCCGGTGGCATTTTCGGCCGGCAGGAGGCTGAAGGCGGTGCCGCTGCCGGCCTGGATGCTGTCGACGCGGCCATGAAAGGACTTGTCCGGGTAGGCGTCGATGTCGATGTCGACCGGCTGTCCCTGCCGCATCAGATCGAGCTGCGTCTCCTTGAAATTGGCCTTCACCCAGACCTCGTCGGGAACGAACATCATCAATACCTGGCCGGGTTGGGCGTAGGTGCCCTTAGCGGCGGAAATGCTCGTTGCGCGCCCGGCTGCGGGTGCTGTGATAGTCGTGCGCGACAGCGTCATGCGGGCTTGCTCCTGGCTGGCCTTTGCCTGCTCGAGCTGCGCCTCGGCGCTCCTGGCCTGTGCCTGCAAGACCGAAACCTGGCTTTTTGCGGAGGCGACATTGGCCTCGGCGCTGTCCAGCGCGGCCTGGTCCTGACGCAACGTCGATGCCGCCTGCTGCGCCTGCTGCTGCGTTGCTGTGCCCCTGGCCAGGAGTTCGCGATTGCGTTGATCCTCGGCCTTGGCGAAATCCAGCGCTGCCTTGGCCTGTGCAACCTGCCTCTGGGCAGCGTTCACCTTTGCCTTTTGAGCCTCGATCTGGGCGGCGACATTGACGATTTCGGCCTCGGCCGCGGCGACACCGGCATCGGCCTGCTTCAGGTTTGCCTGATAGTCGCTGTCGTCGATACGCAGGAGGACATCGCCCGCCTGTACATGCTGATTGTCGGTAACCGCCAGCTCGGTAATGCGGCCGGCTATTTGCGCACCGATCGTCACTGTGCGCGCATCTATGAAGGCGTCGTCGGTCGATTCGTACTGGCGAGCGTTCAGCCACCAGATCGCGATGCCTGCCGCGACGAGCAACAGCGCAAGCGCGATGGCTGCGGCCGCATAGGGATGGCGCCTGGGAAAGCCGAGCAGACCGGCCTTTCGTTGCGAGGCATTCCCGTCGAGCTTCTCCTGCCGGGGCTCTGCCGATCGCTCACGAGATTCTCGAACCGGGGCCGGTTGCTCCCGGGTTTCATTTACAGGCTCGACGTCTTGCTCGACGCGTTGAGGCTTCGTGTCCAACGGAATTGCTTTCAAGACTGATATTGCAGCCGCCGAAGCGGACGCAAAGCCAAACGGCAAGCTTCCGCAAAAGTTCCTGTCCGGAAACGGGTTCGGTTAACGGGTCGACATCGAACACAGGCGGGGGCGCGTCGGAATTCGAGCGCCGCTTCACCGGGCAGGTGATCCGTACGCCTCATGTTACGGCGGTCCGGCCTTGTCAGCGCTCCATGGCGCGATAATTGCTCATGTAGGCGTGGGCGAATTCACCTGTCGACAGGAGCCGACCATGAAACATCAAACACTCGACCAACTGCAGGCCGTCGCGGAAGTTGAGTCCTTCGCGGCGTACCCGGCGATGACTCGAACCCAGCGGATTGAACGTTGGGCGGAACTTCTCGAACAAAACCCGACCCGATGCCTTGGGGCGCTTCCAGGCACCGAATATATGAACAGGGAAGCGCGTGACAGATCGCGTGGCGCTGGGACGCCGCTCACTGTCGCCTTCGAGGATCCGGTTCTGCGTGCCATGGGCCTCAGCGATGATACCTATGGTGAGGCAAAGCGCTTCTTCGAACTGAGCGACCGGCAGTTGCATCAAATCGTCTGCCATTGCCATGTCGGCGCTACGATGCAAGCGAGATGGGCCGCTGCCAGGGTGCGCGGGATAGTTCGCGGCAACAGATTTGTTGCCTGGATGAAGGGCTTGATCGTGCATTGAGGCGGTACGAGGAACGGCGGAACACGCGTTCTTTCCGCGCCGTGGAGAGCGCTTCCGAACTTGGAAGGGCTCGTGCCCCGTCGGGCCGCGCAGATTGTGAAACTCCTCGACGCTTGGCTGCGCCTTGTCGCGGCCATGCGTCAGTCTTTGATGTGAGAATTTGAGCTGGCCCGCCGCAGGTGAGAGCCTTCGTCTGACCGGCGGTCGTGCGCCGTCCAGGCCTGCCTGCGCGGCTACTAACGACGAATGATCCTGCGATCGGGGAAGATCCTGCGACCTGGCTAAACTAGCGATCGATTTCTCCGAACACGATGTCGAGCGAGCCGATGATCGCGGCAACATCGGCGATCATATGGCCTCGGGACAGGAAATCCATCGCTTGCAGGTGGGCGAAGGAAGGTGCGCGGATCTTGCATCGGTAGGGAACGTTGCCCCCGTCCGACACGAGGTAGACGCCGAATTCACCCTTCGGCGCCTCGACGGCGGCATAGACTTCACCGCTCGGCACGCGAATGCCTTCGGTATAAAGTTTGAAGTGGTGGATCGTCGCTTCCATCGAGCGCTTCATCGTGGCACGCGGCGGCGGCGTGATCTTGCGGTTCGGGATCGCGACCGGCCCCTGACCTTCTGGTGAGCGCAACTTTTCCAGACATTGCCGCATGATCCGGACCGACTGGCGCATTTCCTCCATGCGGACGAGATAGCGGTCGTAGCAGTCGCCATGCTTGCCGACTGGGATATCGAAATCCATCTCCGAATAGCATTCGTATGGCTGCGCCTTGCGCAGGTCCCAGGACGCGCCCGATCCGCGCACCATCACGCCGGAAAAGCCCCAGGCCCAGGCATCGTCGAGGCCGATCACGCCGACATCGACATTGCGCTGCTTGAAAATGCGGTTCTCGGTCAACAGCTCTTCGAGATTGTCGCAGACCTTGAGGAACGGATCGCAGAACTTCCAGATGTCGTCGAGGAGTTCCGGCGGCAGATCCTGATGCACGCCGCCGACCCTGAAATAATTCGCGTGCATGCGGGCGCCGGACGCGCGCTCATAAAAGACCATCAGCTTCTCGCGCTCGGCGAAACCCCAGAGCGGCGGCGTCAGCGCGCCGATGTCCATGGCTTGCGTGGTGACGTTGAGGAGGTGCGATAACAGCCGGCCTATTTCGCAGAAAAGCACGCGGATGAGCTGTCCGCGTTTCGGGACCGATATTTCGAGGAGCTTCTCGGCGGCGAGACAGAATGCATGCTCCTGGTTCATCGGCGCGACGTAGTCGAGCCGGTCGAAATAGGGCAAGGCCTGCAGGTAGTTCTTGTACTCGATGAGCTTTTCGGTGCCGCGATGCAGCAGGCCGATGTGGGGATCGGCGCGTTCCACGATCTCGCCGTCGAGTTCGAGCACCAGCCGCAGGACGCCGTGAGCGGAGGGATGTTGTGGCCCGAAATTGATGGTGAAGTTGCGAACTGCAGCCTCGGCCATGACAGTCCTCCGCGATCGGGCGGCCTTCGTTTCCGTGCCGGAGCCGGCTTGTCCGCTTTCAGCCGCTCACGTCGTCGTCTGGATGATCAGCGTCAGCGTGCCGTCGCCGTCGATATTGGCCGCCACGACCTGCGTGGAATTAAGCCCGTTCGCCGCCAGCGCCGATGCCGCCTGCGGCGATGCGTCGATCGAACTTTGCAGGATGCGCAAATCCTCGGCGCTGGTCTGGGTGACGACGGCCTCCGCCTGTGCCTTGATGTCAGGAGGCAGATCCTCCATCGCCACGATTGTCACTGCGGTGAAATTCTGGGCGGAGAAGGCTTGGTCAGGTGTAGTCTGGTCGGGAGTGGTCCCTTCGGGCGTGGCTTGCTCCGGCAGGGTTTGCGGGGCCGTCGGCGGGACAGGGGCAAGCTCTGGTCCCACGGATTGCGCATAGACCGGCGAGGCAAGGGCCAGTGCCGAAAGTGTGGCAATTGTCGTCGATAGGCGCATGGCCGTTCCTTCCGTTTGCTCAGCGGACGATCAATTCGGTGACGACAAAACCATCGTGTCGAAATATGGTTCCGTGACCGAGGTGATGTCTTGCCGAAAGCCGTGATTGTCGCGGAAAGCAGGGCGCGAAATCCGGCGTTGCCTGTCTCAGGCAGCGGTGTGGCTGCGATCGGGCTGCGGCCAGCGCTGCAACGCCTCACGGCCCTGAGCGGTCAGTTCGTAGATCCCGCGATCGGTGCGCGCGAACCAGCGATACACATTGTGCAGCAGGATCTTAGGCGCGTTCGGCAGGTTGGGCTTCAAGTCACGCGGCCGCTTTGGGCCGTCGGCGAGCGCTGCGGCGCATGCCAGCGCCTGCTGGCGATAAGCGGTCATGATCGGCGCACGCGAGCCGCCGCCGGCGACAGGATCGCCCTGCCGACGCCGATGTTCGTCAATTAGCTTCGAGCGGCGCCGGGGATCGCGACGCGGAGCCAATGCCGTCGGGCTGAGCAGCACCTGAACCTCGCCGTTCGGTCGCACGCCAAGCAGGCCAAAGCCGAGCCGACGGCAGAGATTGCGGTATCTCACATCGCTCTCACGGCCCTTGCCACGGGCCGACATGCATGCCGCTAGCCAGACCTCGTCGCTCGCCGCCATACGGTCGACGCCCTGGAGGATGAGTTCGAGATTGAACTTCAGCTTCAGCTCGCAGATGACGACGATCGGTGGAGAGTCGGCACTCAGCGCCAGCAGATCGCAGCCGCCGATCTCGCCCTTGACCATAAATCCCAGGCCTTCGAGGAAGGCCTTGACCGGGCTGTAGAGTGACGTTTCGAGCATGGGCCTTTGTTCGCTGCGAATCATCCCGCCGATCGGCGGTTCAGCGCGATGATTGCTCCTTGCCGTTGAACAGGAGGTAAACGACGACCGAGCAAGTGGTCAGAGCCGTGCCATGGCCGCTTGCCAATTTGGTATGCTGGTATAATGTGTACCTAAGGTAGCATGCTCCGCGTAGCTGCGCTGTGCTGGACATCCGGGCGCCCGAGACATCGTCCATGGCATCGTCATTTGAGCGGCGGCTCCCCTGCGTTCTCTAATCCGCCAACCGGCGGCAATGTGCACACAAGTCAATGGGATGACGATCGGCAGGGCCGTCGTTTGAATTCAGGAGTAACGGACACATGACAACGATTGCGCTGTTTGGTGCGGGCGGCAAAATGGGTTACCGTCTGTCGACCAATTTTCGCGGATCTCCCTATACGATACGCCATGTCGAGGTCAGCGACGCCGGCCGCGAGCGGCTTAAGTCGGGTCTCGGCATCGATGCCGTCAGCGCCGATGAGGCGCTTGATGGCGCCGATGTGGTGATCCTGGCGGTGCCGGACACGCACATCGGCAAGGTCGCGGCGAGTATCGAGAGCAAGCTTGCATCAGGCACGATGGTCGTCGTGCTCGACGCCGCGGCACCTTTCGCCGGGCATTTGCCGAAGCGGCCGGACCTGACCTATTTCGTCACCCACCCGTGCCATCCGCCGATCTTCAACGACGAGACCGACATGGCGGCGAAGAAGGACTATTTCGGCGGCGTCAAGGCCAAGCAACACATGGTCAGCGCCTTGATGCAGGGACCCGAGGAAGATTTCGCCAAGGGTGAGGCGATCGCCAAGATCATCTGGGCCCCGGTCATGCGCTCGCATCGCGTCACCGTCGATCAGATGGCGCTGCTCGAGCCCGGCCTTTCGGAAACGGTATGCGCTTCGCTGCTCGTCGTCATGAAGGAGGCCGTTGACGAGGTGGTGGCGCGCGGGGTCGACAAGCAGGCGGCGCTCGACTTCCTGCTTGGCCATATGAACGTGCTTGGCGCCGTCATCTTCGGCGAGACCAAAGGCGTGTTCTCCGACGCCTGCAACAAGGCGATAGAGTTCGGCAAGCCGGTGCTGATGCGAGACGACTGGAAGCGGGTGTTCGAGCCGGAGGAGATTGCCGCGAGCATTCAGCGCATCACTTGAGGGCAGCGACGCGTCTTCCGGAACATGTCACCTGAAATTGTCATTGACTCATCATACCAGTTGGCTTAGCTGTTCGATGGATCGGACCGTCAAGCTTCGCAGCAGGATCAGGCGCTGGATGAGTGGAGGATAGGGGGAGCGATCCGTCGAAGTGAAGCCGGCAAGGCTTGTGAATCTGACGCGACCCGCCGCCTACGGCCGGCTAACGAAATCGAATGCATATAGCCTTGGGATAAGGCACGGATTTTCAACGGGAGGAATACATGAAACTGACACGCAGAATGACGCTTGCGGCTTTTGCCGGTATGCTGGCGCTTGGCACCGCCGCACCCGCCTATGCGGCGGATTTGATCGCCATCATCACGCCCTCGCATGACAATCCGTTCTTCAAGGCGGAAGCTGTCGGCGCGGAGGCCAAGGCCAAGGAACTCGGTTACGAGGCGTTGGTGCTCGTCCATGACGACGACGCCAACAAGCAGTCCGAATTGATCGACACGGCGATTGGCCGCGGCGCCAAGGCGATCATCCTCGATAATGCCGGCGCCGACGCCACCGTCGCCGCGGTGCAGAAGGCCAAGGACGCGGGCGTTCCTTCCTTCCTGATCGATCGCGAGATCAATGCCACCGGCGTTGCCGTCGCGCAGATCGTCTCCAACAATTATCAGGGCGCCCAGCTCGGCGCACAGGAATTCGTCAAACTGATGGGCGAGAAGGGTAATTTCGTCGAGCTCGTCGGCAAGGAATCCGACACCAATGCCGGCATCCGCTCCAAGGGTTACCACGACGTCATCGACGACTATCCGGACCTGAAGATGGTGGCGCAGCAGTCGGCCAATTGGAGCCAGACCGAGGCCTATTCAAAGATGGAATCGATCCTCCAGGCCAATCCCGATATCAAGGGCGTGATCTCCGGCAACGACACGATGGCGATGGGCGCTTATGCGGCACTTGCCGCTGCCGGCCGCAAGGACGTCATCGTCGTCGGCTTCGACGGGTCGAACGACGTGCGCGACTCGATCACCTCCGGCGGCATCAAGGCGACAGTCCTGCAGCCGGCCTTCGCGCAGGCGCAGATGGCGGTCGAGCAGGCCAACGACTTCATCAAAAACAAGAAGTCTCCCGCCGAAGAAAAGCAATTGATGGACTGCGTCCTGGTCAATGGCGACAATGCCGCCAAGCTGGAGACGTTCGCGCTCACCAACTGAGCCGGTGCAACATCAGCAGCAAGGGACGAGCCTCCGGTTCGTCCCTTGCTTCCATTTCGCCCTTTCTTCCATTTCTTTGGGTGCTCCTGACTGCCATGCCGAACGAGCCGACATGTTCAACACGCTGACCCGGCCGATCTTTGTCGCGTTGTTCCTCGCAGCAATAGGCAGCCTGACCGCCTGCAAGATCCTGCCGACGCCGTCAGCGGAAAACGGCGGCACTGGCTCCGCGTTCAATCCCGACAAGATGGTCGAGGACATCTGGGCGGCGAAAGTCATACCCTATCTGCAGCAGAAGGCCGGGCCGTTTCCCGAGGTTCATGCCTTGGCAAAGACCGATCCCGCCGCTGCCGGCGCCAAATACGGCAATCCGAAAAAGCAGGCGAATTCGCCATGGACCTTCGCGGTTCGGCTCGAGGGCAAGGTCGTGGCAGCCAACACACAGTCACGCGCGGCGACGATGGACATCGATGCCGACGGCGACGGCAAGGCGGACGCGCGGGTGCAGATCGGACCCGCCATGCGCGGAACCGCGCTGCGCGACAGCCTCGACTTCATCCAGTTCAACGATTTCACCAACCAGATCGACTTCGCCCAGTTCGGCAAGGCTTTCAACGCCTATGCCGACAAGACCGTGCTTTCCAAGCTGCCGCGCGAGGCACTCGAGGGCCGCAGCGTCGAGGTACTTGGCGCCTATACGCCGGGCAGTGGCCAGGACCTGCCGCTGGTAACGCCGGCGGAGGCAAAGATCGGGCC
Source organism: Mesorhizobium sp. M0590 (assembly GCF_040320905.1). Lineage (NCBI taxonomy): Bacteria > Pseudomonadati > Pseudomonadota > Alphaproteobacteria > Hyphomicrobiales > Phyllobacteriaceae > Mesorhizobium > Mesorhizobium sp. M0590. The sequence goes on from NZ_JAMYQN010000003.1 coordinate 48,898, forward strand.
GAAGCCATGACCGGCGATCAAGATGTCATCCTGAAGCTGGAGGACGTCTCGAAAGTCTATTCCGGCACCGTCGCGGTCAAGCGGGCGAATTTCGAGGTGCGCAAAGGCGCGGTCAACGTGCTGGTCGGCGAAAACGGAGCCGGCAAATCGACGCTGATGAAGATCATCGCCGGCGTCGAGCAACCGACGCTCGGGCGCATCTTGCTGGACGGCGAGGAGGTTTCATTCTCGTCTTCCGGTGATGCCGTGAGCCGCGGCATCGGCATGGTTTTCCAGGAGCTGAATCTGTTCGGCAATCTGACTGTCGCCGAAAATATTTTCGCCACCCGCGAGATCACCAACCGCTTCCGCAAGATCGACCGCAAGGAGCAGGAGCGCCGCGCGGCGGAGTTCCTTGAACGCCTGGAAGCCGGCATCCGGCCCGACATGCTGGTCGAGGATCTGCGCATCGGCCAGCAGCAGCTGGTCGAGATCGCCAAGGCGGTTTCGCTCGATGCGCGCATCCTGATCATGGATGAACCGACCTCGGCGCTCAGCGCGGCGGAAGTCGAGATCCTGTTCAAGGTGATTGCCGACCTCAAGGCACGCGGCGTGGCAATCGTCTACATCTCGCACCGGCTCGAGGAACTGATCCGCATCGGCGACACCATCACGGTGCTGCGCGACGGGCGCATCACCGGCCAGGCGGAGATGAAAGACGTCGACACCCGGTGGATCGTGCGGCAGATGATCGGCTCGGACGCCAAGGACTTCGCCAAGGCCGACGGCCATGTGCCGGGCGAGGAAATATTCCGCGCCGAGGACATCTGCCTGCCGCGCGTCACCGGCGGGCTTGCGGTCGATCACGTCTCGCTGTCGCTGCGCGCCGGCGAAATTCTTGGCATCTATGGCCTGATGGGCGCCGGACGCAGCGAGCTGTTCGACTGCGTCATGGGCCGCCACGGCCATTCGACGGGCACGATATTCATTGCCGGCAAAAAAGTGCACGAGCGCGACACGACGCGGCGCATCCGGCGCGGCCTGGCGCTGATCCCCGAAGACCGCCAGCGCGAAGGGCTGGTGTCGATCCTCTCCGTCGCCAGCAATCTGACGCTGGCCAGCCTGTCGCGGTTCGTGCGCCTGTTCCACATTCGCGGTGCCGCCGAAAGACAGGCGGTGGCCCGGACGGTGCGCGAACTGGCGATCAAGGTCGCCGATCCGGCGCAGGAAGTCTCGTCGCTGTCAGGCGGCAACCAGCAGAAGGTGGTGATCGGCAAGGCGCTGCTCACCGGCCCGAAGGTGCTGTTGATGGACGAGCCCAGCCGCGGCATCGACGTCGGCGCCAAGGCCGACGTGTTCCGCACCATGCGCAAGCTGTCGCGCGACGGCCTGGGGATTCTGTTTGCCACCTCCGATCTCGACGAAGTGATGGCGTTGTCCGACCGCATCGCGGTGATGAGCAATGGAAAATTGACCGGCATGTTCGACCGCGCCGAGGCGACGGAGGCCGCACTCGTCGCTGCCTCGGCCTTCGGCCACGGACCGGTCCCGCACGGAGAGCAAGGCGCATGACTGACATCCCAGCCAAGGCGGCGGTCAACTCCATGTCGGGCGGCTCGGTCCTGCTGACGCTGATGAAGGCGAGGACGTTCATCGCGCTGATCGCCGTGCTGTTATTCTTCTCGATAGCCGCCCCCAATTTCCTATCGGCCGCCAATCTTATCCTGATGTCGAAGCACGTGGCGCTGAACGCATTCCTCGCAATGGGCATGACCTTCGTCATCATCACCGGCGGCATCGACCTGTCGGTCGGCTCGATCGTCGGCCTGTGCGGCATGGTGGCCGGCTACCTCGTGCTCAACGGCATCGACCTGCAGGTCGGCTACACCATCTATTTCAACGTCTTCGAGATCGCGCTGATCACGCTTGCCGTCGGCATATTGATCGGCGCCGTCAACGGCTTGCTGATCACCAGGCTTAACGTTGCGCCTTTCATTGCCACGCTCGGCGTGCTCTATGTCGCGCGCGGCCTGGCGCTGCTGTCGTCGGACGGCCGTACTTTCCCCAATCTCGTCGGCAAGCCCGAGCTCGGCACCACAGGGTTCGGCTACCTCGGCGCCGGCCGGCTGCTCGGCCTGCCGGTCGCGCTCTGGATTCTGCTCGTCGTTGCGCTAGGGGCGGCCTATCTCGCCAAATACACCCCGCTCGGCCGCCACATCTTTGCGGTCGGCGGCAACGAACGGGCGGCGCGGATTTCGGGCGTCCGCGTCAACATGGTGAAGATGTTCGTCTACATGTTCTCCGGCTTCTGCGCGGCGATCGTCGGGCTGATCATCTCGTCCGAGCTGATGGCGTCGCATCCGGCGACCGGCGAGAGCTTCGAGCTGAACGCCATTGCCGCGGCGGTGCTCGGCGGCACCTCGATGTCGGGCGGACGCGGTACCATCGGCGGTACCATTGTCGGCGCCTTCGTAATCGGCATCCTTTCGGACGGGCTGGTGATGATGGGAGTGAGCTCGTTCTGGCAGATGGTGATCAAGGGCCTCGTCATCATCGTCGCCGTCGTCGTCGACCAGGCACAGCGCCGGCTGCAGAGCCGTGTCACGCTGATGCAGATGGCAAAGGCCGGCTGACATGGCGGAACTGCGTGGAGCGCTGATCGGCTGCGGCTTCTTTGCCGTCAACCAGTTGCATGCCTGGCGCGACATAGAGGGCGCCTCGATCGCCGCCATCTGCGACCGTGATCCGGACCGGCTGCGGATCGTCGGCGACCAGTTCGGGGTCGCGCGGCGCTATACCGACGCGGCGGCGCTGTTTGCCGGCGAAAGGCTGGATTTCGTCGACATCGCCACCACCGCACCAAGCCACAGAATGCTCGTGGAGATGGCGGCGCAGCACGGCGTTCCGGCAATCTGCCAAAAACCGTTTGCGCCGACGCTTGCCGACGCCAAAGCGATGGTAAAGGCCTGTGCTGACGCCGGCGTGCCGCTGATGGTGCATGAGAATTTTCGCTGGCAGTCGCCGATCCAGGCGGTGCGTACCGTGCTCGACAGCGGCGAAATCGGCACCCCCTTTTTCGGACGGATCTCGTTCCGCTCTGCCTATGACGTGTTTTCCGGCCAGCCCTATCTGGCGACCGGAAAGCGCTTCATTATCGAGGATCTCGGCATCCATATCCTCGACATCGCCCGCTTTCTGCTGGGCGACGTCTCGACGGTCACTGCGCGAACGGCGCGCATCAATCCCGGCATTGCCGGCGAGGACGTTGCGACGATGCTGATGGACCACACGAGCGGCGCCACTTCCGTGGTCGACTGCAGCTACGCGAGCAAGCTCGCTACCGAGCCGTTTCCGGAGACGCTGATCGAGATCGACGGCAGCGACGGCACGATCCGGCTGGCGCAGGGCTACCGGCTCACCGTCACCGGCAGGAGCGGGACAGCCGTGAGCGACGTCTCGCCACCGCTGCTGGCCTGGGCATCACGGCCGTGGCACAACATCCAGGAAAGCGTCGTCGCCATTCAAAAGCACTGGGTCGATTGCCTGACCAACGGAACCGAGCCCGCGACCTCGGGCGCGGACAACCTCAAGACATTAGCGCTGGTCGAGGCAGCCTATGCCGGCGCCGCAAGCCAGGAGCCGGTGCAACTCGACGCCTTGCTGAAATGACAGCCGACGCCTTCCTCCTCTACGGCACACGTGCCGTTGAAGCCGAACCGGTCAGGCTGCGCGCCGGCGCGCTGACGGCGGACTTCGTCAACGGCAATCTGCGCAGCATCCGCCACGGCGACACCGAAGTTCTGCGTGCCATCGCCTACATCGTCAGGGATCGCGACTGGGGCACCTACGAGCCGACGCTCACCGATTTAATCATCGACCAGGGCGATGACGCTTTCTTCGTCAGCTATTCGGCAGGTTGTTTCGGACCAGAGGGAAGCCGGCTCGGCTTCCGTGCGACCATCAAGGGCTCCGCCGACGGCCAGTTGGTCTTCGACGTGAGCACTCTTCCCGACAGCGATTTCGAAACCAATCGCTGTGGCTTCTGCATCCTGCATCCGATTGCCGGCCTGTCCGGCCGCCCGGTCACGGTCGAGCATACCGACGGCAGCGTGGTCGCGACGCGGCTTCCAGAGCTGATCGATCCCTGGCAACCTTTCAAGGATTTGCGCGCCATCACTCATGAAGTCCGGCCCGACGTCACCGCCGAATGCCGGATGGAAGGCGACACTTTCGAGATGGAGGACCAGCGCAACTGGTCGGATGCCTCCTACAAGACCTATGTCCGGCCGCTGGCGCTGCCATGGCCATACGTGCTGCCGGCCGGCGAGACCTTCCGCCAAACCATCAGCTTGCGGGTAGCGGGTCGCGGGAAAGTGCCGGCCGCCGCGGCAAGCGCCGAACCGATTCATGTTAGGCTCGGCCAAGCCGGACCGGTGCTGCCGGGCATCGGCGTGATCATCTACCCGGATGAGGTCGAGGCGGCGCTGGACAAGCTATCGGTGCTGTCCGAGCTTGGTCCGCAGCAATTGATGTTCCACTATGACCCGACGCGCGGCCACGAGCTCGATGCCTTGCGATCCTACGCCCGGCTCGCCGCCGCCTATCCGGTCCGGACAACGCTCGAATGCGTCATTGCCGGCGACGGCGATCTCGACGCCGAGCTTTCAGGCGTCGCCGACATGGTGCGCCAGGCCGGGCTCAAGCTTTCGGCCATTGCCGTCTCGCCCTCGGTCGACCGGCAGTCGACGCCGCCGGGCAGCGCATGGCCGCAATGCCCACCGCTCGAAGACGTCTATGCCGCGGCGCGGCGCGCCTTTCCCGACACCCGCCTCGGCGGCGGCATGTTCAGTTATTTCACCGAACTCAATCGCAAGCGTGTGCCGGCTGACCCGCTCGATTTCGTCACGCATTGCACCTGCCCGATCGTGCACGCCGCCGACGATCTCAGCGTTATGCAATCGCTGGAGGCACTGCCTTTCATCACGGCGTCAGTACGAACGATCTTCGGAACAATACCTTATCGGATCGGGCCGTCGACCATTGCCATGCGCCAGAACCCTTATGGCGGCGCGACCAAGGCCAATCCCGACAATCAGCGCATTGCCATGGCCGACCGCGACCCTCGCCATGCCGGGCTGTTCGGGGCCGCATGGACGATCGGCTATGCCGCACGCGTTGCGCCGGCCGGGCTCGAAATGCTGACGCTCTGCAGCTTCACCGGACCATTCGGCGTACTGGCCTCGTCGGGCGAACCTGTCGAAGAAGGTGCACCCCGGCCGATTTTCCACGCGGTGAAAGGACTTTGCGATCTGGCCGGCCATGCGCATGTGGCGGCGACAACGACCGATGAGACGCGGGTATTGGCACTGGCCGGCCGCTCCCAGACAGGCAAGATCATCGTCTGGCTGGCGAACCTTACCTCGGACGATTTTCCGGTCGATGTTTCCGGGCTCGGCTCCGATCGGGGTCCTCTGAAGATCGGGGATGGACGAACGTCACGCCAGACTCAGCGAGACGCGTCGGGCCGAGACCATCTTGTGATGACACCCTACGCAATCGTCCGGATCGGCTGAAGTCATTTGCCGAGGCTCTTGGATAGCCGCACTTCCGCAGCGGTTGCCCGTAGCGGCAGCACTTCCATGCCGACTTGTCACCGGATCTGCTTTCGAAACTCGCCTGGTGCCATTCCAGTTGTCCTGGAAAAAAGACGGCTGAACGAGGCGACGTCCTGATATCCGACGCGATAGCAAATTTCTGAAACACTCAGTTTCGTTTCCTCAAGCATGGATTTTGCCAACTCCAGCCGCCGTTCCTGGATCCATTTTCCCGGCGTTGTCTGGAGTTCGTCGAAAAATCTGCGAGACAGGGTTCGCGAAGACATGCCCAATTCAGTTGCGAGAAATTTCAGATCGATTTCCGACATCTTGTCTTTCGAGAGCTCGCGCAGCTTGTTCTCGAATGGGCTGGCCTCGTTCGAAATTTCGTCGAGGGAAAATTCGTAGGGACTTTGGAATTTGCGCGGCGGAGGAAGAACCAGAAGTTTTCGAATGATCCGCTCCTCCTTCGAGAAGCCCAGATCGATCAGCAAAGCCCTGGCGAGTTCGAGTCCGGAAAACCCGCCTCCGCATGTGTAAAGGCGGTCCTGGCGAATGAGCAGGCGGGAAGCGTCCCATCGCACTTGCGGAAACCGGCGGCTTGCCTCGGCTTTCAGCCACCAGGATATCGTTGCGCGTTTACCGTCCAATAATCCCGAATTGGCGAGCAGATAACACGCGCCGCAATGTGCTGCGATGATTGCGTCCTGCTGTTGCGCGAGCGCGATCAGCGGTTTTGAATGTTCACTCTCCTCGTCGAGCGAGCGCAGAAGCTCCGGAATCTCGACACCCGACATCGCAATGAGAATCAGGACATCCATTTTCCGGGATGGTTGAGCCTTCGTCGGGAAGAAAATTCCTGTGGTTGATGCCGACGGCGCGCCCCTTGAAACGAACTCACAGGAGAGAACCTGTGAACGGCAGACGTCATTCACAAGCTGAAACATTTCCACGAGCGTCGAGACGACGGCCGAATAGAAATTCGACGGCAGCCAGATCACGACGTGGAGGCTCCTGACAGCCATTGCGGTACCCCCCGGTGTCGTTCTCGTGGATGGCAAGCTTAGCATGGTCTTTGCAAGAATTGCCAATTCCAGAACAAGCGCGGGGCTCCAGCAGGGCCTATGCGGGCCTGCTGACGAAAGCGGGCCGCGGAAATCCATGGCTGGGAAGATGCAAATGCTGAAATCGCTGAATGAAAACACGCGGCAAATACACCGGATTCAGAGGGCAACAGAAAACTGCGTCGGTCCGGGCTCAGGCTGATCTGTGGTCAGCCAGTAGGCCGAGAACAAGGTCCGACCGCGACGCCGGTCGGGACCTGCACTTGATTTTCAGTTGCCGGAATTCATCACGTAGAGCGCGCGCGAGCGTTCGAGGTGCTTGATCATCGCCTTCTCGGCGCCATCCGCATCCTTGGCTTCGATGCGTCCGACGATTTCTTCGTGCTCGGTCAGCGTGAACTTTTCCTTGCCGGTCCAGATCAGCATTTCGGTGTGGTATTCCTTTAGCCAGCCTAGCATTGCCTCGCTGACGGCGACATAGATCGGGTTACCGGATATTGCCGCGATCTGTGTGTGGAATTTCATGTCGGCGGATATGAAGGCTTCCGAGTTGCCACGATGGCTGCGCTGCTCGGCGACCGTTTCCCGCAGCCGCTGCACGTCCTCGGCTGTGGCCTTTTCTGCAGCTTCCTTGACCATGCCGCGCTCGAAGAAGATGCGCGCGTTCTTGAGGTGCTCGAGCGTGTCCTTCGATGACGACAGGATGATCTTGGCTGCGCCGTCGACCTGCTTGATGATCGACTTGGCGGTGAGCTGCAGCACCTTGGCACGCTCACCATGCGAGATCGCGACCAGCCCCATATTGCTCAACGCCTGCATCGCTTCGCGGATCGCCGGCCTGCCGACCTCGAAACGCTCCATCAATTCGCGCTCCGACGGCATGTCGTCACCCGGCAGCAATTCGCCGCCGGTGATCAGGCGCTTCAGTCTCAAGAATACTTCGTCGGAAAGCTTGCGCCGGACGATCGGCTCCGAACGGTTCATCGTCGCGAATCACTCCTTTGACCGGCCTATACCTAGCATTTTCGCCGTGAATTCCGGAACGCCTGTTGCCGGCTCGCCCTTACCGCCAAGCCGGATAGGGCTTGCAATGGTTATGTACTCATTATACCAGATTTGGAGGGCCAAGGAACCTTTTTCGAACCACCCCGGCAGGCCGCGCGAATATGATTGTTCTTACCTATCGCATCGAAACGCCCGGCAATATCGAGGCGCTGGCGGCCAAGATCGCAAGCGACCAGTCGACCGGAACCTTCGTCGCGCTGGCCGGCGAGACCGAAGAGCTCAAGGCCAGGGTCGCAGCGCGAGTCCTGGCGATACGGCATCTGCCGGACGCGGACCGGCCGTCCCTTCCCGAAACCGGTTCCGGAGCAAGCCCCGAAGCACGCAACGGCCCGGTCAAGCGCGCCGACATCGATATCGCCTTTCCGCTGGACGCCATCGGCACCGACCTGTCGGCGCTGATGACCATCGCCATCGGCGGCACCTTTTCGATCAAGGGCCTGTCCGGCATCCGTGTCGTCGACATGAAGCTACCCGAGGAGTACCGGGGCGCGCATCCGGGCCCGCAATTCGGCGTCACGGGCAGCCGCAGGCTGACCGGTGTCGCGGATCGTCCGATCATCGGGACCATCGTCAAGCCGGCGCTGGGACTCCGCCCGTACGAGACGGCCGCAATGGTGCAAGAGCTGATTGCCGCCGGCGTCGACTTCATCAAGGACGACGAGAAGCTGATGAGCCCGGCCTATTCACCGCTGTCGGAGCGAGTGAGGGCAATCATGCCGCTGATCCTCGACCACGAGCAGAAGAGCGGTAAGAAGGTCATGTATGCCTTCGGCATTTCACATGCCGATCCCGACGAGATGATGCGAAACCACGATCTGGTGGCAAAGGCCGGCGGCAATTGCGCGGTGGTCAACATCAATTCGATCGGCTTTGGTGGCATGGCTTACCTCCGAAAGCGCTCCAGCCTGGTGCTCCATGCCCACCGCAATGGCTGGGACATTCTCACCCGCCATCCCGGCCTCGGCATGGATTTCAAGGTCTGGCAGCAGTTCTGGCGGTTGCTCGGCGTCGACCAGTTCCAGATCAACGGCATCGCCTCGAAATACTGGGAACCCGACTGGTCCTTCGTCGAATCCTTCAAGGCGGTGACCACGCCGATCTTTTCGCCGGCCGATTGCGCATTGCCGGTCGCCAGCTCCGGCCAGTGGGGCGGGCAGGCGCCTGAAACCTTCCAGCGAACCGGCCGGACGGTCGATCTTCTCTATCTCTGCGGCGGTGGCATCGTCAGCCACCCGGACGGGCCGGGCGCCGGCGTGCGCGCCGTGCAGCAGGCCTGGCAGGCGGCGGTCCAAGACATTCCGTTGGCGGATTATGCCTTGAGCCATGTCGAGCTGGCGCGGTCGATCGAGAAGTTCGGCGGCGGCGAGGCGGCCTGACGTCATGCAAAACCTGCTTCTGAGTTACTATGGCGATGACCTGACCGGCTCGACCGACGTTATGGAGGCGCTCGAGCTCGGCGGCGTGCCGACCGTCCTGTTCATGCGCCAGCCGGACGAGGCGCTGCTTTCGCAATTTGCGCATTGCCGCGCCCTCGGGCTGGCCGGCACCAGCCGCAGCGAGACGCCGCAGTGGATGGACACGCATCTGCGAGATGCCTTCGCCTGGCTGAAGACCGTCAACGCCGAGATCTGCCACTACAAGGTCTGCTCGACCTTCGATTCCAGCCCGGCAATCGGCAGCATCGGCCGGGCGATCGAAATCGGCCGCTCGGTTTTCCGGCAAGACGGCGTGCCGCTGGTGGTCGGCGCGCCGCAGCTGAAGCGCTACACCGCCTTCGGTCATCTGTTCGCGGCCTATCGCGAAAAATATTTCCGCATCGACCGCCATCCCGTGATGAGCCGCCATCCGACCACGCCGATGGACGAATCCGACCTGCTGATCCATCTGTCGCGCCAGACCAGCCTCGCCTCGGGCCTGGTCGACCTGGCGACGCTGCAGTCTGCGTCGCGGTCGAAAGCATTCGACCGGCTTGTGGAGAATGGCTCAGGTATCGTGCTTGTCGATGTCGATAGCCTGGAAACCCAGGCACTTGCCGGCAAGGAGATTTGGCGCGCTCGCAAGCCGGGCGGTTATTTCGTCGTCGGCTCTTCAGGCATCGAATATGCCTTGCTGGTCGAATGGGCATCGAACCGGATCGTGGATACCAAATCCGCCTTTTCGCCGCCGGGCGCTGCCGACAGGATCGCCGTGGTCTCGGGGAGCTGCTCGCCGACGACGGAACGACAGATCCGTCATGCTCTGGCCGACGGCTTCGACGGGATCGAGCTCGACCCGGTCGAACTGGTTTCTGAGGCTTCGAACGACGCGATTGCGCGGGCGGTGGCAACCGGCCGCTCCAGCCTACGGGCCGGGCGCAGCGTCATCCTCTACACCGCGCTCGGGCCTGCGGCCGACCGCGGTGCAGAAATCGATCTCCGGGAAGGCGCCCGCCATAAGCTCGGCCACGGCCTTGGCGAGGTTCTCCGCGAACTGACGCTTCAAGAGAAGCTACTGCGCGTGGTCATCGCCGGCGGCGACACGTCGAGCCATGCACTTGGCCAGATGGGCGTCGACGCGCTGACGGTGCGAATGCCGCTGCCGGCATCGCCGGGCTCGCCACTTTGTGTGGCGCATTCAAGCATTAAGGCGATCGATGGGCTGGAAATTGCCCTCAAGGGCGGGCAGGTCGGAACCGACCGCTATTTCTCCACTATTCGCGATGGGGTCGGGTCGGCGGTTGAGAGCGGGGAATATCAGGTCAAATCGGTGATGCTCGATCGGGATCGAGGATAGTCACTAGCCGGCAAACCAGAAATCTCAGGCGTTCAGATCAGCGGCAATGCCACTCATCCCGCTATCTGCCCATTGCCCTGCCTGGATGATACTGACGGGCGTAGGCGACACAGGCGTCCACCGTGCTGACACAGAGCGCATCGCGGTTGTTCGGCAGGTTGTTGTCGCCGGCGTAGGCAACTTCGGCAACATGACCGTCAACCATTCGAATTTGTGTGTTGCAATAGCCGCCGGGGGCGACGTTGACGGAACCTCCGAGCGCCGGGACCGGGCCAATGGCCACCGTCGGAACCACAATGTTGAGATTGCCGCGTTGAACGACGCGCTGATAGGTCCAGATCTGGCCGGATTTGCCGACCTCGGCAGTGGCGGTCGGAAAGCCGGCGCACATTCGAACGTCCGCCTCGCTAAGGCCGACCATCTCCCTGCGGGCTGCCGCCGCCGTGGCGTCCTCCTTTGCAGTGCTCGACGTGTCGTCGGGCATGACGCAGGAAGACAGGATGGCGGCGCTTGCCGATAGAAGGAGAAGGGCAAGCTTTCGGGTGTGGAAAGATGTCATACCAACTTCGGATTGCACGGGAGCCCCGAATGCCAACCTAGGAAGTGGGCCAATCGAGTCAACCGGCAGAAAATTCACGAAGTCGTTTGGTCCGCCATTCCGCCGCACGCATCTGCTGGAAGAGGTTGAGGCTGCCGCCGTGACCCTCGCGCCCTATCTTCCGCCTGGGCATCGGATTTCCAAATCCGACCCCTCTTCTTGTCAGATGTACTGGCGCACGGTGCTGTGACTTTGTTTCGGCCGACGGTGTGCTAGTTTCCAGCCAATTGCTCCGGAGACATCATGCCTATCAAGCTGCAAGAAATCGCCGTCGCTCTTCTGCTGTTGGTTGCCGGAGTTGGGGTGGGTCACGCCGAGACGGCCCAGCGGCCGCCGCCCACAGGCGGGGTTCTCTCGCTCCTGCCACCGCCGCAGACTTCCGATCATTCGACCGTCATTGCCGGACGCACGCTCGATTACGAGGCCAAGGCCGGCACGCTGTCATTGCCGTCCGGCAAAGGCGATATCACCGCCGAGATTTTCTACGTCGCCTATGCACTGCATTCCGGGAAAGAAACGGGACCGGATCCGCGGCGCCCGATCACCTTCGTGTTCAATGGCGGTCCGGGAGCAGCTTCCGCTTATCTTCATCTCGGCGCGCTCGGTCCGCGGGTCCTGGCGACGGCGGCCGATGGAAGTTTCTTGCCGCCGCCGCAGAGGCTGTTCGACAACCCCGACACTTGGCTCGACATGACCGACTTGGTCTTTGTGGACCCTGTTGGAACCGGTTACAGCCGTGAAGCGCCCGGCACGGAAGCACACAGCTTCTGGGGCGTCAGCCAGGACGCCGCGTCGATAGGCGCGTTTATCCGGCTCTATCTGGCGCAGACGAACCGTACGGTATCGCCTGTCTTCCTGGCTGGCGAAAGCTATGGCGGCTTTCGAGCAGCATTGCTCGCCAGGAAGCTTCAGGAAGACATCGGCATCAGCCCGAGTGGCGTCGTGCTGATTTCGCCGGCGCTCGAATTCACGCTGGTGCGCCCGGACGAGTTCCAGCCGCTCCACTGGGCGCTGGAACTGCCGTCGCTGGCGGCAGTGCGCCTACACAGCGAAGGCGTTTCCGGCCCGGCCCTGCAGGAGCGGCTGGCGGAAGTCGAACGCTATGCGCTCGGCGATTATCTGGCCGCGCTGGCAGGTGGGCTGGAGCAGGGTGGACGCCTGGCGAGCCAGCGTGTCGCCGCAATCACCGGTCTGCCGCTCGATCTCGTCCAGCGGCACTTTGCACGCATTCCCATAGGGCTGTTCGCCAAGGAGTTTGCACGGGCAAAGGGCAATGTTCTCAGCGCCTATGACGGCAACATCGCGACAGCGGACGTGGCGCCAGAGAGCCTGGGAGTCGAGGGTCCCGATCCGGTGCTCGACCGAAGCGTGCCGGCGCTCACCTCCGCTTTCGTCGGCTATGTGCGTGATGAATTGAACTTCCGCACGGATATCAGCTATCGGCTTCTCAACCGTGAAGTCAGCGGCAATTGGGACTATGGGACGAGCGCGACGCGTCAGGGCTATGCGGGTGTCATGGACGACCTTCAACAGGCGCGCGTGCTAAACCCCAGCCTCGGCGTGCTGATCGTCAACGGCTACAGCGACCTGGTGACGCCGTACATGGGCTCGCGCTACCTGCTTGGTCAAATTCCTTCGCTTGCCGGCGCAAAGCCCATTCGCACCGAGGTGCTGGAGGGCGGGCACATGATGTATCTGAGGCCGGATGGACGGGCGGCACTGAAGCAGGCCGCGTCCGAGCTTTACCGAACGACGCAATGAGACGGTTTGCCCAAAAAAGCGCCGGATACGCTGTTCGCCCTCTCATCAGGCCCTAGTTCCATCGCGATTGATCGGTTACACACCTAGGATGGCGTCTTTCAGCGACGTTCGACAACGGATTAGCCGGCTCTCCAGAATCGCGCCACTGGTGCGGCGTGCTGCCGAGCGGGCCATTCGGAACACCAAGCCACACAGGCTGACAAGCCTTGTTGACCGTTGGAATGCGCTGTCGCTGGCAACGCAGTTCCTGCTCGCGGGCGGTCTATTTTCCCTGTCAGCCATGGTGGTGGTGGGGATTTCCGTCACGAACCATATAGAAACCGTGGTCACGCAGAATTCGGCTTCCGCGACGGCTCTTTACGTGGACAGCGTTATCGCGCCGCTGCTACCGGATATGCGCAAGAGCGAATTGCTCGACGAGAGCGTCGCCCACGCGCTCGATGAAACGCTGGGACAAGGGGCACTCGGCACAAGGCTCGAATCCTTCAAGCTCTGGCGTCGCGACGGAACCATCCTGTATTCGACCGACAAGACATTGATCGGCAAGCGCTTTGAACCCAGCGACAATCTCCGGGCGGCATTCGCAGGCCAAATGGTCTCGGAGTTCGACAAGCTCGACGATCCGGACAGCGAGGCCGAAAGAGCCAGCGGCTTGCATCTCCTCGAGATCTACAATCCGGTGCTGCAGCCATGGTCGGGGGAAGTGGTGGCCGTTTCGGAATTCTACGAGGTCGCCACTGATTTTGAAAGAAACCTGCATCAGGCGCTCATTCGAACCTGGCTGGACGTTGCCGCCGTCACAGCGGCCTTCTTTCTCGGGCTGTCGGCAATCGTGTTCCGTGGCAGCCGCATGATCAGTTCGCAGAGCCGCTCGTTGAAGCAGCGCATTGCCGAGCTTTCCGATCTGCTTGCGCAAAACAGACTGTTGAGGCTGCGGGTGCAGCGTGCCTCGCAGCGTGCCACCGCACTTAACGAACGCTATCTCAGGCGCATCGGTGCGGACTTGCACGATGGCCCCGCGCAATTGGTTGCTCTCGCGGCGCTGGGGATCGACAGCCCCGTCATTGCCGATCCCGCTACGCCGCAATCGAAGCGTGCACAGGAATTGCTGGCCATCAAAGCACATCTGGACGATGCCATGCGCGAGATCAGGAGCATCAGCAAGGGCCTTGTCCTGCCGCATATCGAGCATGCCGAACTGGGTGAAATTCTCCAGCTAGCCGTACAGGCGCACGAAGAACGAACCGGCGTCAAAGTGAGATTATCGATGACCGGCGGCCATGCGCCGTTGTCGCCGGCGGCCAAGATCTGCATCTTCCGCTTCGTCCAGGAGGCGCTGAACAATGGATTCCGTCATGCCGGAGGTGAAGGTCAGTCGGTCGAGAAACATTTCGACGGCGAGCGCGTTTGTATCGAAGTGGCCGACGCCGGCGCTGGCTTTGACCCGCAAATCGTGCGTCCCGAGAGGCTGGGACTCGTTGGGCTGCGCGAGCGGGTGGAAAGCCTCGGGGGTCAGTTTACCGTGACTTCCTCACAGAGTGGCACAGTCGTAAGAATGGCTCTCAACATCGTTGAAATGGGGCAGACATGACAGTAGCCATCAAGCTCGCCATCGTCGACGACCACCCGCTGTTCAGGGAAGGCGTTGTGCGCACGCTCGATCAGATCGGCGGGTTCGAGATCGTCGGTGAAGGAAGCAGCAGAGACGATGCCCTGCGGATAATCGAAGACCAGCGGCCCGACATTCTGCTGATGGACATCTCGGTTCCTGGAGGTGGCCTTGGCGTGATCGGACCGGCCCTTGAGCGGCATCCGGCACTGAAAATTGTGATGCTGACCGTTTCGGAAGAAAACCAGCACGTGATGACCGCGTTGCAGAGCGGGGCAAGGGGCTATGTTCTGAAGGGGGTCGGGTCGAGGACGTTGGCTGCGATCCTGCGCACGGTAGCGTCGGGCGAACGATATGTCTGTCCACAATTGTCGGCGCGCCTGTTGGCCGATCTCTCGGCTCAATCAAAAGAGCCGGCGAAAGCTGAAGGACTTGCCGACCTCACCAGCCGCGAAAGGGAGATCCTGACGCTGGTTGCCGCGGGACTGAGCAACAAGCGGATCGGGCTTCGGCTGAACCTGCATGAAAAGACGATAAAGCACCACATGACGCGAATCCTGGCCAAGCTCAACGTCAGCAATAGGACCGAAGCCGCCATGACCTTGCGCGACGCGACTGAGCGCCGCCATCCGCCTGTTCGCGATCATGCTTGAGCCGAAATTGCCGCACTGCGCGGCCATGTGAACTGGCCCTCAGTTGATCATTCCAAGCAACCTGTCCCGATCGGAACGCGTCGCCAGGCGCCGAATGATGATGCGGCCCTCGGCATCCCGCATTTCATATTGGTCGCTGTCGATGCGTTCGCTGAGTCCGTTCGAATGCACCACGCCAATGCTCGGGCCGCTCACCTCGACCCGGTCTCCTGTGGATGCGTTGACAAAGAGTTTTGGCTTGCTATCGGGGTTTACCGCAGGGGCGGGATCAGGGAGATTGTCGTCCTGCGACTTTGCTTTGCCCTTGCCGGCACCAGCGTTCGAGTTCGAATTGCCGGAGTTTCCACCCGAATTGCCCGAATTGCCGTTCCCATTCCCGTTCCCGTTCCCGCCATTGCCGTTCCCGCCATCTTTGGCCCAGGCAGCCTGCGGGCCGAGCGGCTGCGATGATCCATCGAACAAGACGCGATAGGGGCTCACGACGAGAATGAAGGTCAAGACGACTACAGAAATGCCGACACGACGTCCTCGTGAAGATCCGGTCCTTCGTTTCCGGGTCGTCATCAATGAACTTGCCAGTCGCATGTCGGAACTCCCTTTAATCATACGGCTCTGTCGTACTGCCTCCTGTTCGAATTCGTGTGATGCTTAAAACAATGGTTTGCGTCCGGAACGTCAAGGCCCACCAGTCCCACGATGGTAACTGGTGGGTCTCGCTAGCGCAGGAAGGGACTATTTACTGCGCAAGCCTTTTGCCTTCCCGTGGTTGCGTCTCTCCGCGATAGCGCCGAGTTCCCACTGTCAGCCAACAATAAATCCAATGGCCGCGATCCCGAAACACAGGCCAAATAGCGGAAAAAGCAGCCAACGTGCCTGGTGAATGCTCGGGTCCATGGCGGCCTCCTGTAACAGTCGGCATCGCAACGGGGCTCCTCGGAACTCAGTTCCTGAAACTCTCGCATTTCGGGCTTTTGCGATAGCAGCCTCGGACCAAAGTTTGGCTGTGCGGGTCCTTGGTCGATAGGCCTACAGACTGAA
Source organism: Mesorhizobium sp. M0590 (assembly GCF_040320905.1). Classification (NCBI taxonomy): domain Bacteria; kingdom Pseudomonadati; phylum Pseudomonadota; class Alphaproteobacteria; order Hyphomicrobiales; family Phyllobacteriaceae; genus Mesorhizobium; species Mesorhizobium sp. M0590. The sequence continues at coordinate 65,031 of NZ_JAMYQN010000003.1, forward strand.
GTCCCTATGCCAGGAGCCACCCTGCATTCGGCGACCTTTGTGTCCAACTGGCAGCTGCGATCCACCGCCCCCTTCGAATGCTTTGCGTTTCTGGCTCTATGGCAGCAACGCCGTTGGTCTACTGCCGCATCGTTGAAACGCCACCAATACAGACCCATATGCGAATTGCGTCGGATGTCTCCTCCCATTGCGTCCGGCGCGTTCCCCTCTGGAGGTTATAGACCTTCACACTTGGCCGGGCTTAACAGTCCGGCCTTTTCTTTTGGCATTTTGCGCAATCCGCCTGACGGCCCTAATTTGCGATACACCGGTAAAATCGATTTGCAAATGCATTCATGTGCTCATAACCTGTCACCATGAGCACGATTTCCAAAGTTGCTACGCGAGCGGGCGTGTCGCGCACGACCGTGTCGCATGTCATCAACCATGCGGACCGGGTATCGAAATCGCTGCGTGAACGCGTACAAGCGGCGATCGACGAACTCGGCTACACGCCGAACCCGCAGGCGCAAAGCCTGCGCACCGGCCGCACCAACATCATCGCGATGCTGATCCCGGACATCCGCAACCCGTTCTATCCGGAGCTGGTGAAAACGGCGCAGTCGACGCTCGAAGTGGTCGGCCTCGACATGCTGATCTTCAACACCGACGTGCCGGGCGGACATTCACAGGATCACGGCCGCGAGTATTTGCGCCAGATAGGGCGCAAGCGGGTCGACGGCGTCATCGTTGCCGACTTCGCGCTGCACGGCATGCACAGCGAACTGCTCAGCCTCGATCTGCCCGCCGTCTTCATCGGCCATCTGCCGAACCATGCTGTCGACAGCGTCCAGCTGGACGATTTCGGCGGCGGCTATCTGATGGGCGAGTATCTGGCGAAGAGGGGCCATCGCCGCGTCGCCCATGTCACCGGGCCAGCCTTTTTCAAGGAGGCGATGGCGCGTGCCGCCGGCTTCGAAAAAGGGCTCGCCGACAATGGCGTGCCAATCTCCGCCGATCTGCGGTTCGAGGGAAGCTATCTTGCCCCGTCAGGGCGGGAAGCGGTCACCTGGCTCAGGGAGAAGCACGGCGGAAACCTGCCGTCGGCGATGTTCTTCGCCAATTATCTGATGGCCTCCGGTGCGCTGACCGAATTCTACGACCATGGGATCAATATCCCTCAGGATATCGCCATCGCAGTCTTCGATGACCTGCCTCAACTGGAATATGTCAGGCCGAAGCTGACCCGTGTCGGCAACAGTCCGACAATGCTTGCCAAGCGCGCCACGCAAATGCTGCTCGAACGGCTGGGTGGCAAAGTCGAGGGCGCGCCGCGCACCGAAGTGATCCCATGCGTGTTGAGCCCATTCGACAGCGCGTGACGCCAGGTGCCGGCAAAGGGAACGGAGGTCCCTTCGCCAACGTTCGACCGAACAACATCCAAGGGAGGAATTGATGACTGACAAAACGACCCGCGACCGGCCATTGGCCAGCCTGAACCGCCGTCGGCTGATCCAGGGCGGCGCCACTTTCGCTGCCGCCGGCCTCACAGGCTTCCCGTTCATCAACAGGATGGCCGTGCGCGCTCAGGAAGCGCCGCTGAAATTCTGGCAGTTCTATGCGCCTGGGGGAGACGTGAAGCCGCAGGTCCAGTGGTTCGAGAAGCTGGTGGCCGACTGGAACGACGGCCACGACCAGAAGGTCGAGCTCGAATATGTCGTCAACAGCGAATACATCTCCGGTTCCAAGCTGGCAACGGCCTTCGCGTCGGGCGAGGGCCCTGACATCTTCCTCATCAGCCCCGGCGATTTCCTGCGTTATTACAATGGCGGCGTACTTGCCGACCTGACGCCGCATATCGAGGATGCCGCCAAAGCCGATTTCCCGGAAAGCGTCATCGCCAACCGCATGGTGGACGGCAAGATCTACGGTGTGCCGATGGAAGTCGAGCCGATGGCCTTCTACTATTCGGTCAAAGCGTTCGAGGATGCAAAGCTCAACGAGAACGACGTGCCGAAGACCTGGGACGAGCTGTTGGCGGTCGCCAAAAAGCTGACGACGCCCAGTCGCTACGGCGTGCTGTTCGAAACGACTCCCGGCTATTACCAGAACTTCACCTGGTATCCGTTCCTGTGGCAGGGCGGCGGCGAATTCCAGGGCAAGGACGGCAAGAGCGCCTTCGATTCGCCGGCCACCGTCCAGGCGCTGAAACTCTGGCAGGATGCCATCAATACCGGCGTGGCGCCGCGTCAGGTGGTCGGCGGCGGCTTCGACATAGTCGCCAATCTCGGGGCAGGGCTGTGCGCCATGCAGAACTGCGGCATCTGGGGCATTTCGGCGATGGACAACAACGCCAAGGACGTGCCCTACGGCATCTTCAAATTGCCGACACCGGCCAATGGCAAATACGTCACCGTCGGCGGTGGCTGGGCCTTTGTCGCCAATGCCGGAGGCAAGAACCCGGATGCTTCCGCCCAGTTCTGCGCCTGGGCGCTGGCCTCAATGGATCCGGCATCGATCGACCGCGTCGTCAACTGGTGCACTGTCGCCAAGAGCGACATGCCGCCGCGCAACAGCGCGCTGAAGGCCGGCGCCGATGTCTTCAGCACCGGCAAGTTCGGCACCTTCGCCAAGGAGATCCATCCGGGGACGCGCGCCGAGCCGCGGGTTCCGCCGGAGGCCTACAAGATCATCTCCGACGCCATCCAGTCGGCACAGCTTGGCGGGGTTGATGCCCAGCAGGCGGCGACGACGGCCAGTCAGCAACTCGATGCGTTCCTCGCTTCCTATTCCGGCGCGCCGATCCTTTAGGCCCTTTCCAGCATGGATCAGATGAAACCGCCAGCCGCGGGCGCGAATTCCGCCCGCGGCCTCACCGCCAAGCAAAGGGAGCGCTACGCCGCATGGCTGTTCGTCCTGCCCGATGCGCTCGGCTTGCTGGTGTTCGTCGGCGTGCCGATGCTGCTGTCGCTCGCCGTCGGGTTTTTCGAGGTCAACGGCTTCGGCGGCTACAGGTTCGTCGGGTTCGTCAATTACAGGCGCATGTGGGGCGACCCGCTGTTCTGGTCGTCGGTGAAGGTGACGGTAGCCTATGCCGTCATGCTGGTGCCGGCGCTCTACGTCGCCGGACTGGGACTGGCGCTTCTGGTGCAGAAGACCAACCGCTTCAACGCGGTCATGCGCTCGATGTTCTTTGCGCCGCAGATGGTCAGCCTGGTCGTGGTGGCGCTCGTGTGGCAGCTCATGCTGGTCGAAAAGGTCGGCATCGTCAGCCGGCTGGCGCCGCTCGTCGGCCTCGGCGGAATTTCGCTGCTCGGCGATCCAAATCTGGCGCTGTTCACGCTGGTGCTGGTCAGCGTCTGGTTCCTGATGGGTTTCTACATGCTGATCTTCCTCGGCGGGCTCCAGGACATCCCGGCAGAGTACTACGAAGCTGCAAAGATCGACGGTGCCGGGCCGGTGACGAGCTTCTGGTACATTACTTTGCCCTTGCTCAAGCCGACCAGCTTCTTCGTCCTCCTGGTCTCGCTCGTCGCGGCTGTCGCCGGCGGCCAGGTCTTCGACCTGATCTATGTGATGACCAAAGGCGGTCCGGTCAATTCGACCTCGGTGCTGATCATCTATATCTACAAGCAGGCATTCCAGTTCGGCGCGTTCGGCTATGCATCGGCAATGGCATCGCTGCTGGTGCTGGCGCTGATGCTGGTCACGGTCTTCTTCTTCGTGCTGACGCGCGGCGGACGCTTCGAGCATGACTGACGGCCGAACTCCTTCCGGCCGTTCGCAGATACGAGCGGCGAGACTTGCCTGGATGCTGGCAACCGCCGCACTTGGCCTGATGACGGTATTCCCGCTTGTCTGGATGCTGATCATCTCGCTCAAGCCGGCGAGCGACGTCTTCACGCCGAGCCTCATTCCGGAACGCCCGACGCTCGGCAATTTCCTCTATGTGCTGACCGAGGTGCCGTTCCTGCGCTATCTCTTCAATTCGTTCTTCGTGTCGGCGACGGTGACGGTCGCCGCGCTGTTCTTCCATTCGATGGCCGGCTATTCGCTCGCACGGCTCCGTTTTCCGGGCCGCGACACGCTGTTCCTTGCCATGTTCTCGACCTTCCTGGTGTCGCTGCCGGTCATCATCGTGCCGCTGTTCATCCTGACGCGGATGCTGCACATACTGGACAGCTATGCCGGGCTGATCATTCCGGCGATCTTCAACGCGTTCGGCATCTTTCTGCTCAGGCAATACTACCTGTCGCTGCCCAGGGAACTGGAAGAAGCGGCGATCATGGATGGTGCCGGCTACTGGCGCATCTATTGGAGCATCATCCTGCCGCTCAGCCGGCCGATCCTGTCGGCACTGGCGATCCTGTTCTTCCTCGCCAACTGGAATGCTTTCCTGTGGCCGTTGACGATCACATCGGACCTCGATCTCTGGGTGGTGCAGGTAGCCATTGCGAACTTCAAGAGCCAGTACGCCGCCGCCTGGAACTACGTCATGGCCGCTTCGACCATCGTAGCCGTGCCGATGCTGGTTCTTTTCGTGATCTTCCAACGCCAGATCATGGAATCGATCAAGACAAGCGGCCTGAAATAACCGCTGAAGCAAGAGGAGAAACACATGGATAATGCCGGCTTGTCGCCGCTTCGCGGGCTCGCCAAATTGCGCGACGCCAAAACCCGCCGGTTCTCAAGCTACGACCACACCGGCGGCAATGACGACCGGCTGCACATTGAACCCGGCCAGACGGTGGTGATTGCCGAGCATGACGGTGCCGGCATCGTCACGCATATCTGGGCGACGCTCGCCTGCGAGAGCGAGGCGTTCCTGCGCAAGATCGTATTGCGCGCCTATTGGGATGGTGAGGCACATCCGAGCATCGAAACGCCGATCGGCGATTTCTTCGGCATGGGCCACGCCCGCACGCGCAATTTTGCCAGCCTGCCGGTGCAGGCAAGTCCCGAGGATGGCAAGGCCTTCAACTGCTACTTTCCGATGCCGTTTGCCAGCCACATGCGCTTCACCGTCACCAATGAGGCTGAGGACGACCTGCTTTTCTATTACTATGTCGATCTCGAACTGCATGAGGAACTCGAGGAAGGCCTGGGCCGCTTCCACGCCCAATACAGGCAGCAGCGACCTGATGGCATAGACGAGACGGGGCTGGCCAACGAGCAGGTCCTGTTTGGCGGGGAAAACACCGACGGGAACCGCAACTACACCATCCTGGAGGCGGAAGGTCATGGCCACTATGTCGGCGTGCTCTATTCCGTCTATTCGCGGCGGCGTTCCGCACTATGGGACTGGTATGGCGAGGGCGACGACATGATCTTCGTCGATGGCGAGCCGGGCATTTCCGTGCCGGATACAGTGCGCAAGCCCGATCCGCGCATCGGACCGAAGGCCGAACTGATCGACGATCGCGGCGAGACCGGCCCCGGCGCCAACGATGCCTGGCCGCCGACGCTGCACGGCACCGGCACGGAAGATTATTTCAATACGGCATGGTGCCCGACACAGGACTACAGCGCGCCCTATCACGGCATCATCGCCGCCGGCGGGCCGAACTGGACCGAGCCGGTTACGCTCTATCGCTGGCACATAGAGGACCCGGTCATCTTCCACAAACGGATCCGGGTGACCATCGAGCACGGTCACGCCAATCGCCGCTCGGACGACATTTCGTCGGTCGCCTTCTGGTATCAGGCCGAACCGCACAAGCCGTTCGAAGCGCTTGCCGATGTCGAGGACCGCATCCCCACCTATCGCGCGCCTTATCACAATTGGAATGCCGCCTTCGACGAGAAGAGGCGTTAGGCCGGGATGCGTTCGAATTGAACCGTGCATCCCGCGCTATCTGCGTCGGGGCACGACACTGCCGCAGCGCGCCACCTCAGCTGCGAGGTGGAAGTTGCTGGACAGACCAGGTGTTGCCGTCGGGATCCTCAAAGAAGACAAATCTGCCCCAGGGAAAATCCTTGATATCGCTGACCTCGATACCTTGAGCGGCCAGGTACCGGTGTGCCTCATCGACATCGGGCACGACCAGTTGCAGGCCCCTTATGGATCCCGCGGGGCTGTCGACGAGGCCCTTGCCCATGGCAATCGAACAGGCCGAACCGGGCGGCGTCAATTGCACGAAACGTATCTCGTCGCTTACGGTGTGGTCGTGATCGAGATGAAAGCCGACCTTCCCAACATAAAAGGCAATTGCTCTATCGACGTCCGATACGGGGACCGGGACTAGTTCCAGCTTCCAATCCATGACAGCCCTTTCGCAGCTTGATCGCCAAGTGGTGCCGAACACCGTGGCGCCATCCCGCCATCTTCCCAATGCCATTGTCGGCGCGGGCCGCTCAGTCAGTCAAGAGATACCCGGGCTCGGGCAACGTGAGGACTGGTCTCATTGCTGAGACGGCGTTCGGAACCGATGAGCACAAGCTCAGTTAGGCGGAGGACAACCACCTTTCGGATCAGCAAGGACGACTTTAATGATCGGAACGCAGGGCGCCGAATACAACTGTGGGAAGGTTGAACGGGCGTCGTTGACGCGCGAAGGGATTGCTTGGAAGCGACGCTCGCCGAAGCTGGCGAGGCGAAGCCGAAGCGCAATTATGCCGTGAATGCCTACGATTCGGCCTGCCTTCTCCTTGCCGCGATCAAAGACGCCAGCACTGTATCCAAGGGATATCCGAGCCGGCGCGACGTTCTGGCGGCGGTGCGCGATATCCGTTTCAAGGGAATCGCCTATCGCGAGCCGGTGCGGTGGGATGAAAAGGGCGACAATCTGGCCGCTGTGACTGCACTCAACGGGGTGGAAAACGGCCGCTTCCGACAGATCGCCGAAATCCAGCAGATGCAGAGTGTAGAGCAGACCTGACGCCGACAGGCTCTTCGACCGAACCGGTTTCCGCCGCTTTGCCAGGACGATTTTCACAGGACCACGAAACAATAATCTCCGGTCGCCGTTTCGCCCGCAGAACCTTTCGAGGAGGCGACGATGAGCGCAACCGGCTTGGACGTTTTTGACAAAACGCTGCAAATAACAAACATCTGGCTTGACGAGATCATGGCGGATCTTGGTCCGGATCGACACGTCGCCTGGCATACATTGGGCGCCGTTCTGCGAACCCTTCGCGACAGGCTGCAGATCGGACTGGGGCCAACTTGGGAGCGGAACTGCCGCTGCTAGTGCGCGGCGCCTACTATGATCGCTATCGGCCCGCCGACATGCCCGACAAGACACGCTCGCTCGAGAAGTTCCTGCAACACATCGCCGATGAATTGAAATCGACTCGTCCTGTCGATCCCGAGGATGCGGCACGCTCAGTGCTGCGTGTGCTTGCACGGCATATCGACCTTGGCCAGTCGGCAAAGGTGCGGGATGCGCTGCCAAAGGAAATCCAGGTCCTCTGGCCTGAAAGCGTGGGCGTCAAATAGCGGCGATCCTGCTCATGCGGACGCGCGACGGACCAACTGCCACGAAACGCTGAAAAGGGTAGGTATTGCGCCCGGTGTTGCTGAGATCAATGAGATCAGATGATCGGCAAGATGGTCGTAGTGGGCAGTTTCGGGGCCGATTGTCGTCAATGCCGGATGACTGAATTCGCCCTCGTCGATATTGCCGCAGCCGATGACTGCAATGTCGCCGGGCACGGAGAGGCCGGCCTCCTCGAATGCGTGCAGGGCGGTCACGGCGGCAAAATCGGATTCGACGAAAAGCGCGGTCGGCCGATCCTTGCGGGCGGCCAGCGCCGTAGCATTGGCAAACGCAGCCTTGCGCGCCTCTGCACCGCCGATCACCAGGTCGTCTCGCAGCGGAAGGGCGCGTGCTTGCAGGAAGCTGCGATAGGCGGCGAGACGGCTCGCGTCCACCGCTTGCTCATGCACCATATAGGCGATGCAGCGATGGCCGGCTCCGTAGAGGTAGTCGAGAGCCTCGAAGACGGCCCTGCCGGTATGCTGGCGCACAACCGAGAAGCCTGCCGGCTCGATGGTCGGATGGAAGATCACCGCTGGCCGGCCCGCGGCCGCCAGGCGCGCGGCCAAGAGCATCACCTCGGGCTCGGAGAGATGCTGCCAGTCGGCGATAATGCCGTCTGCCAGCCCGCTCTCGATTTCCCTCACGATCCGGTCGGTTCGCTCGAAGGCGTCTCCCGCGGTGATAATTGTCGAAAATCCCCTCAGCGCCGCTGCAGATTGGATATCCTGCGCGATCCGGTCGCTGAACGGCACGCCGAGACGAGGCAGTACAAGGCAGATTCGCTCGGCCTGCTGGCGGCGCAGCTGCCGCGCGGTGCGGTTTTGCACGTAGTTGAGCTCAGCGACGGCCTCGAGGATGCGCTGCCGCGCCTCCTTGCCGACGAACTTCAGGCGCGTGCTGTCGCCGCTGAGCAGGTACGACACGGCAGCGGTCGATACATTGGCGCGCCGGGCGACATCGGCCATGGTCGGCGCCTTTCTGCGATCGGAACTTCTCTCGTGCATTGTTGGATCCGCTGCGCGACGTGACATGATCAGCTGTCGCTCAGCCGGATTTCATTCCAGCTTCCATACCCGGCGGCAAGGATCTCGGGCCTTGCCTCGCCGGCCTCCTCCATCAGGGCCACGATGCGGCCTCGCAGCCATGCACGCGTCTCTGCGTGATCGGGCGAAGCTATGAGATTGGTTAGCTCGTTCGGATCGCCATCGAGGTCGTAGAGCCTCGCCTCGACATAGAAATCGCTGCCGGAATCCCGCCAGCCGTCTTTTCCCGGCGCCTCGACCTCATATTTCCACCGTCTGGTGCGCAACGCGCGGCCGACATGGTGCTCGCTGATTTGAATGAATATCTCGTCGCGCGACGGCCGTTCGCCCTGCAGTGCGTCGAGCAGCGAGACGCCCTGCATCGAATTGGGCACTTTCAGGCCGGCCGCGGCGAGCAGGGTCGGCGCGAGATCGACGAGGCTGACCAGGCCTTCATATGTGCCGATGCGCTGGAAGCCGGGGCCGTGGAATAGCGTCGGCACGCGGATCGACGCCTCATGACAGGAACGCTTGTATTCGTTGTTGCGGGTCTTGAAGTGACAGCCATGGTCGGAGGTGAAGAGGATGATCGTGTCGTCAAGCCGGCCAAGGCTGTAGAGCGCCTCGACCAGCCGTCCAAACGCCTCGTCGAGGCGTGCGACCATGCCCAGATAGCCGGGGAAATGTTCCGCTGTCGTGCCGCCAAGTGCGGCGAGATCGCCGGGAATGGCGAGCTTCTTGCGGATCCTGTCCTCGTATCCGAGCGGGGCAGGGTAGTTGTCCGTCTGGTTCTGGTGATGCGGCTCGAGGAAGGACAGGAATAGGAAGAACGGCTCGTCTTCCCTCGATGCGACATAGCGGATTGCAGCGTCGGTGAGGGCATCGACGCGGTATCCCGGCAGCTTCACCGCCTTGCCGTCATTGTCGTGGACGACGGTGTCGAAGGGGCCGGAAGTGAACTCCAGGATGTTGGAGGCCAGCCAGTAGCGATAGCCGCCGCGTTCTTCCTGGGTGACCGGCTCGGCGGACCCCAGGTGCCATTTGCCGATATAGGCGGTGTCATAACCTGCTGCGGCGAAATGGTGCGCGAGCGTGCGCTCGCTCTTCGGCAGTGGGATGTCGTTGCGGTAGCAGCCGGTGATGGTCGGGTACCGCCCCGTCTGGAAGACGGAGCGGGCGGGGCCGCAAACGGGCTGGCAGGTAAACGAATTCGCCACGAACGTGCCGGTCCCGGCGAGGCGATCGAAATTTGGCGTAAGCTCGAGCGGATTGCCATGGACGCCAACGGTGTCCCAACGCTGCTGGTCGGTGAAGAAGACGATCACGTTCGGTCGGCGAGACGTCATGGGATGCAATAACTCCGAATGGTCATTTCATGCCTGCCAGCATCACGCTGCGGACGAAGTAGCGCTGCGTGAAGAGGAACAGCAGCAGGCTCGGGATGAAGAGAATGATCCCGCCCGTCGCCGTCAGGTTCCACTGGGTGAAGAATTCCTGGTTGAAAAGCGTCAGTCCCGTCGTGATCGGCCGCATTTCGGTGGTGTTGACGGCGACCAGCGGCCAGAGGAATTCGTTCCACTGGAACACGAAGGTGAGGAGGGCCAGCGTCGCCAGTGCCGGACGGACCTGCGGCAGCACGATGCGCCAGTAAAGGCCGAGTTCCGAGCAGCCGTCCATCCGTGCAGCGTCAAGCAACTCGTCGGGAATCGGACGGATGAACTGCCGCATCAGGAAGATTCCGTAGGCGCTCATGGCGAATGGAAGGATAAGGCCCTGATAGGTGTTGAGCCATCCCATCCGCGCGGTGAGCACATAGAGCGGGATCATGCGGATGAAGAATGGGATCATCAGCGTCGACAGCACCGCGACAAACATGACGCGCTTACCGGCGAATTCCATTTTCGCGAAGACGTAGCCGATCAACGGATCGAAGATCAGATGGAGGAAGGTAATCCCGCCGGCGATGATGAAGCTGTTGAGCGTGAAACGCGCGAACGGCGCCTTTTGCCAGATGTCGATGTAATTCGTGAATTGCCACGTCTCGGGGATCAGAATCGGAATGCCGCTGAAGACGTCGGCATCGCTCTGCAGCGACAGCGAAAGCATGTAAAGGAACGGAAAGATCGACAGCGCCACGCAGAAGAGCAGCAGTAGGTAGGACGGGAGCGTTTTTGCGAATGTCATGCCAATCTCAATAGGTGGTTTCGCGGTTGAGCAGGCGGAACTGAACGAAGGTGATGGCCAGGATCAGCAGGAACATCAGGAAAGACAGCGCCGAGGCGTAGCCGATGTTGAGCTCGAAGAAGGCTGCCTCGAACACGTGCAGGCTGAAGAACCGCGTCGCGTCGGCCGGTCCGCCCTTGGTTATCAGGTAGGCCGGCGCCAGCTCCTGTAGCTGGCTGATCGTGCTGACGACCGCGATGAACAGCGTGGTCGGCGTCAACAACGGCCAGGTCAGATAGCGGAATTGCTGCGTCGGCGTGGCGCCGTCGATGGATGCGGCATCGTAGAAGTCGGACGGGATCGACTGCAACGCGGAGAGGTAGATCAGCATGGCATAGCCGACATCCTTCCACACCGTGATGGCGATGAGGGTCGGCAGCGCGGTCGAGGTGTCGCCGAGCCAATTCTGGGTCGGCAGCCCAAGCTCGGCAAGGAAGCTGTTCAAGATGCCAGTGTAGGGATCGAGAATTGCCTGCCACATCAACGCGACGATCACGAAGGAGGTGATGTAGGGAAAGAAGATGATTGCGCGGATCAGAGTGCGCCCCGGGATCGGCCGGTTGAGCACGACCGCCAGTCCGAGGCCAATGGCGATGCTGGCCGCGGTGACGCCTATCGCGAAGGCCAGCGTCACGAAGAGCGACTGCCGAACGCGCGCGTCGCCGAGGGCAGCAACGTAGTTGTCCAGTCCGGCGAATCGGCTCTCGCCGATCAGCGGCTGGCCGCTGTACAGGCTCGCCCAAAACTCCAGTCCTATCGGATAGAAGAAATAGACCGAGAAATAGAGGATTGCTGGCGACAGCAGCAGGTAAGCGAGAAGCGTTTGTCTGGTGCGCCGGCTGAAGCGGGCAGCTCGCCGGGTCGGCATCGCGCCGACGCGAATGTCCGTATCGGCCGTATCGGTGCTGCCGCTGATAAACATCGGCCTAGTTGTTGGCCAGGATGACGTTGGCCTCGGCCGCGAATTTCGGCATAATCTCGGCTGCTGGCTTCTGATTGTAGATGATATCCTCGAGCGCACTTTGCAGAAGCTTCTCGATTCGCGCGTGCTTGCCGGTGAGGCGCAGCTCGGCGGTGACGTCTTGCGCGTAAGGCAGGCATTTGCTGAAGCTGCCGATGACCGGATCGGCCTGAACCTCGGCGTTTTCGGCCCAGGATTTGCGCGGCATCGTCATGCCCGCTTCCTTGGTAGCCGCCAGTTCCGTGTCGAGCGCGACGAGCCGCTTCAACAACTCCCAGGCCTCCTTCGGGTGCTTGGCGTCCTTAGGGATCATCACGCTGACGCCGCCCGCGAACGTCGCCTGCACCTTGTGCTTGAGTGATGGCGCAACCGCCCAGTTGAGCTTCGGGTTGCCCGAGCGGATCGGCTTCACGTCCCACGGACCGGTTATGATCATTGCGACCCGGTTGGCCGTGAACAGCTTTTGCGGACCCTCATAGTCAGCACCCGCCGCCGGCTTGGTCGCTGCTTTTTCCTTGTGGATCAGGTCGGCGAGGAACTGGATCGCTTCGATCGCCTCAGGACTGTCGAGATTGACCTTGTTTGTCTTGGGATCGTAATAGCTTACGCCGTTCTGCAGCAGCCACGACGAATAATATCCGATGCTGGGGTTGGGAGCGAAGCCGAAGCGGGCGCCGGTCGTCGTCGCCTTGGCAACCTTCAGGAACTCCTCCCAGGTCGCAGGCGGCGCGTCGAAGCCCGCCTGCTTAAGCATATCGACGTTGTACACGAGGGTGGCGCAGGTGAGGTGGATCTGGACGCCATAGTACTGGTCGCCGAGTTTGTTGCGCTCGACGGAATAGGCTTGCCAGTCGTCGGGATAGCCGATCGCCTTGCCGTCTTGTTCGATGAAGTCGTTCAGCGGCCGCAGCAGATTCCGCTGGCCGAATTCCTGCACCCAGCCGCCGGGTTCGGCGACGAGATCGGGCGGACTCTTCGCCGCAAAATCCGCCACCAGCTTGGTGCGCATATCCGGCCACTGGAATTTCTCCCACTGCACCGACCATCCGGGATGATCGGCCTCGAACTTTGCTATTGCATCGGCATAAGCTTGATAGGCGTGGCCGGCGTTCCAATAGAGCGTCAAGGTCTCGGCATGGGCCGCAGTCGCGGTCGTCAGGGCCACGCCCAAAACCATGCCGTGCAGGAATCCGACTGACTTGTAGCGGCTCATCTTGGTCTCCTCCCAGGTTTGCCACCCGCCTTCCTCACAATGGATGGTGTCATATTATTCGATTAATATACCCGCTATACCGCAGTTTTTGTCAAGCTCCGACTGTAATGCAGTGCATAGTTCTGGCCGAACTCGGGCGGAGCTATTTACAGCGCGCGATGGCGAAGTTGCTTCCGGTACCCGGTATGGACGATCGCGGCCTAACCTGGAAAGATCGTGAAACCGCCATCGACTCGGATTACCTGCCCGTTGATGAAGCGCGCGCGCGGACCGGCGAGGAAGGCCACCGCTTCGGCGATCTCTTCAGGCTCCGCATACCGGTTCAGCGATTTCTTGCTCGAATCCATGCGCTGCGGATCGACCACGCGGCTCGCCTGGAACCGTGCCGTCTTGGTGGCGCCGGGGCTCACCGCATTGACGCGTACGCCATCGTCGATCAGTTCCTTGGCGAGGCAGCGCGTATAATGGACGACAGCCGCCTTGAGCGTCGAGTAGACCACCTCGGGCGAGCATCCGATATGCGCTGCCGCCGAGGCGATGTTGATCACCGAGCCTGAGCCACGCTTGACCATCGGCGGAACGAACGCCTGGCAGACCAGCATCGTGCCGATGAGGTTGTTCTCGGTTAGAACCTTGATGTCTTCGTAGTCGATGTCCAGTGCGTTGTTGGGATTGGGCTTTACGCCCTTGGCGCCGATGTCGCCGCCGGCGCAGTTTACCAAGACGTGCACGTCGCCGAGCTCCGCCTCGATCTTCCTCTTCATTTCCGCGACAGCTTGCTTGTCGCCGATGTTGCCGGTGACCGCGGTGATGCGCGTCCCATGCTTCTCCAAGCCCCTGGCAGAGTCGCCGAGGTCCGCGAATTCGCCATATTGAGATGGCCGGGCCCAATCGAGGTCGTGGACCGCGACGTTTGCGCCAAGTTCGGCCAAGCGGTCGGCCATCACGCGGCCGAGGCCGCGTCCCGAGCCGGTGACGAAGGCGGTCAGGCCGCTGAGTTCTCGGGCAGTCATGCTGATTTCTCCATTGCAATGAAATCGAATTTCATGTTGGCGGCGCTGCGCCGGATCATGTCGAGCTCGTACGAAACGAGCGCACCGTCATCATCGCGCTCCCATGGCGTGCGGTAGTCGGCGTCGTCCGCAAGGCGGTTCAGGCGCGCAGCACTCAGGCAGGCCGCGAATTCGCGGGCGGTCTTCGGCGCATATCCGTTCCACCAGTCGTCGGTGAGACAGCGAACGTGACGGGCCTCCAGCGCGCCGGGCTCAAGCACCGCCGTCAGCGTGTCGTGGTGCTCGCCAAGGATGGCTGCCAGTTCGGCGAAAGGCACGGCGCCGTCGCCGATCGCGCAGCGGACCAGGCGGTAGCCCTCATCCGTGAACTGGACGCGATAGTCCTTGAGGTGAACGTGGCGGACATGGGGCGCGATCCGGCGCGTGAAGGCAAGCGGCGCCTCGCCGACAGGAAAGGTGTTGCCGGTGTCGTAGGTGATGCCGACACCCGGCCCGCCGAGTTCGCAGAACGCAACCAGTTCGTCGCTGCCGAAGTCCTGATGGTTCTCGATGCCGAGCACGCGTCCCTCGGCCGCCGCACGCGGCCCCCATTCCGTCAAGGCAGCGCGAATCGTTGCGTTGAACTCGCTCCATTTCGGACCCCACGCATTGCGGTCGCCGCACAGGACAGGCGTCAGTGCGATACGGATCGTCGTCGCCTCGAGCAGGCGCGCAGCCCGAAAGGCGTTGTCCAGCGGACCTGCCACTAGAAGTCCGCCGCTCACCACCGGGACGATGTCCAGCGCGGCAAGACGCCTGCGCAGGGCGACGATTTCGGCGTCAGTCAAGTCGGTCAACCAGGGTTCGTAGATCTCGAGCGTGCGTGCGCCCAGTTCCTGCGCCAGCGTGATGAAGCCTTCCAGCCCCACGCCGTCCGGATTGTGCCGCGGCGTGCCGCGGCCCTGCAGGCCGAGATAGTAGGTCAGTCCGTAAGGGTTGAGGCCGAGACGAAACATCAGCTTGGCGGTTCCAATGGAGAGCGGAGAGGCGTCACTAGCGCAGACCGGCATCGACGGTTATGGACTGTTTGGTGATCATGCGGCTGTCGTCGGCCGCCAGGAAGAGCACGGTGCGTGCAATCTCCTCGCCCAGCAGGACGCGGCGAATCAATTGCCGCTGCACCGTCTGGTCGACTGCCTCCTGCGTCTTGAACCACAGCTCGCGCTGCCGCTCGGTCATGACGGCGCCGGGTTCGATCGCATTGACGCGGATGTTATCCGGTCCGAACGACCGCGCCAACGCACGCGTCAGCGCCACCACGGCCCCCTTGGCGGTGGCATAGGCCACCATCTGGTCCGCTCCGAACCGCCAGGCAATGGAGGAGAAGTTTATGATCGAGCCGAAGCCGAGTTCCTTCATATGCGGATGCACTGCCTGCGCGGCGAAGAAGTGATGCCTCAGATTGACGTCGAAGCTGCGGTCCCAATAGTCGGCCGTTACCGCGTCGATGGGATGGCGCTGATCATTGGCTGCGTTATTCACCAGGACGGCGACCGGACCAAGCCGCGCGCGCACGCCTGCTACCGACGCCTTTAGCGCATCGACGTCGGTCACATCGCAATGGAGATATAACGGAGCCTGCCCGGCGGCACCAGCGAGCTCGCGCACCAACGCCTCCGCTGGTTCGTCCTGCACATCGAGAAAGGCTATCCGGGCGCCGTTCGCCACGAAGGCGCGGACCATATCGGCGCCAATGCCGGAGGCGCCGCCGGAGATCAGCACGACCCGATCGGTCAAGCTCGGATAAGTCGCGAATTGTACGGACATCAAACTACAGAAGCGCCTTGGTTGTTGGATCGAACAGACAGGCACGCGACATGTCGATGCCTAGCGTTATCGTCTCGCCCATGACGGGAGCGTCATCCGGCTCGAAACGGCCGGTGATCTCCAGGTCACCCAGCCTGAGCACGGCAAGCGTCTCGGCCCCGGTAGGCTCGACCAATTCGACCGGCGCCTGCATGGACGCCACAGCAGGTTTGCGCGACTTCAGATCGGTCGTGAAACGGTAGATGTGTTCCGGCCGGATACCGAGCACGACGTCCTGTGGCGCACCGGCGGGCATCGGCGCGGCAAGGGCGAGGCTGGCGTCGCTGCCGTCAGCGGCGCGTACCGAGATGCTGGTCGAGCCCGTAAGCCGGGCGGGAATGAAATTCATCGCCGGCGATCCCATGAAACCGGCAACGAACATGTTGGTCGGCCGGTCGTAGATCCGCTTCGGCGTGTCGAACTGCTGTACCGAGCCCTGGTTCATCACCGCAATGCGGGATGCAAGCGTCATCGCCTCGACCTGATCGTGGGTGACATACACCGTGGTCTTGCCGACGCGATGGTGAAGCTTCTTGATTTCGGTACGCATGTCGACGCGCAGCTTGGCGTCGAGGTTGGACAAGGGCTCGTCGAACAAAAACAGCTTCGGGTCGCGCACGAGGGCACGCCCCATCGCAACGCGCTGCCGCTGGCCCCCCGAGAGCTGGCCGGGCTTGCGTTTAAGCAGCTGTTCGATCTGCAGGAGTGCGGCAACCCGCTGGACAGCTTCCGCCTGCGCCGCTTTTGGCACGCCGCGGCTCTCCATGCCGAAGGTGATGTTCTGGCGCACCGTCATGGTGGGATAGAGGGCGTATGACTGGAACACCATCGCAATATCGCGGTCCTTGGGTTGCACCGAGTTCACCAGCCGGTCGCCGATCCATATCTCGCCCGACGTGACGGTTTCCAGTCCGGCGATCATGGCGAGCAAGGTTGACTTGCCGCAACCCGACGGGCCGACAAGGGCGACGAATTCTCCGGTCTTAGCCTCGAGATCGATGCCGGCAAGAATCTCGAGCGAGCCGTAGCTCTTGTGAAGGTTGCGGATCATCAACGCGGACATCGGCGACGCCTCATTTTATGGCGCCCTGGGTGAGGCCGCGCACGAAGTATTTTCCACCAAACAGATAGATCAGCAGCGGAGGCAACGCGCCGATCAGCACGGCTGCGCTCATCACATCGTAAGCACGCGCGGTCGTGCCGCCGGCCGTGAGCGCGACCAACGCCGCCGTAATCGGCTGCTGCTGGCCCGATGTGAAGACGACGCCGAACAGATACTCGTTCCAGATGCCGGTGAACTGCCAGATGACGGTGACGATCAGGATGGGCGGCGACAGGGGCAGGATGATCTTGCGGAAGATCCGCCAGAAGCCGGCGCCGTCGATGCGTGCCGCCTTGATCAGGTCGTCCGGTATGCTGACGTAGAAATTGCGGCAGAACAGGGTGGTGAACGAGATGCCCTGGACGACGTGGATCAACACCAGCCCGTATGTGGAATTGGTCAGGCCGAGCTTGCCGAGCAGGAACGCCCACGGCATCAGCGAAATTTGGCCGGGCATGAATACGCCGAGCAGCATCAGATTGAAGATCATTTCGGAACCCCTGAAACGCCACTTGGAGAGGATGTAGCCGTTCATGGCGCCGAGAATGGTCGAGATGATGGTGGCGGGGATCGTCATCGCCAGCGAGTTGAAGAAATTGCGCTTCATGCCCTCGCAGGTACCGCTGACGCAGTAGGATCCCCAGGCCTGCGCCCACGCATCGAACCGGAAGCTGCGCGGTACGGAGATGAGGCCGTTGCGGGCAATCTCCGACTGCTCGCGCAATGAGTTGAAGATCACCACCAGTAGCGGCACGAGATAGACGATCGCGAAAAGCGTCAGCACGGCATAGACAAGGAAGCGGCTCCAGAAATGCCGGCGCGTGGCGGCGGCAGCTTCCGGATCAAAGCCGGTCGGATTGGGGCGGGCCGGATCAAAGCTGGCATCGGGAGCAATTTCAGCCATTGCGGCCCTCCGCCCGCCGGCGCCAGACGATCCACAACGAGTAAGACACCAGCACCACCGCGACCGCCGCGAGCATCATCATCGCCGCGGCGGCACCCTCGCCGATTTGGCCGCGCTGGAACATCAGGTCGTAGACATAGATGGCGGGGAAGGTGGTGGACACACCTGGGCCGCCTCGCGTCAACGCCGCCACCAGGTCGAAGGTCTTGATGGCGAATTGTATCTGAATGACCGCCACCGCCAGGAATATCGGAGCGATGGTTGGCAGGATGACCCTCCGATAGGTCCGGAAAACCGACGCGCCGTCGATTTGCGCGGCTTTGACGAGATCCGGATCGACCGACCGCAGACCGGCCAGGAAAAGTGCCATTGCGAAGCCGGACGACTGCCAGATACCGGTTATGATCACCGCATAGATCGCAGTGTTGCGGTTGGCCGTCAGGGCGAAGCTGAAGTCGGTCCAGCCAAGCCCGCGAACGAAGGCCTGGATACCGTCGACAGGATTATAGAGCCAGCTCCACACCGTACCGGTGACGATGAAGGACACCGCCAACGGGTAGAGAAAGATGGTGCGCCAAGCCGCCTCGCCGCGGACGCGCTGGTCGATCGCGATCGCGAGCAGCAGGCCAACGGCCATCGAGCCAACGATATAGAAGCCGCTGAACAGGAAGAGATTGGTATAGGCGATGTTCCAGCGCCGGTTTGCCCAGAGCGAAGCGTAATTGTCCAGGCCGACGAACCCATAGGTCGGCAACAGCGACGAATTGGACAGCGAGATGTAGAGTGTCCAGAGCGTGAAGACGAAAACATAGATGAAACTCGCCGCTATCGACGGCGCCAGCACCAGAATGGGCACCATCGTGCCCAGGCGCTCGCGCCACGGACGGGCCGCGGCAGCTGCGGCTGGTACAATCAGATCATGGGTGGACATCGGGCTGCTCCGGCGAGGTCTGGCCGGGAGCTTCGCCCCCGGCCATCATCGGCAGCGTCACTTCTGCGCTTCGGCCGCATCCGCCATCGCATTGGCCGCGTCCTGCGCACTCATATCCGGCGTTGCTACAAACTCCGTGATGCTATCCATTATTGCGCCGCGGACCTTTTGCGGAACCGTCATGTTGTGCGCCATCGAACGCACGAGCGTGCCGGCGGCGATCGAGGCTTGCAGATCCTTTTGCGAGAGTTGCTGGCAGGGATTGAAGCCGTTCGAAAGATCGACGTCGAGGCGGGCCGGAATGGACCCTTTGGTCTGATTGAAAATGGTCTGGAATTCGGGCGACAGGATGATGCTGGCAAGCAGCTTCTGTCCCTCGATATAGTCCGGGTCCTTCTGCTTGAAGAACACGACGGAGTCTGAATTCAAGATGAAACCGGGCTTGCCCCAATCGGTCGGCGCCTGAGCGCAGACATAGTCGGTGCCCTCCTTGAAGCCGCCGGCCGTCAGCAGGCCGATCGTCCAGTCGCCCATGATGTGGAAGGCGGCCTCGCCGCGGCCGACGAGATGCGACATGGTATCCCAGTCACGCCCGTTCATGCCGGGGTCCATGTACTTCGAGGTCATGGTGCGAAACTGCTCGAAGGCCTTGACCATGCCGTCGCTGCGCATGGCATCGACGCCACCCTCGACGAAAGCTTTCTTGTAGAGATCGAGGTCCTGACCGTACACGACCACTTCGAAGACGGTCGAGTCGGTCCAGTCGGCGGTCGAGTGCGAAATGCAGATCTTGCCGCTGGCCACGATCTTGTCGCAGGCGGCGTTGAATTCCGCCCATGTCTTCGGCATCTCGGTGACGCCCGCGTCCTTCATGACCTTCGGCGATGCCCACAGCCAGTTGATGCGGTGGATGTTCATCGGCGCGGCCACCCAATTCCCGGTCGGCTTCATCACCGGCAGCAATTCGGGAGCGACGACCTTCTCCCAATTTTCCGCCTTCGCCAGGTCGTCGAGATTGGCTGTCATGCCCGTCTCGTTCCATTCGGCGATCTCGGGGCCTTTGAGCTGCACAGCGGGAGGTGCGTTGCCGGCGATCACATCAGCACGCAGTTTGGCCAGGGTATTGGCCGTATGGCCTGCGATGGAGGTCTGCTGCCAGGTGCCACCCTTGGCGGTAAACATCTCGCCGAGCTTGGCGATAGCCTGGGCGTCCGATCCGGTGGCCCATTGATGCAAGAGGTTGGTCTTCGGCTCCGCGAGGGCTGTTCCGGTAATCAAGGTGAAGGCGGTAGCGGCCGCAAAGGCCGTCCTCAGGTATTTCATCGTTTCACTCCCATATGTGATGCACGGTTCGTATCGACCGCTTGTGGCCCGCGATTTGAGGTCGTGGCCGGCGAGATTCAGTAATCTCCGTTCTTTCCAAGATGACATATTTGGGCTATCAGTCAACGTGCTTTGTGCCCATCATGAACAAACCTTCGCTTAGAAATTGGCTGATCGACAGGCCGTCCGCGTCGCCGGAGAGCCTGATCGTCCGATGCCTGCGCGAGCGCGGCGTGCTTTCTGCGTCGCAAATTACCCGCATTACCGGTTTGGCGCGGTCGACGGTTTCAACCGCGCTCAACGGCTTGAGAAAGTCCGGGATGGTGATCGAATCCTCGGCCCATCATGACTCGGCCAGGGGTATCGGCAGGCCTGCCATGACATTGACGCTCAATCCCGCCGCAGGCACTTGCGTCGGCATCCATCTGGCCCTCGACGAGATGCGGTGCGTCGTCGCTGACGTTTCGCATTCTTTCATTGCCGAACAAACTATCCCCATGGGTCTGGACTACCAGCCGCAACAGGCGGCCCAGCTCGCCAAGTCAGTGATTGCCCAATGCTACAAAGAGAACGGTCTGCCGATGGCGGGGCTCCTGGGGGTTGGGGTCTCCGTCTCGGGCCCAGTCAGCCGCGAAGGAGTGGTGCTGCGCGCGAGTATCGTTCCGACCTGGGCCGGGGTCAACATCCGCGATGTGTTCGGGCCGGTTCTCGAACAGCCGATCTTCGCCGACAATGAAAGCAACTGCTCGGCCATTGCGGAGCTGATGTGGGGCGCGGCCGTCGGCCAGGACGATTTCGTGCTGTTCAAGATCGATCTGGGCGTCGGCGGGGCCATTGTCCAACATGGCCGGCTGGTGAGCGGCATCGCCGGCGGCGCCGGCGAATTCGGGCACATTAGCATCGATCCCGGCGGCGAGCTTTGCCGGTGCGGCAATCGAGGATGCCTGGAGCTCTATGCCAGCTTTGCCGGACCGCTCGAGCAGATTTCGCGCATCGTGCGGCGGTCGGTCACGATGGACGACGTGATCATGATGGCCGAGCAGGGCGACGTGAGGGCGCTGCGGATGATCGAGGACACCGCCGAGTTCGCCGGCCGTGGCCTTGGCCTGATCGGTTCGGTTCTCAATCCGCCGCTCATCATCATCGGCGGCCGCATGGCCTTGGCGGGCGACATTCTCCTGGCGCCACTGATCGCATCATATGAACGCCACACGCTCATCAAGTCCCGCGATGTGGCGCCTGCGCTGCGCACGCGGATAATCGTTGGCAAGCACACGGAGAACGATGCATTGCTCGGCGCGGTCGGCCTCGTGCTGCGCCACAACAGCCGGCTTCAGTGACCCGGCTTGCTTCGGGTGGCGCTCTGATTTTGCGAGCTGCTCGCCGAAGCAGCGGAACTGATGTTTGCCTACGCGACACGCACCGTGCGCTGCCTCGGCTTGATCGCGGTGGCGAGCAGCAGGCCGGCGATGATGAAGGCGGCGCCGGCGAGATCGTAGTCGTGCAAGCTTTCGCCAAGGACCAGATAAGCGAGAACGGCGACGAAGGCGGTCTGGAGATAGAGCAGCATGCTGGCGCGCCCCGCACCAAGCGTCTCGACGCTACGGTTGTAGAGATAGTACATCAGAGCGCCGCCGGGGCCGGCAACATAGGCGAGAGCCAGAAGGCCGTTCGCATGCAGTGCCGAACGATCCCCGGAAAACAGTTCCCAGAGATAGAAGGGCAGTGCCGCCAGCGCGCCGGCTCCCAGCAGCAGGACCACCATCGGCAGAAGCTCGATAGCGAATTTGGCGCGACGCAGCAGCACGGTATAGAGGCCCCAACAAAACGCGCTGCCGACGATCCACAACTCGCCGGGATTGAACTGCAGCTGCATCAGCGCGGCAAGGTCGCCGCGCGCCACGATCACCACCATCCCGGCCAGAGCGACCAGCGCTCCAAGCGCTTTCCAGACACCGAGGGGCTCGCCGAGCACGAAGCGGGCAAGCACCATGGTCATGATCGGCGACAGCGCCATGATGATGCCGGCGGTTGTCGCGTTGGTGTAGTTGAGGCCCGTGTAGATCATGCCCTGACACAAGGTTAGCCCGATAGTGCCGATGACCAGCACCTCGATCACCCGGGATTGGATCAGCACGAGCATCGCCCCGTGATGACGATGGACGATAGGCAGCAGGATCGCGCACGCGAGCGTCAGCCGCCAGAAGCAGAGCGCCCAAGGCGGCATCTCGGGGGCAACCCACTTGGCGGCGATATAGACGCCGGCCGACAGGAGCCAGCAGAGCGTCGCGAGGGAATAGGCGAGCGGAAGTGATGCGCCGGGTGTCGCCTTCGCTACACTTGGATGTGCTATCGGCAGCGATTGGATATCCGTCTCCTCCCACCGCAGACTTTAGCAGATTTGCAGCGTCTTGCTAAGCAGCAACAACAGCTGTTTCACCAGCTGGTGCAATCGGTGGGTCATTGTGGGTCCCGCCGTTCACGGTCTCCTTCCATTCGAACGCATGTTGGCCCATGATTCATATTGCGCGACAGATATTCGCGCGGTTGCCACAATCTTCTCGCGCCATATTTCTACCGAGCGCAGATCTGTCGCGAATTCCTGGCCCTGGGATCACGAGCGCCGCTGTTTCGAGGCAATTGGAAGAATAAGCCACTGACTTCCGTTTGCACAAAGAGCGCGACACAAATCCATGCGGAGGACGTCCGATGCATGCCGGCTTCCCAGGAAGCGTACTCGTAGCGGTGTTGGGCACCGTCATGGCGAGCTGCGCTGGCATTCCGGCGCAAAAAACTGGTGCAATAACCGGCTATGGCCCCAACCCCACTTTACCGAAACCAAGACCGACGCTGATCCCGACTGTTAACATCGCCGAGGCGAAAGGCTGGCAGAAAGAAGGTATGCCGACCCCGGCGAAGAGGCTGACAGTGAACGCCTTCGCCACCGGCCTCGATCATCCGCGCTGGCTACATGTGCTTCCGAACGGCGACGTGCTGGTTGCTGAAACCAATGCCCCTGCCAAGCATGACGAAGGCTTCAGTCTTAGAAAGGTCTTCATGGACCTGGCTATGAAGCGGGCTGGCGCCGCGACCAAAAGCGCCAACCGCATCACGCTCCTGCGCGACACCGATGGCGACGGCATTGCGGATGTACGCACGACGTTCGCGGAAGGCCTCAATTCGCCCTTCGGCATGACGCTGTCCAAAGGCAAACTCTTTGTCGCGAATACCGACGCGCTGGTCGCTTTCCCCTACTCCAATGGCCAGACCCGAGTCAGCACGTCGCCGGAAAAGATCATCGACTTGCCGGCCGGGGACCTCAACCATCATTGGACCAAGGACGTGATCGCAACTCCGGATGGACGCAAGCTCTATGTCACCGTTGGTTCCAACAGCAACGTTGGAGAAAACGGCATAGCCGCGGAGAAGAACCGCGCCGCTGTCCTTGAAGTGGATCGGTCTACCCGCCGCACTCGGGTCTTCGCCTCGGGCCTGCGCAACCCGAACGGGCTCTCCTGGAATCCTGAGACTGGCCAGCTTTGGGTCGCCGTGAACGAGCGTGACGAGATCGGCGACGACCTTGTGCCGGATTACATGACCTCGGTTCGTGACGGCGCTTTCTACGGCTGGCCCTACAGCTACTACGGACAGAACGTCGACGAACGTGCCAAGCCGCAGCGCCCCGATCTCGTGGCGGCAGCGATCAAGCCCGATTACGCCCTGGGCTCTCATACCGCCTCGCTGGGACTGACCTTCTCCAAAGGCGCGCGGCTCGGTCCGGCCTACGGCAACGGCGCCTTCGTCGGCCAGCACGGCTCGTGGAATAGAAGCGTGCACAGCGGCTACAAGGTCATCTTCGTGCCGTTCCATGGTGGCAAACCGAGCGGTCCACCGGAAGATGTGCTCACTGGCTTCATCGGGCGTAATGGCGAGGCGATGGGCCGGCCGGTCGGCGTCGCTATCGATCAGACTGGCGCACTGCTCGTCGCCGACGACGTCGGTAATGTCATCTGGCGGGTCCGCCGGGCGAATGGCCGTTGAGCGCAGGTGGCCTTTCTGATTCCGACCTCACCAGCCTTCGGCTACTGCGCCACGCCCGATATGGCTGCATTCGGCTGCGATTTCGATGCAAATGCCAGGTGACGACATCGCGCCTGCCGCATGTCGGTCGCTATGGCGACGTCTATTTTGCGCATGGCTATTCGGGCAAGGGGGTGATCCTGTCGACGCTGTCGGGCAAGCTGCTCGCTGAGGCGATCACCGGTGATGCTTCGCGGCTCGATCTGTTTTCGACCCTAAGCCCGCTGCCGTTCCCCGGCGGCACGGCGCTGCGCGGCCCGCTCTATGTGCTCGGCATGCTTTGGTACGCAATGCGTGACCGCATCAAACATTGAGCGCAGGCATGCGCAATGAGGCCGAGCGCCGCCACCAAGCGATTAACGGCTGATTTCGCGGCGGCGTCCGACTTGATCGATGCTTGAATATGGTCCGCAGGCAATGGCCGCGAGTCGGTCCAGGCCCTGCTCCCGAAGCCTGAGCGCCGATAGACCTGCCTGGTATTTCCTCAGCTAATAGATCGATATGATTGCAGGATTAACCGTTTCATATCCCAGGCGCGGCTCCGATTTGTCTTTCGAAATCGCGCTGGAGACAGTTCCGGTTGAACTGCAGTCCAATTTTGTTTCCCTGTTTTTCTTGATCGTGCTGCCCGACAGGTCGGCGCAGCACGACGTTACTGCTGTACTGACCACCCTCTTTTTCTCGTGTGCAACGGCGGCGGTGGATACGGCCATCACAATTGCCGCACAAATAATCGTCAATCTCATTGATTTCCCCCTTAGAGCACCGCAAACGTGTGGTCGACTGCCTTGAGACGCCGGCGAAGACGGTACTCGCGCCTGGCCGGCCCATGCAGCTTCCGACTGCACAAGATTGTAACTACATTAGCTGCAGCGCAAGTAACCATTTCGGACTAGGGAACGGGTTCCCCTTCGATCGAAAGCGCTGGGCTGCCGGCGAAAAAGCAGGCGTTTTAGCCGTTCTCGCCGCCGAGCGCCTTCCAAGTTTGGGACAGAGGTTGGCTGATGCCCTTAAACTCACGGCTACGCATTGGTTGGATCTATGCAGCGACAAGGCCAACCTTGGCAAAGCCTCTACATAGTCACCTTCGGGCAGCACCAGTCTTGGAATTCACGCCCTCAAGCAAGGCGAGCAGGCCTTTCAGAATTTCGATTGGCGGCGGCGGACAACCTGGAATGTGCAGATCGACAGGCAAGGCCTCGGACACTCCGCGCACCACCGCATAGCTGCCGGAGAAACAGCCTGCGCAATCTCCCAGTGCGACCACCCATTTTGGGTTGGGTGTTGCGTCGTAGGTCCGCTTCAATGCCTCGCGCATGTTTTTTGTGACCGGCCCGGTGACGAGCAGTACATCGGCATGGCGCGGTGATGCGACGAACCGGATCCCAAAACGCTCGATGTCATAGAAGGCGTTGTTCAGCGCGTGCATCTCAAGTTCGCAGCCGTTGCAGGAACCGGCATCGACCGCCCGGATCGACAGGCTTCGCCCCAATCGTTTGTGAGCAGCCCCATCGAGCGCGCGTGCGAGTTCGTCGACTGCCGTGCTGCTTGCCAACGGCGGATGCTCGGTGAGAGGGGGGCGTATCAGGCTTTCAAAAAGAAGCTTGCGCATGATAGCGTGCCTTCAGAGATCATGGCCCGAATAAGAGCAGTTGAACGATTTGTTGCACAGCGGAAAGTCGGCAACGATGTTTCCTTCGATCGCCGCTTCAAGGAGCGGCCATTGAAACCATGACGGATCACGGAGGTGACAGCGCTCGACCAAGCCGCCCTTGCCAATGCGCAGCCAGGCCAGAATGTCGCCGCGGAAACCTTCGACGAGCGCCATGCCTTCATGCGATCGGTTTGTCTGCGCGAAATCGACGCGGATCGGCCCGTCTGGCAGTTGTCGCAGGACTTGTTCGATCAGGGACAGGCTCTGTTCGACCTCGTGGATACGAATCCATACACGGGCGTTCACATCGCCTTCCTGGAGGAGAGGTACATCGAAGGCGAGTTCGCCATAGGGTGGATAAGCGAGATTGCGTCGGGCATCGAAGTCCCGACCGGAGGCCCGGCCAACGTAGCCTCCGGCGCGATATTGACGAGCGAGTTCCACCTTCAGCCGGCCAGTTGCGACAGTCCGATCCTGCAGCGACGCCGTGTTGTCGTAAAGCTCGACCAGCGCGGGAAACCGCTGCCTGATCTCTGCGATCAGGGACCTGAGCGCTGTCGTGCCCTCATCGCTCAGGAAGCTTGCCACGCCTCCGGGCACGATGCAGTCGCGCATCAAACGATGACCGAAGGCAGCATCGCTTGCCCGCAATACGCGCTCACGCAGCACCCCACAGTGGGCATGCATGAGCGCGAAGGCGGCATCATTGCAGATAGCGCCGATGTCGCCCAGATGATTGGCCAGGCGCTCCAACTCGGCCATGAGCGCTCGCAGCCAGACCGCGCGTGGGGGAACCTGGACACCCAGCGCCGCCTCGACCGCGCGGGCAAAAGCGAGGGAGTATGCCACGGTACTGTCGCCAGAGGTTCTGCCCGCCAATTTGGCTGCACGGTCGATGTCGGACCCCGCCATCAGGCCTTCTATACCCTTGTGCGCGTATCCGAGGCGCTGCTCCAGCCGGACGACCGTTTCACCGCTCGCCGTGAACCGGAAATGGCCCGGCTCGATGATGCCGGCATGCACGGGCCCGACCGGGATCTGATGCAGGCTCTCCCCCTCTGCAGGCAGGAAACTGTACGGGAAGGCAGTCGCAGCAGACGTCCGGACGCGGGTACTCAACGGATAGCTGACACCCCAGTGGCCATGATCAAGCCACCGTCTCGTATCAGGCGCGCCTTGTGGCAGGAGCCCGAACAGGTCAGCAGCCGCACGTTCGAGCCGCAGTGCGGGCGGATGCAGCCGGCCGACCGATGGGTAGCGGCCACTGGGGCATTCCAGGCTGACGACGCCGATGTCCCCGGCGCTTTCATCGAGAAGTGCCATGTGGACGGCGCCTGGCTCACCCCATAGGCCGAGCAAGCTCCAGTGGCCCTCGGCCAGTTGCTCGACGGCAAAGCCCCATTTTTTCGGAGTCACCACGGCGCGCGACCACGGGAAATGATATTCGACACGTTGGCCAGCAAGGATGAGGTCGATCAGCGCGGGCATGCTCTTTCTCTCCTCTGCTCACCCCAGGATACTTGCGACGTGCTGGAACCATGTGACCAGCGGTGGCGGCAGATAGATGCCGGCGGCAAACACCAACGCCAAGTGGGAATACATCGGAATGTAGGACGCCTCGGCGGGTGCAGTGCTGCCGCGCGGTTCGCCGAAAGCGACGCCGGTCAGTCGAAGCAGCAGGGCGCCGAAAGCGAGCAGAATCCCGAAAACCAACGGCATCGCCAAAAGAGGGTGTCTTGCAAATGTCGAACTCACGACCAGGAATTCGCTCATGAAGATACCGAGCGGAGGGAGGCCGGCAATGGCAACGACGCCGATGACGAGCGCCCAGCCAAGGGCAGGATGTGTTTCCGTCAGTCCCCGGATTTCGGCGATGTTCTGTGTCCCCTTGACCTGGGCAATGTGGCCGACCGTGAAAAAGATCGCCGACTTGGTCAGGCTGTGCATGACCATGTGCAGCAGCCCGGCAAAATTGGCGAGCGGGCCTCCTATGCCGAAGGCGAACACGATGATGCCCATGTGCTCGATCGAGGAGTACGCGAACAGGCGTTTGATGTCGCGGCGGCGGTAGAGC
The DNA here is from genome assembly GCF_040320905.1 of Mesorhizobium sp. M0590. Lineage (NCBI taxonomy): Bacteria > Pseudomonadati > Pseudomonadota > Alphaproteobacteria > Hyphomicrobiales > Phyllobacteriaceae > Mesorhizobium > Mesorhizobium sp. M0590. The sequence continues at coordinate 92,836 of NZ_JAMYQN010000003.1, forward strand.
ATGAAGGCCGCGAAGACAAGCGACGTCAGTCCCATCGTGATCATCAATGGCCCAGGTGCGATCGCTTCCGGGCTTGCCGCGAGCAACAGCTTGAAGCGCAGCACGGCATAGAGTGCGACGTTTAACAGCAAGCCCGACAGCACTGCGGAAATCGGCGTTGGACCCTCAGCATGCGCGTCTGGCAGCCAGGCATGTAAGGGCGCAAGGCCGACCTTCGTCCCGTAGCCGAGCAGCAGAAAGATGAAGGCGACATTGAGCAGAGCCGGATCGAAGCGCGCGGCGTGAGCGATGAGCACCGTCCAGACCATCGCATTCGTCCCCTCGCCAACAACCGGCTGTGCAGCCATGTAGACGAGGATGGTGCCGAACAGTGCGAGCGCGATGCCGACGCTGCCCAGAATGAAATATTTCCAGGCTGCCTCCAGCGCTTCGTGCGTGCGGTAGATGCCGACCATGAGCACGGTGGTCAGCGTGGCAAGCTCCACCGCCACCCACATCAAGCCAATATTGTTCGACACGAACGCCAGGTTCATGCCGAACATCATGACCTGGTACATTGCGTGATAAAACCGCAAGTTCGGGACTGTCAGCCGCCCGCTCTCCAGTTCGTGGGCAATGTAGGAAGCGCTGAAGACGCTGGTGGTGAAGCCGACGAATGTGTTGAGCACGATGAAGACGATGTTGAGATCGTCGACGAGCAGATACTGCCCAGGCTGCGGGCGGTCGGTGACAAGAAGCGACAGTGCGGCGAGCAAGGTCAGCAAGCTCGCAGCGACATTGACGCCCGCCGATATCCGGTATTTCGGCAGCGCCGCCAGAAGTGCGGCCGCGAAGACCGGTATCAGCAAAATGGCGGCCACCGCATCGAGGGAAAACGCGGTCAACGGTGTTCTCCCCTGTAGTCGTCGAGCGCGCCGACATCCACCGAGTCGAACCTCTCGCGGATGCGGAACAGGAAGACTCCGATGACGATGAAGGCGATAAGGATCGAGAAGGCGACACTGATCTCGACGACCAGAGGCATGCCCTTGGCCCCCGTGGCGGCGAGGACCAGACCGTTCTCGAGCGACATGAATCCGACAACTTGGCTGACGGCGTTGCGGCGGGTGACCATCACCAGCAGCCCCAGCAAAATGATGGACAGCGCGAAAGCCAGGTCCTCGCGGGCGAGGGGATCAGCCTCGGGAGTGACGCGCAGCATCAGGACCATGGACAGGGTCACCAGGCCTATCCCCGCAAGCATCGTCGTACCGATGCCGACGGCGGTCTCGACGTCACGATGGATGCCGAGCCGCTGAATGATGCGATGAAGCCCGACAGGAATGACGATCGCCTTGAAGACGAGGGCGATCGCCGCCGTGACGTAGAGATGATGCGCGTCCTGAATGTATGCCTGCCAAGCTACGGACAGGGCCAGCACGATTGCATGAAGCGCAAAAACGTTGATCAGAGCAAAGAGGCGATCCTGATACAGCATCATGAAACTGACCAGCACCAGGCCGCCGGCGAGCAGGTGAGCGATGTCGAAGGTGAGGCCGTTCATCAGAGGCTCCGTGAGACGAACAGCAGGAGCGTGCCGAGCAGGGCCAGCATCAGCGCTGCCCCGAGGAAATCCGGGACGCGGAAGACGCGCATCTTGGCGATGGCAGTCTCAAACACGGCGAGGAGAACGCCACAGACGGCAAGCTTGCCGACATAGGCGACGACACCCGGAGCAAGGGATTCCAATCCTGCCCCGGCGCTCGCCAGTCCCCAAGGTAGGAAGACGCAGGAAATCAGCGACACATAGAGCAGAAGCTTGAGGAAGGCGGCAAACTCGATCATCGCCAGATGGCGACCGGAATATTCCAGCACCATCGCCTCATGAACCATGGTGAGTTCCAGATGGGTCGATGGGTTGTCCACGGGTATGCGGGCGTTTTCGGCGATCGCCACCATCACGAGGGCGATGAGCGACATCCCGAGCGACACCCGCAAGCCAACCTCCGGTGACCCCATGAAGGCGGCGACCGTTGAGAGTTGCGTAGCACCCGCGACGAGCGCCAGGCTGAACACGATGAGCAGCATGGCGGGTTCGGCCAGCGAAGCGATCATCACCTCGCGGCTCGAGCCGATGCCGCCGAAGCTCGTGCCGACGTCCATGCCTGCCAGCGCCAGGAAGAACCGGGCGCTTCCCAGCAGTGCGACAATGGCTATGAGATCGGCGGTCCAACTGAATGTGAGGCCGGCGGCGAATGTCGGGATGAGCGCCGCGCCGACCCAGGTGGTGGCAAAGATCAGATAGGGCGTCACGCGAAACAGCCAGGATGCGTTGTCCGCCAGAACGACTTCCTTGCGCATCAGCCGCAAGAGATCGCGGTAAGGTTGGATCAGGGAAGGACCCTGGCGGCGCAAGAGCCGTGCCTTCACCTTGCGCACGAATCCGGTCAGGAGCGGCGCCAGCAAAAGCACCAGCGCCATCTGCGCGCCTTGAACGGCCAATTCGAGAATCACGGCCATAGTGCGAGCACCAGGAGCAGGACAATGAGAAAGAGAAAGACGAGGGTCAGGTAGCGCCTGATCGTCAGGAACTGCAGATGGTTGAGGTGGTCGGTCGCAAAGTCGAGGGCCCGGCCGATAGGCAGGTACAGCGTCTCCCAGATCACATCATGCATTTCGACATTCAGACGAGCCGGACCGGTCTCGCCAGGTGCCGGCATTTCGACGGTTTCCCTTGCACGGAATACGAACGTGCCGAAGACGCGGCGGATAGGCTGCGCGAAGCTGACGGCCGTGTACTGCGAGCTCGGGACCACATCCAGGAAGCCACAACCCCAGGCGGGACCCCGACGGAGTGCATGTGATGCAAAGCGATGGATCACATATGCCGCAGCGGATGCGGAAAAGGCGATGAACAGGAACACTAACAGGCCGTTGTAGGAACTGCGGCTCGCTGCAATCGGCACGATAGACAGCCAGGGCTGGGCCATCTGCACAGGCATCCGACTGCCGATCAGTGGCAGTGTCACCGATGAGAGGCCGTCTATCACAAGACCGGGCAGAATGCCGGCCAGGAGACAAAGGGCAGCGAGAATGAACATTGCCGCCAGCGAGTAGCGGTCGACCTCATGCGCCAGTTCCACCGCGGCCGAGCGTGGCCGGCCGAGGAATGTAATCCCGAACGCCTTTACAAAGCAGGCCGCGGCCAGTGCCGCTGACAGCGCCAGCAGACCGCCAACGGCGGGCACCATGACCTTCAGTCCCCATTGTGGCAGATCGGGGCTCTGCAATATGGCCTGAAAGGCCAGCCATTCGGAGACGAAGCCGTTGAAGGGTGGAAGTGCCGAGATCGCGACGCAACCGACGAGAAAGGCAAAACTTGTAAAGGGCATGCGGTGGATGAGACCGCCCAGCTTCTCCATATCCCGCTCTCCGGTTGCCGTCAGCACGGCGCCCGCGCCGAAAAACAGCAGGCTCTTGAAAAAGGAATGGTTGAGGACGTGGAACAGCGCGGCGGTGAGCGCCAGCGCTGCAGCCGATGGCATGGCGTTCGCCTTGAAAGCGAGCGCGAGACCAAGGCTTACGAAGACGACGCCGATGTTTTCAATGGTGCTATAGGCAAGCAGTCGCTTCAGGTCCTTTTCCATCAGCGCGTAGAGGATGCCGAGAACCGCCGTCAGGCCGCCAAGGAAAAGCACGGCAACGCCCGACCACCATGCCGGCTCACCGAGCAGATCGAAAATAACGCGTATGAAGCCATAGACTGCGACCTTGGTCATCACGCCGCTCATGAGAGCCGAGACGTGGCTTGGCGCGGCCGGATGGGCGAGTGGCAGCCAAACCTGCAGCGGGACGAGTCCAGCCTTGGAGCCGGCGCCCAGCAGCATGAGAACCAGGACGAAAGCAGCGGCGAACGGGGTGGGATCGGCGGCTCGCATCGCGTCGAATGTGTAGGTTCCATCGGATCCGGCGAGCAGGCCGAACGCAAGCAGCAGCGCGAGTGTGCCGAAGCTTGCCATCACGAGATAGATGTAGCCCGCCCGCGCATTGTCCTGCTCGCGATGGTGCGCCATGACGAGTGCCCAGGAGGCGAGCGACATGAATTCCCAAGAAAGCAGGAAAGTGAAGGCGTCGTCGGCCACCACGACAAGGTTCATTCCGGCTAGGAAAGCCGGGAAGAACGGCAGCACCCGATGCGGCGCAGACTCATGCCTGCCGTAGCCGAGGCCATAAAGGCTGGCCATGGAGCCGCCGAAGTTGACGACGATGAGGAAGAAAGTCGAGAGCGCATCCAAACGGAAATGAGCGCCAATCCATGGCAATCCAAGAGGCAACACCACAGTCGACGGGGTGACGGGATTGTCGGCGATGCGGCTCGCGAGAACCATGAGCACGGCCGCCGATATACCTAGCGTCAAGCCGTAGATCAGGCGTGTTCCCGAGTCCGATCTGCGGCTTTCCGCAATCGCAAGCACCGCAGTCCCCAGGAGCGCAGCAACGCCCCACAGGAGGACCGCGGCCCCCGAAATCACGCCACGCTCCTCACGGGGAGTTTGGCATCCGTGTCGACCCCGCCAAGGATTTTGGCGGGGTCAAAATCCGCTTTCAGTCGCACGCCGCGCCCACCGATCTGGCTGGAGGCGCCTTCAGCGATCAATTCCACGCCGGCGAGGTCAAGTGCCCCGATCAGCTTCATGAGAGAATCGACGTTGCCCCGAATAATCGACTCGCTGGCTTCCATGCGTTGAATTGTCGGCACGGAAAGACCGGACAATTCGGCAAGCCTGCGCTGGTCGATGCCAAGGAGCGCCCTCGCGGCACGCAACTGTGGAGCAGTTATCACGGTCGCATCCCCCTTTTTGATCAGCTTTGAGATATTATCTCTACGTCTTGCAGCATATATTAAAATGCGGCGCATTCAATTAGTGATGCGTGACGCATCTGTCTTGAGGCTGTAGAAAACCGGGCAATACGCCCTGCGCACCAAAGCCATGCGGCCATTGCCGTCACGGCCAGTCTTGTCGCCAGCCGTCTCGGATTGCGCGTGATGGGGCTGGCAATGGGCCTTATCTCGGCTGGCCACTCGATTGGAGCCGCCGCGGGCGCGTCGGCTATCTCTTCGACCCCACTCTACGTTATGAGTGGGTATGGCTGAGTTCGCTTGCTCATGCCGTTGGGCCGGTCTCATCGTGTTCGTGCTTCAGGATCGGCCAAACAGATAGCTGCCGAAATCCAGGAACAGCGCCTTCGCGAATGTGCTGCCAAATCTGGCATGCGGCAAAGCTCTGCAGCGCTACTGCCAAAGCCGCCTCATGCGAACGGAGACGTCCTCCAGGACTGGCATGGAGGCCAGCACGAGGAGAATGGCCGCGAGAAACAACGTCGCCGCGAAGCCGACATGCTTGAAACCCACAGCGCCGATGACGCCGCCGAGAAAGAACAATGCCACAAGCGACGCAAGCAGCCTCAGCTTTCTTCGATCTGCCTTCACGAACAGTTCGTCCGAGTCACGCCCCGAGATGTTCCAATAAAGCAGCTTGCCGAGTTCGATGCCCATGTCAGTCACCAGGCCAGTGACATGCGTTGTCCGGATTCTGGCTTCCGACAGCTTGGTGATGATGGTGCAAAACCGGGTGTCAAAATTGCAAAATCGCGCGACCCGCTACAATGAGACGACTGGCACCGGCACATCTCTATGTGTCTGATTTATCTTTGGAATTTGGTAGCGGGAGAGGGACTTGAACCCCCGACCCCAGGATTATGATTCCCGTGCTCTAACCAACTGAGCTACCCCGCCAGGGGGGCGAAGGCCCGAAATCCAGCTTAAATCGGCAGGCATATCGGCGCGTTCGCCAAGGTCGCGCGGATATAAGGTTGCGAGGCCAAGCCTGTCAAGCATCGAAGTGGCTGCCGCGCCGGCATATTGCTGGCGCCTAAAGCTTTGCCGGGCAGACATTTGGGCGCACAGGCCGGGGTTGAGTTCAGCGAGGCACGTCGCTATGTCTCGGCCACGAAAGCCATGGTCATGAATTGATGAAACCGCGCATTGCAGTCCTCGGTTGCGGATACTGGGGCAGCAACCACATCCGCACCCTAAAGGCGCTCGGCGCGCTGCATGCGGTTTCGGACGTCAACCCCGCGCGTGCGGAGGGTTTTGCCAGCGAGCAGGATTGCCTGGCGATAGAGCCGGAGGCGCTGTTTGCCCGCGACGATGTCGACGCCATTGTCATGGCGCTGCCGCCGCAGTTCCATGCCGACATGGCGGTGCGCGCCGTGCTCGGCGGCAAGGACGTGCTGGTGGAGAAGCCGATCGCGCTGACGGTGGCCGATGCCGAACGCTCGGTGCAGGCGGCCGCCGATAATGGCCGTGTCTTCATGGTCGGCCACGTGCTGCGCTTTCATCCCGCCTTCGAGACACTGAAGGCGCTGATCGACAATGGCGAACTCGGCGAAGTCCGCTACATCCATTCGCATCGGCTCGGCCTCGGCAAGTTCCACACCGAAAACGACGCGCTATGGGATCTGGCGCCGCACGATCTGTCGATGATCCTGGCCATCACCGGCACCGAACCGGTCGAAGTGCGCGGCGAAGGCGCTGCTCTTCTCGACAATCTCAGCGACTTTGCGCATCTGCACATGCGCTTTCCCAACGGCCTGCGCGGCCATCTGTTCGCCTCGCGGCTCAACCCTTACCGCGAACGGCGGCTGACCGTTGTCGGCACCAAGGCGATGGCGGTGTTCGACGATGTCGAGCCGTGGGAGCGCAAGCTTGCCGTCTATCGCCACGCGGTGTGGCAGGACAGCGGCCAATGGGCGTTCACCGCCAACGAGCCGTCCTATGTCGCGGTCGGTGAGGGCATGCCGCTGACGCGCGAGCTCGAGCATTTCATCCACTGCATCGAGACGCGGGCCGAACCGCGCACCAGCGGCGAGGAGGCCATCCGCGTGCTGCGCATCCTGACCGCCGGCACCGTCGCCCATACAAGGCCCTGAGAGAAAACGCCGTCTATTCGGCGGGAACCCGCGCCGGCTGGACGGCAAGCCGCGTCAGCATCGCCTCGGCCTCGGCGCCGCGCTCGGAGCGCTCGATGAAGCCGCCGCCGAACACGCGCGCCTCGTTGCCACCGTCGGAATAGAGCACGCAAGCCTGACCGGGCGCGATGCCGGATTCGCCGTCGACCAGTTCCACCGAAGTGACTCCGGCGCGGTGATGCAGCACGGCCGGGCGCGGCGGCCGCGTCGAGCGCACCTTGGCGAAAAGCTCAAGCCCGGCCGCCGGGATAGCGGTCAGCGGGCCATCGCCCAGCCAGTTCATGTTGCGCAAGAAGATCTTGTGGGTCTCCAGCGCCTCGCGCGGGCCGACGACGACGCGGGCCCGGTCGGCGTCGAGATGAACGACGTAGAGCGGCTCGCCCGAGGCGATGCCGATGCCGCGGCGCTGACCGACGGTGTAGCGCAAAATGCCCTCGTGGCGGCCAAGCACGCGCCCGTCTATATGGACGATGTCGCCCGGATTGGCGGCAGCCGGCTTCAGCTTGGCGATGATATCGGAATACTTGCCCTGCGGCACGAAGCAGATGTCCTGGCTGTCCTGCTTGGCCGCAACCGTCAGTCCCATCTCCTCGGCGATGGCGCGAACCTCAGGCTTCGACAGGCCGCCGAGCGGAAAACGCAGATAGTCGATCTGCGCCTGGGTTGTGGCGAAAAGGAAGTAGCTCTGGTCGCGGTCGGCGTCGACCGGCCGGTAAAGCGCGCGGTGGGCGCCATTGGCGCCGGAACGGATGTAGTGGCCGGTCGCCAGCGCGTCGGCGCCGAGTTCCTTGGCGGTCGCAAGAAGGTCGGCGAATTTCACCGTCTGATTGCAGGAAACGCAAGGGATCGGCGTTTCGCCGGCGACATAGCTCTCGGCGAACGGGTCGATCACCGCCTTGCGGAAGCGCTCCTCGTAATCGAGGACGTAATGCGGGATGCCGAGCGTCTCGGAGACGCGGCGGGCATCGTCGATGTCCTGGCCGGCGCAGCATGAGCCGGCCCGGTGCGTTGCCGCGCCGTGGTCATAAAGCTGCAGCGTGACGCCGACGACGTCGTAGCCCTCGCGCTTCAGGAGGCCGGCAACGACCGACGAATCGACACCGCCCGACATGGCGACGACGACGCGGGTGTTTTCGGGGCGTCCGGGAAGATCGAGGCTGTTCATGGTTCTTTCGTTCTGCGCGGCGCTTCAATGCCAATGGCCGGAATATAGGTCAAGCGTCTCGGCTGCGCCAGCTTTGCCGGGCCGGCTCATTTTTCCTGCCGGGTTCAATGCGCTTGCCGGCAGTGTTTCAAATGCCGATGAAAAGGCTAACGCCGCGTTCATGATCCTTACCTAACCATTAGGGTCTGCTTAGGCAAATTTTAAAGCTGTGGCGGTAATGTGGTGGGGATTGGGTCTTTGAGTTTTTTGTAGAGAGTACGATGACCGATCTAATTAGACCGCGAGTCAAATATGTTATCGGGCCAGACGGCAGCCCACTTACCATCGCCGATCTGCCGCCGACAAACACACGTCGTTGGGTTATCCGGCGCAAGGCGGAAGTGGTGGCGGCGGTGCGTGGCGGGCTTTTGAGCCTCGAAGAGGCATGCCAGCGCTACAAGCTCACCACCGAGGAATTCCTGTCCTGGCAAGCGTCGATCGACGAATACGGCCTTGCCGGCCTGCGCACCACGCGCATCCAGCAATACCGGCATTAGGTCGATAAGGGCGCTGATCAGCGCCCTTACGTTTGCGAGGGGCGCTGATCAGCGCCCTTACGTTTGCGAGGGGCGACGATCTGCAATTTCAGACCGTCAGCACCACCTTGCCGATCGGCCTGGTGGCGAGAAAGGCATGGGCGGCACCGGCCCGTTCGAGCGGAAACGCCTTTGCCACGTGGACGGCCAGCTTTTTCGCGTCGATCAATTTGCCGAGCTCCACCAGAGCGGCACGGTCGGGCACTACGGACATGCGCTCGACGCGGATGCCTCGCGTCCTGGCCTTTGCCTTGGTGGCATCGCTGACATCGAGCAGCGACACCAGAACGCCGCCGGCCGTGAGCACTTTCAGTGATTGCTCCGCATGCACGCCGCCGAACGGGTCCAGAACCAGATCGATGTCGCGGGCCTTCCCGGTGAAATCATCCCTTGTGTAGTCGATCACCTCGTCGGCGCCGAGCGAGCGGACGAAATCGAGCTTTTCCGGGCTGGCGGTCGCGACGACGTAAGCGTCGTGCGCCTTGGCGATCTGCACCGCCAGATGGCCGACGCCGCCGGCTCCGGCGTGGATCAGCACGCGCTTGCCAGAATCGAGCCGGCCATGGCGGACAAGGCCTTGCCAGGCCGTCAGGCCGGCCAGCGGCAGCGCGGCGGCTTGCGCGTGATCTATGCCTTCAGGTTTCGGCGCAAGCTCATCAGCCGGGACAGCGGCGAGTTCGGCGTAGGCTGCCGCCTGTTTGGGAAAGCGCGTCATGCCGAACACGGCATCGCCGACCTTGAGGCCGGAGACGCCGGAGCCCAGCGCCTCGACAACTCCCGAAACGTCCCAGCCAAGGACAAAAGGCGGCTCGCCGAGCAGCGGATAGTGGCCGCCGCGCACCGCACCATCGACCGGATTGATGCCGGCCGCCTCGATGCGGACGAGCACTTCGCCGGCCTCGGGTGATGGCGCGGGGCGATCGGCAATGACGAGGACGTCGGGTCCGCCGAAGGAATTCTGGATAATGGCACGCATGGAAGGCTCTCCTGCTGGTTTTGATGTGCCACTATAATTTGGATAGTTATATTCTCTTGTCTAGTATGTACCTTTTTGATATATACGCACCTCATGGATAGTGAAGATGTTTCCCCTTTCGGCTATGACGCCTTTCGGCGGTCGTGCCCGTCACACGCCGTGCTCGAGACGCTCGCCAGCAAATGGGTCCACCTGGTGATCTGTGCGCTGCGCCGGGGCCGGCTCCGCAACGGCGAATTGGCGCGCAAGCTCGAAGGCATCACGCCGAAAATGCTGACGCAGACGCTGCGTATCCTGGAACGCGACGGGCTTGTGCGGCGCGAAATCTTCCCGGTCATTCCGCCGCGGGTCGAATATGAGCTGACCGAACTTGGCCAGAACCTGGCAGGACTGCTCAATCAGATCAGAGCCTGGTCGGAGCAGCATGTGCCCGACATCAAAAATGCGCGCGCACGGGCGGCGGAACAGCAAGAAGATCTGGATGCCTGAGGCGGGCACAGTTCGGTGCGCAGCAATAGCGCGCAAGCGCGACGCGCGTTAAAGTCTTGTTTTCAGCCGATCATGGCGCTGCGGCCGCCGGCTTCCGTGTCGCGCGCCTTGGTGTCGCGCGATTCCAGCATCTCGGCCTTGGAAAGCTCCGCTTCGGCTTCGCTCAGCAATGATTCGGCGACATTTCGCTGCTGGGCGAGGTCGCTTTGCGAATTTCTAAGGTTGTCGCGGCGTAGCCGTGCCGCCTTGGCGAAGGTCGGATAAGCAAAGTGATTGATGTCGGTGATGCCGGCCTTCTTCTCTTCGGCAGCGATCTGAAGTTCCAGCTCGACGGCCATGCGCTCGAATTCGGCGATCATCATGTCGAGCTGCAGCAGCTGCCGCCGCTTCTCGCTCACCTGAAATTGCTTCAGCCGAACGAGGTTTTCACGTGACTTCATGATTCGGTACTCCCGGAAACGCACACCTGCACATATCGTCCAATTCACCCGGCAAGGCCCAGGCCTGACCCGTTTCCACCGGCTTTCCCCGAACTATGGGAAACAAACTCCTAAAGTTTTTTGCCGGCGGTAACCATTCGTTTACGGGCATTGTTAATCATACGGCTCAGGACTTAAGGGCGGGTAAAAATTCTGCTTCTCGTCGCGAAACCTGGCCAACGAGTCCGAAGAGTCACTTAGTCTGGCTTATTAATGTGCCGCATTAACGGTTTGGGGCTGTGATTCGTTATTGGATTCAACAAGGTGTAGAAAGGGGTTAAAAAATCTGATACCGTCACGGACGGGGAATTAGGTTTTATTAACCATTCGATGGCAGCCTCTGCTCAGGGCAATCACTGCTCCGGTCCTGGACGGGTCGTGAAATGGTCCGGCAGCAGAAAAGGGGAATGAAATGCGCGTTCTGCTGATAGAAGACGACAGTGCAACCGCACAAAGCATCGAGCTGATGTTGAAATCGGAAAGTTTCAATGTCTATACGACCGACCTTGGCGAAGAGGGCGTCGATCTAGGCAAGCTTTATGATTACGACATCATTCTCCTCGATCTCAACCTCCCCGACATGTCGGGCTATGAAGTTTTGAGAACACTTCGCCTTTCCAAGGTGAAGACGCCGATCCTCATCCTCTCCGGCATGGCCGGCATCGAGGACAAGGTGCGCGGCCTCGGCTTCGGCGCCGACGATTACATGACCAAGCCCTTCCACAAGGACGAACTGGTCGCCCGCATCCACGCCATCGTGCGGCGTTCCAAGGGCCACGCCCAGTCGGTCATCACCACCGGCGACCTGGTGGTCAATCTCGATGCCAAGACCGTTGAGGTCGGTGGCCAGCGCGTGCATCTGACCGGCAAGGAATATCAGATGCTGGAACTGCTCTCGCTGCGCAAGGGCACCACGCTGACCAAGGAAATGTTCCTCAACCATCTCTATGGCGGCATGGACGAGCCGGAGCTGAAGATCATCGACGTCTTCATATGCAAGCTGCGCAAGAAGCTTGACGCCGCGTCTGGCGGGCAGAATTACATCGAGACCGTCTGGGGCCGCGGCTATGTGCTGCGTGAGCCCGAAGATATCCGCGTCAGCGCCTGAACTAGGGGTGTGATCCCAAAATGGTCGCCGGTTTTTTTCGGAAAAGAACCCGGCAAAACAACAAGATAGAGCCGATTCGATTTTCGTCGGAATGGAACAGCTCTGATCAGGCGGCAATCTTCAAGGCGCGGAAGCACTCGAGCAGTTGCGGCCGGTTGAACGGCTTCAGCAGGTAGCCCTGGGCGCCGGCGCGCTTTGCCCGCATGATCGCCCCGACGTCGACCTCGACCAGCGAAATCAAAACTTGCGGCACTACCGGGCTTTCCATGGCGCGCACGCGGCGGATGAGGTCCTGCGCCTGCATGTCCGGCAAGGCGCCGTCGACGACGATGATATCAGGCATGTCGACCGCGCACATCTCGATCGCCTCATGGCCGCTGGCGGCTTCGATCACCATCATGCCGGAACCGCCCAGGATACGCCTTGCAACCTTCCTGATGACGCTCGAATTGTCGACGAACATGCAGCGTTTCATTCCCGGACCCTCTTTGCCATGCGGCAAACCGACAGCGTCGTGGCATCTGCCGGGGAACATAGGCCGATCTGGTAAAGAAGCCGAAAAGCCGTTAGGTAAAATTTTCCTGAAGGTGTTTTTTAGTGAAATATTCTTTCGCAATGCTTCACGCAATCAATCTGCAAGCCGGTCTCACAGATGTTAAGACGACGCCGCAAATATGATTTGGAGAAAAATACTTTTCCGGCTCTTAGCAGAACTTCAGACTGCAGAAAGGACGATCTCGTCGGCGGTCGCATGGATCGAAATCGTCATGTTGGCTTCGCGGGCCAGGAGCAGCGTGTAATAGGGCTGCACCGAATGCGCGTCGATCGGCTCTTCCGGCCTGTGGCCGGAATGCAATTCCAGGAATTTGGGCGGCACGCGCAGCATCGGGCCGCTCGCCGCGAGCGCAAAGCGCGGCTCGGTCTCCAGGTTCTCCAGCGTGACCACCAGCCTGCCGCCGCGCGGAATGGCGGCGTTGGCGACGAGGATGAGATTGAGCAGCAGCTTGACCTTGTTCTTGGGCAACAGTGCGCGGGTTCCGTTCCAGATCAGTTCCGGCTTCTCGTTCTTCAGGAAGGCGATGGCCACGGCCTCGGCGTCCCCGGTGTCGATCAGCATGCCGGCGGAACCGGCGGCGCCGAAGGCGATGCGGGCGAATTGCAGGCGGGCGGAGGCGTTTTTGGCGCTTTGGCGGATCAGCTTCATGGCGTCTTCGTCGGCGCCGCCCTCGTCGAGCAGCTCAAGCCCGTTGTTTATGGCGCCGACCGGCGAAATGATGTCGTGGCAGACCCGGCTGCACAGCAGCGCTGCCAGATCGGGTGCGGAAAGGGTGAAAAGCTCGGCCATCGGCAAAAATCCCTGCAAATTTCACAACACAATGACCGGGCGATCATGATCACGCCTGTCCACACGAATCACGCTCTCTCCCAAGCATTCTGAATACACAGCGCTTGTGCGTGCAGCAACAAATCCGAAATCATGATTGTCGAAAATGGCGTGTTCACGCAGCAGGGTGCTGCGCGGGCGATGTGAAAACAGCCTTCGAACCGCCATCTTCATGTGGGAGTTTAATGGTTGAAAAAGGATTACGGCATAGTTTGCCCCTAACAGTCATCCTTAACGGCCGCCAAAGAGCCGTACGGGTGCGAGGCGTCGGCGAAAGTGCTCCCTGACGGAGATTGGAAGCATGGTTTCCCGATTCTACGACCGGACTTTTTTCCGTGTCATCTCAATGACGATCGCGCTCATCGGCCTTGTCGCCTTTTCGGCATCGGCCGCGCGGGCGCAGGAATACACGGCGCAGGAGATCGTCGATTCCGGTCATAAATTCTTCGGCGCTACATCGGGCGGGCTCGCCACCGTCGTCGAGAAGATTTTCGCCACCTATGGCCTGCCGAACGGCTATCTGCTCGGCGAAGAGGGGTCCGGGGCGCTGATCGGTGGCCTGACCTATGGCGAAGGCACGCTCTACACCAAGAATGCCGGCGACCACAAAGTGTTCTGGCAAGGCCCGTCGCTCGGCTGGGATTTCGGCGGCGAGGGCTCGCGCGTCATGATGCTGGTCTACAATCTCGACGATGTGAGCAGCCTCTATAATCGTTTTGGCGGCGTCGCCGGCTCCGCCTATGTCGTCGCCGGCGTCGGCTTCAACGTGCTGAAGAACAACAATGTGCTGCTCGTGCCGATCCGTACCGGCGTCGGCGCCCGGCTCGGCGTCAATCTCGGCTACCTCAAGCTCACCCAGCGCGCGACCTGGAATCCGTTCTGACCTGCATGATGGCGCCACTGCGATTGGACCTGTGATCCCACGGTCTGAGCTTTGCCGCGGCATACTCTTGCCGTGGCGCCGGATTTCCGTCATGCGAAGATGGCAAAGTCGACCTTTGGCGGTTGCCATGCACAACGGATAGTCATCTTGGTCCAGTCGATCCTGTTCTTTGTCCTCGGCTTTCTCTGCGCCGGCTTTCTGGCGCTGATGATTGCTCCGGCCGTGTGGCGGCGGGCGGTGGCGCTGACGCGCAAGCGCGTCGAGGGCTCGATGCCGTTGACGCTGGCCGAGATCCAGGCGGACAAGGATCGCATTCGCGCCGAGTTCGCCGTTTCGGTGCGCCGGCTTGAAATGACCGTCAAATCATTGCGCGAGAAGGCCGCCGAACAGCTGGTCGAGATCGGCCGCGACCGCGAAGCCCTGAAGGAATTGGCGGCCGAGCGACAGGACAAGAACCGGGTCGTCGCCGATCTTACAGCCAGGGGCGAGGAGCTTCGCAAGCGCGATGAGCAGCTGCAGCAGCTGTCGGAACGGCTTGCGGAGACCGAGCGCGCCCTCGAAAAGCGCGGGCTCGAACTGCGGAAACTGGAGCACATGTATGACGACGCCAGTTTTTCATCCAGCAGCAGGCAGATCGAGCTGGTGGCGCGCGAATCCGAGCTGCAGAAGCTGGCGAGCGACATTTCGCTGCTGCGCGGCCAGCGCAAGGAGGCGGACAGGCGCAGCCAGGAATTGGCAGCCGAAAGCAAGGTTTTGCGGGACGCGCTGAAGGCCGAGAAGAAAAGAACCGGCGACCTGGAAAAGAAGGTCGAACGCCTGCTCGCCTCGCTGGCCGATCGCGAGGACAGGCTGGAGCGCCGCGAGAAGGAACTGGTGCGCCTTCGCGAAAAGCCGAAAGGCGCTGAAAGGGCGCCTGCGGTGGGTCTTGCCGGCGTGCCAGGCAGTCAGGTCAATGTGGCCGTCAACGGCGACGTCGAACAGACAACCGCCAAGCTCGACGCCGACCGCGAGCGGCTGGAGGCCAGGCTGACGTCGCTGGCACGCGAGAACAGGCGGCTGAAGACAGATCTTGCTGCCGTCGAAACGTCGAAATCACAGGCCGGAGACGATACCGGCAGCGCCAGCGCGGCGTTGCGCGAAGAGATGAACGATCTGGCGGCGCAAGTCGTGGCCTTGACGGCAAAGCTCGACGGGCCGGATTCACCGATCGCCCGGGCGCTTGCAGCGCCTGAGGATACGCGGCCGGGGAGCGGCGGACGCAGCCTTGCCGATCGGGTGCGGGCGCTGCAGAAGGCCGCTTCGACCGACTGAGATTCCGCAGATCCAAGAGCAGCACACCCCCGGCTCTAAGGCGCGCCGCGTTCGACCGGCTTAATGCGACGCGCTTTAAGTTCTTGTTTGATGCATGTCGTTATCGCAAAACCGCTGCACACTTTTGCGCGACATGCATTAGGCTCCGGAAAAATAATGCAGTGCGATGGCTGACGCGGCGGCAACGTTCAGGCTGTCGAAACCTTGCGCCATACCGATCCGCAGCGTCTGCAGGCGGGCAAGCAGGCTTTCCGGCAGGCCTTCGCCCTCGGTGCCGAGATAGAGCGCCAGCCGGCCGTTTCTCTTGGCATCGCGAATGTCGATCTGCCCGCGCGGCGACAAGGCGAATTGGCTGAAGCCTTGCCGGTCGAGCATTGCGGTGCAGCCGGCGGTATCGGCAAAGCAGGCGAAGGGGACTTTCAAGGCCGCGCCCACCGAGACGCGGATTGCCTTGCGGTACAGCGGATCGCAGCAGGTCGGATCGAGAAGCACGGCATCCGCGCCAAAGGCGGCGGCATTGCGGAAGATCGATCCCATATTGTCATGATTGGCGATGCCGACCAGCACCACGATCAGCGCGCGGGCGGGCAGTGCGCCGAGCAAAGCTTCAGCGGAGACGGCCGCGCCCTTGCGGCCGATCGCCAATATGCCGCGATGCATGTGGAATCCGGCAATCCTGTCCATGACTTCGCCGGATGCGACATAGATCGGAAGCCCGGCAGGCGCCTTGCGCAGGACGTCATCGAGGCCGGCCAGCCGGTTCTCGAGCACCAGCACCGATTCTGCCTCGAAGCGACGGGCGGCAAGCAGCGTGTCGAGCACCACCTTGCCTTCGGCGACGAAACGGCCCTGCCGGCCGGCAAGATCGCGTTCTCGGATGTAGAGATAGGCGGCGACGCGAGGATCCTGCGGGTCGTCTATGCGGATCGGATTCATGGCTTCCTCGGCGGACCCTGGCGTCGGCCGCGAATCGGGATTCGGATTCGGAAGGCATGATGCCGGATCCGAAGCTCTGACCGTATCTCAGTGTCCAAATGGATGCACGCCGTTCTAACGGTCAAATCCAATCACTAGGCGCCGGGCGGAGATGCCCTGCCTGGCCTCCTGGCGGCACGGCGATATTTGATTTCCGCGGCACGGCTCTTCGGCCAAGCCGCTTCAATGCAGAATTTCGATGGGCGAAGGAACCACACAGGGCCATGCCGCGTCATAGAGGCGGGCTCCTGCTGCGGTCCTGGGAGGACATCGATGATCAGGCTCCTCCTCGTCTTTGCCGCCACGCTTGCCCTCGCATGCGGCGTGGCTCGCGCGGCCAAGCTCGATCCAACCACCGTCAATCAGGCCCAATTCACTATCGGCGAACCGACGGGTGTCGATCCGATGCTGCTGAAGGCGCAGATCCTTCTGGATCGCGCCCGCTTCTCGCCGGGCCTCATCGACGGTCGCCTTTCCCAGAACTTCGCCAAAGCCGTCGCCGCGTTTCAGGCGGCAAACGGACTTCCGCCCGATGGCAAGCTCAGTCCACAGACCTGGAGCAAACTCATCGCAAGCTCCGCCAAGCCGGTGCTGGTGACCTATGAGGTGATGCGCAAGGATGTGCGCGGACCTTTCACCAGGCGTATTCCGGCTCGCTTGGAGAGGATGGCCCGCTTGCGGCGGCTCGGCTACCGCAATGCGGTGGAGAGGTTGGCTGAGCGCTTCCACGTCAGCGAACAATTGCTGCGAATGCTCAATCCGGGCACCAGCCTCAGGAAACCAGGCAGGACGTTGGTGGTGCCTGATGTCAGCAGGGGCGACCCTCCCGCCGGCGTTGCCGCCGTCGAGGTCGACAAGGGCGCCCGCCAGGTGCGTGTGCTCGACCGTGCCGGCAAATGGCTGGCGGTCTACCCCGCCTCGATTGGGAGCGACGAGAAGCCGGCGCCAAGCGGCATGGCGGAGGTCAGGCGCGTGGTGCACAACCCTACCTATCACTACGATCCGGACTTCGCTTTCAAGGGGGTCAAGACCAAGCGGCCCTTCACCATCGCTGCCGGGCCGAACAATCCCGTGGGATCGATCTGGATAGATCTCTCCATCGAAAGCTATGGCATCCACGGCGCGCCCGAACCGGGCAAGATCGGCACCACCTTTTCGCATGGCTGCATCCGGTTGACCAATTGGGATGCCGAAGACCTTGCCTCGATGGTGCAGCCGGGCACGAAGGTCGAGTTCAAGGACGAGATTGCGCAGGCCGCCGACGAGCGCGTTCAGTAGCAAGGCTGACTTGGCAGCAAGGCGGACTTGGCAGCAAAGCGGATTTGGCGGGGCGTTCTCCGCCTCGGCCGCTCAGGTCCCGGCGCGACGCAGCCGGTGAGCCATCTGCGACAGTTCACCTTCGCCGAAAATGCCGTCCAGCATGTGCAGCAATTCGCGCACCGCCGCGGACTTGCAGGAATAATAGATCATTTGCCGGTCGCGGCGGGTCTCGACAAGGTCGGAAGCCCTGAGCTTGGCCAGATGCTGTGACAGGGCGGATTGGCTGAGCGACACCTTCTCGGCTATGGCGCCGACCGACATCTCGCCCTCGGCTAGATAGCTCATGATCAACAAACGTTTTTCGTTGCCCATCAGCGTCAGAAACGCAGCCGCGGTTCCGGCGTTGGCGACTAGTTTGTTCGAGACCATAGATCCCCCATGCCTTCTTGCTCATCCGCCGCTATGGGGGCAATAGCGTCGGATTCCATAGACTTTCCCTATAGATGCACGCCAGCGATTCAGCGTCACTCGCAAAGGTAGAACATTTCGCTCAAATCTCAAGGCTTGCTTTCCATGCAAGCCGATTAACCGTGCGGCTGTGATTATTTTGCCGATCGGGCAGCCTTGGCCATGTCGACCAGGACAGGCCTGAGGTCGCGCGCCGCTCTCAGCGGCTCGGGGAAGAAAACCCGACAGACATTGTCGCCCGATATGAGATCCATCCCGTCGGCGTCGAACCCGGTGACGATCCAGCCGTCGCTCTCGGCCCCGCCGAAATGACTTGCGTAGAGGGCAATCGCATCGAGATGGTCGGCGTTCATGTGGTCGAGCGCCGATTGCTCGCCGGCGGCAAGCTCTTCGACGATCGCTCCCGTCGCGACCAGATCGGTGCGGTCGAGCAGATAGGCCTTACCGAAGCCGCCGTTCAGGCTGGCGCGCTCCGGTTCGAGCCGGAAGATCGAGAAGTCGCCGAGCCCGGCATAGAGTTTTGCCTTGGGATTGCGGTTGAGGTAGCGCCGCTCGGCGCGGGCGTGCTCGTTCGAGCCGCGTTCCAGCCGCACGGCGCGGCAGACGAGCGTCAATCGCGGATGCGCCAGCGGATCGCCCTTGCCGGGTTCGCCGACGAGCAACGAACAGCGCGGGTCGGCAAGGATGGCGCCGGTATGGGCGGACAGCATCGATACCAGGATCAATGGCGTGCCGTCGATGTCTGTGGCGACGCCGACCCGGCTGGCCAGCGGCGAACCGGTTCCTGGTTCGAGCACTGCCAACGCGCCGAAACGGGCGCTGCGGATCAGCGTCTTTGCCAGCCTGATCGCCTCGGGATCGGTCGCGCGGATCACGTCCTTTTTTGGTTTGTCCAAAGCACCACCGTCGCGTTTATTTCGGCGCCATGCGGATAGCGCCGTCGAGGCGAATTGTCTCGCCGTTGAGCATCTGGTTCTCGATGATGTGCAAGGCAAGTGCCGCGTATTCCGAAGGCTCGCCCAAACGGGAAGGGAAGGGCACAGCGGCGCCGAGCGAATCCTGCACCTCCTGCGGCATGCCGGCCATCATCGGCGTCCTGAAGATGCCGGGTGCGATGGTGCAGACGCGAATGCCGGAGCGGGCGAGATCGCGCGCCACCGGCAGCGTCATGCCGACGACGCCGGCCTTGGACGCGGAATAGGCAGCCTGGCCGATCTGGCCGTCATAGGCTGCGACCGATGCGGTGTTGATAATAACGCCGCGCTCGCCGCCCTGCAGCGGTTCGAGCCTGGCGGTCCGGTCGGCGACCAGGCGGATCATGTTGAAGGTGCCGATCAGATTGACCTCGATCACCTTGCGGTATTGATCGAGCGGATGCGGTCCGTCCTTGCCGATCGTCTTCATGCCGACAACGATGCCGGCGCAATTGACCAGGATGCGCGGTGCGCCGAGCGTCTCTGCCGCTTCCGCGACTGCGGCGGCACCGCTCTCGGCGTCGCTCACATCGCATCGGACGGCGATGCCGCCGATGTCAGCCGCCACCTTGGCCGCACGCTCGATACCGAGATCGAGGACGGCAACCCTGGCGCCGCCGGCGGCAAGAGCGCGCGCCGTCGCCTCGCCAAGGCCGGAGCCGCCACCGGTGACGATCGCAATCTGGCCGTTCGGGTTCATCTCGACGTCCTCCTCCGTGCCCAGACTATGCCGCCAAGCCACCGTGCGACAGCACCGGCACGGTCATGCCATCGCGGCGATGTGCGCGGACAATCCTTGCCTGGTCGGCGTGGCAAACCTCGCCCGCCAGCCTCGCCACCGCGCCCGGCACGATCTCGTGCGCCAAAAGCCGGTCGGGGTCGACCGGACGCGGCATCGAGATCTGCCCGCGCGGCAGCCTCCTGAAGCCGAGCGGGCCGTAGTAGGGTTCGTCGCCGACCAGCATCACCGCCGGTGCGCCGGCCTTGGCGGCGGCTTCCAGCGCGATTGCCACTAGCTTGCGGCCAATGCCGAGATTTTTGAAGGCCGGCCGCACAGCGAGCGGCCCGAGCATCAGCGCGCGGCCGGCACCGGCGGCGATGCGCGTCATCCGTACCGAGGCGACGACGATTGCGCCATCGACGGCCACGAAGGACAAAGCGCGTTCGTGCGGGCCACCTTGGCGGATCTTGTAGGCGGCAAGCACGAAACGGCCCGGCCCGAAGGCCTCGTCATTGATGGCTTCGATTTCAGGATCGTGCGCCGGAGTTTCCGGTAGGTATTTCACGTCGGCCAGGTATTTCAAGTCGGCAAGGCTCATGGTCTTTGCGTTCCGGTATGCGAGGAAAGGTTTGCTGCAAGCGGCAGCATTCGCCAGTCAGCGCTTCATCAAGCGCGGGCGCTCTTTCGTCGTCGGTCGAACCGGATCACGGCAAAGTCGAACATGCGGATTGTCCGCTAGCACCAATTTTCAGCCGCCGCAATCGGCCCGCGCAGCCGACCGCACTCGACGACGCAGCCGTTGACGATCTGTTCAGCATCGGGGATTTCCGCGGCGCCGCTTGGTGCCCTACATCGGACAGGAACGCGAAAGGATATTGCATGGGATTGCTAGTCGAAGGCCAATGGCAGGACCGCCGGTACGATAGCGGGGAGAGCGGCGGCAAATTCGTGCGCGCGCAGTCGCAGTGGCGCGACTGGGTGACCCGCGACGGCGCGCCGGCCGAAGGGCGAAAACGCGGCTTCAAGGCCGAGCCCGGCCGCTACCACCTCTATGTCTCGCTCGCCTGCCCGTGGGCGCATCGGACGTTGATCTTTCGCGTGCTCAAAAAACTCGAGGACGTGATTTCCATCTCGGTCGTCCATCATTTCATGGGCGCCGACGGCTGGACGTTCCTGGCCGAGGACGGCGCCACCGGCGACACGCTCTACGGCCTCGATTTCCTGCACCAGATCTACACCAGGGCCGATCCCGGCTATTCGGGCCGGGTCACCGTTCCCGTGCTGTGGGACAAACGCGAGCAGACCATCGTTTCGAACGAATCCTCCGAGATCATCCGCATGCTCAATTCGGCCTTCGACGAATGGGGCGATGCCAGGCTCGATTTCTATCCGCAACCGCTGCGCGGTGAGATCGATGCGGTCAACGCGCTGGTCTATCCCGCGGTCAACAATGGCGTTTACCGCGCCGGCTTCGCCACCACGCAGGCGGCCTACGAGGAGGCGTTCGGCGAATTGTTCTCGACGCTCGACATGCTGGAGGACCGTCTGTCAAGGCAGCGCTATCTCGTCGGCGGCCGCATCACCGAGGCGGACTGGCGGCTGTTCACGACACTGGTCCGCTTCGACCCGGTCTATGTCGGCCATTTCAAGTGCAATCTGCGCCGCATCGCCGACTATCCGAACCTGTCGAATTATCTGCGCGACCTCTACCAGGTGCCAGGCGTCGCCGGCACGGTGAATTTGCACCACATCAAGTCGCATTATTACGGCAGCCACGAGACGATCAACCCGACGCGCATCGTGCCGGTCGGGCCGGAGCTGGACTACGCCGCGCCGCATGACCGGGCGCGATTCAGGAAGGCGGCGTGAGACCGGTGACCTAGCGGAAGGTTTCGGAGTCCATCTTTGCCCTTCTAACGAGTTCAGCTTTCAATATGGTATTTCCAAATCGATTGGAGTAGCCGAGCGACGTTGCCAGGAACGCAACGATGCCGCTGATCATGACGATCAGGACCGACATCTGGGGCGGGATTGCGCGTAACAATCCCGACGGCAGAAGCACAGCCATTCCCAAAATCATTTCTATCATGGTTGAGAAGCCGACCATTTTCCAGAATTCAGTGCGAGTAAAAAGCTGAGCATGTCGCTTTATAAAAACGAAATATGTCACGAATGCCGCAACTAATTGTATTGCGAATTGGATGAATCTTCCAACTTTTGCTAAAATATATGGATCTATCGCAAGAACTATTGTCGAAATTAAGGCTAACACAGAAAATGCTATCACATAAATTCCCGTGTAAAGTGATACATAGAGCGCGATTCTAAACCTATCGTTTTGGCTGTGTTGCATTTTTTCTCCTCATCGCTCAGCATGTATCTCTCTGAGAACAATGGATGCTGCCGGTCTATACCGAAGCAGCCAAAGCTGTTGAAGAGATGATCTACCAGTAAGGCGATGCCGAATTCCCCTCAAAAACTTCGGCAATCCGCCGCAGCGTCGCCGGTGTCGTGCCCTGGGGCAAGCGGTCGAGCGGGAAGAAGCCGGCTTCGGCGATCTCGCGGTCGGGCAGCTTGGGTGCTGGCTGGTCGAACTCCTCGACCAGATAGAGGCCGACATGGTCGCGTCGGCTGGCGCGGCGGTTGAAATGCAGGGATTTCAGCACCGGCGGTCCGGTCAGCGCGATGTTGCCTTCCTCGAAGACTTCGCGCGTCAGCGCTTCGATCATCGTCTCGCCCAACTCGACGCCACCGCCCGGAAGGTGCCAGCCCGGGACATAGGTGTGGCGGATGAGGAAGACGGAATTGGAGCGGCGGTCGTGGATCAAGCCGCGCACGCCGAGCGTCATCGGCCGCCGCAGTACGAAGTACAGGTGAAACAGCCTTGCCCTGAAGCCCGGCCAGCCGGTCTGACGCAGGGCTTGCTCCGGATCCGGCGTCGTCATCGTCCGCGAAACCGTGAGTGGAAAGCCGCGCGCGCCTCGCCTATGAAGAAAAGATGTTCAGGCTCGCGCATATTTCCGATGTCCATCTGGGGCCGCTTCCCGATGTAACCTATCGCGATCTCGCCTCCAAGCGCGTGGTCGGTTACGTCAATTGGCAGCGCAACCGCCGCCGCTACATGCACGATGCCGTCATCGACACGATCGTCGCCGACATGAAGGCCAGCGGGCCGGACCATCTCACCATCACCGGTGACCTGGTCAATCTGGCGCTCGACGGTGAGCTCGAGATGGCCAAGCACTGGCTGGAGACGCTGGGCTCGCCCAACGACGTGTCGGTGGTGCCTGGAAACCATGACGCCTATGTGCCGGGCGCCTTCGACAAGACCTGCCGGTCCTGGGCGGCGTGGATGACCGGCGACGGCGTCAATACGCCGGTCGACCGCAACACCTTTCCGTATCTGCGGGTGCGCGGCGAAGTTGCGCTGATCGGCGTCTCGACGGCGCGCGCCACGGCTCCCTTCATGGCCAACGGCTTCTTTCTGGAAGGCCAGGCGGAAAGGCTGCGCGGCATCCTCGACGCCACGGGCAAGCAGGGCCTGTTCCGAGTGATCATGATCCACCACCCGCCGGTGCGCGGCGCCGTTTCGCAGAACAAGCGGCTGTTCGGCATCTCGCGCTTCCACAAGGTTCTTCACCGGCACGGCGCCGAGCTTGTGCTGCACGGCCATTCGCATGTGCCGTCGCTCTTCTTCATCGGCGCCCGCAAGACCAAAATCCCGGTGGTCGGGGTCGCCGCCGCCGGGCAGGCGCCCGGCAGTTCGCATGCGCCGGCGCAATACAATCTGCTCGACATCGACGGTGAAAAGGACAAGTGGCGGATCAGGCTGACGCGCCGCGGCCTGACCGGGCCGGCATTGCCGCCCAGCGACCTGCAGACAATGGAGCTTGGCGTCGAAGCCGAGGCCTCGATGGCTAGAGCAATTCCAGGAAAAGTGTGAAACGGTTTTCGGTCCGGAATTGGGTCAAAACAAAGAGATAGTGCGGTTCAGCGTTTCCGTGAAACGCTGAACCGCTCTAGAAGCTGATTTTCATTGCAACGATGCGGTCCCAGAACAACACGAGCGAAATCGCCAGGCCGACCAGGGCGCCTGCGGCGATCAGGCCGAGGCCCGAGAAGAACGCCGACCAGCCGTTGCTGCGCCCAGGGACATGCAGCGGCGGCTCAGCCTCCGCCACCAGGGCGCGTTTCAGGCCGGCGACGGCTTGCTCGATGCCGCCTTCCATCATCCTCTGGCGTTCGACGACGCGCTCGGCGACATAGCGCGTCACCTGGTCGGCAACGACCTTCATCTCTGTCGACTCGGCGAGCACGACGCGGCCGATGCGCGTGTCCTTGAGAAAGCGGTAGGTGCGGCGGTCGCGTCCCATGGCGACATGGCTGACGGCGTCGATCCACAGCCGTGGCTGCAGGCCGGACGAGACGGCGAAGTCGAAACTGTCCATATCGGTGGGTACGTCGCCGAAGACCGGCGCGAGTTCGGCGGCAAGCAGATCGAGCCGCATGCGATGCGCTTCGCGCATCTCGACGACGACGTCGTCGCGGTCGGCGAAGGCGTTCTTGACGTCGCGAATGGCATCGGACAGTTTTCGCGACTGATCGATCTGGGTGATGTTCTCGCCTGCGTCCTTCATCGGCGTTGCCTCGCGGGGTTTGGTTAACACCGAATTAACACAGCCGCCGGCAAATTGCACTTGCGAGATCGATGAGCGGGCAAGGGTTCGCTGGAGCAGCACCAGCGCCGCCGCCGTGCCTGCGCGAAGACCGATCAGCTCGCCGCAGCGGCGAATCCCGGACGAAGCCGCCTGCTGCGGCGTCGCATATTGCGACGGACGGCCTCGACGACCAGGCCGGGCGCTTCCTCGACCAGCATATGGCCGGCTTCCAGCACGTGGTGCAGATGAAAATGCTTCGGCACGCCGTCCGCCTGGCTGACGGGCAGCACCGCGTCGTCGGTTCCCCAAACCACCATGACCGGCATGTTCAGCGTTTCCAGCCGTTCGCGCTGAATGACGCCTTGCCGATCATCCCTGGTCATGGCGGCTGCGAACTCGACAAGTGTCCGCGACTGGCCGGGACGCCGGCGCATCTCGTTGACGAGATCGACCCTATGCTGCAAGGGCCGGCTTTGCGGTCCCGACATGGCGGCAAGACAGGCGCGGATTTCATCCGTGCCGGCAGCGGCGGCGTAGCGACGCAGCAGCGGACCATTGATCTCAGGACCAAAACCGCCCGGCGACAGCAGCGTCAGCGAGGCCATCTTTTCCGGCTCGCTCAATGCCATCAGGGCGGCCACGGCGCCGCCCATCGAATGACCGACGAGATGAGCCCGCTTTATCCCGCGAGCGGAAAGATCGGCAAGGACGGCACTGGCTGCAATCCTGGCCGGACCGCCGCCCGGAAAATCGAGCGACAGCCCATGTCCCGGCAGATCATAGGCCAGGGTCCGCGCGCCGGGCGCCAGAGACTCGGCCACATCGCGCCAGTCGTCGTGGCAGCCACCGAAACCATGCAGGAAGGCAATCGTTGTCGGGCCGGTGCCCCGTTCGGCAGCGTAAAGGGATGGGGTCATGCAAACTTTATGGCTTGGTGCCGGGATCAGTCAGGATGCCGGGGGCGGTCTTATGCGGATCAGTCTTTGCGGGAGGTCAGACTTATGTGGAGATCAGTCTATGCGGGATCAGACCTATGCGGGATCAGATTGGCCGGTTCAAATTGTGTCTGAATTGCGCTTTGGCCGTCCGGATGGCCAGTAAAATCTTCGCGATCACCTGACGTCGTGCACGCGCCGGGAGACGTCAGCTGGCGCCGCCAAGGCCGGCGGCGCGCAGGGCTTCCACCAGCCGGTTGGTCAGATCGGCGGGATATCTTCGTTCGACGAAAGTTGCGCGCGGATCGGCTGCGAATTTCGGGAATTTGGCGGTCAGTTCCTGCAGCAGCCTGCTCGCCAGCTTCTCGCGGCCGGCAGCCTTGGCGCCGATCAGCCGCGCCGCCAGATAATGCGATTTCATTTCCGTCGTTCGCAAGCCGTCGCTGGCGAGCGTGGCCTTGTTCATGTCGCCCATCATGAACTCTCCGGCAAACAGCCCGTAATCCCACCATGTCGGATGGGCGCTGGCGATGTCCACCGCGTGAGCGATGATCGGGGTGCCCTCGCTGTACCTGCCGGCGAAAACCAGCCCGTAGCCATAGGCGGCGGCCATTGCGAGATCGTAGGGATTGAGCTCATAGGCCTTGCGCATCCAGCGGATCGATTCCGCGGAATCGCCCATGCGCGAGTTGAGATAACCAAGGGCGCGGTGCGCGTAGGGGCTGGTCGGGCCCATCTGGATGGCGCGATGGGCAAACGTCATCGCTTTGTCGATCGTCGCGTCGGCGGGATAGGGATAGTGGTCGGTGACCGCTTCGAGATGCAAGGACGCGAGTTCCGAATAGACGAGCGACGACTTCGCCTCCCGGTTGGCAAGATCTTCGAGGCAGCGGTAAGCGGCTTCGTGCGTCTGGGCGTTCTGGTCGAGATAATATTTGCCGTTGAGCACCAGACACGCCGTCAGCCCGGTCTGGATGCCGCTCTGCTCGATGTAGTTGTAGATCGTGCCCGAGGCGGGAAGAGCCGAGCTCAAAATGCCGGAGATCTGGTCCTCGATGGCGGTGTTCGCGCTGTCGCCGGCGGTCAGGTTGCGCGACAGAAGCACACGGCCGGTCGCCACGCTTTGCAGCTCGAGCATGATGTCGCCGCTACGCGGCCCGGGCAGGACATCGAATACGAAGCTGGCGGCGTCGGTTACTGGATCGGGCGGGCTGTCGGCATCACGGCCGATGAAATTGATGGTATCGAAGCCGCTGAGGCCGGCGCGCAGCGATGCGGCGACACGGCGAGCCAGGTCGCTGTCGGCCTTGATGGCGATGTAGACCTGGGGGAGGTTTTCAACGGGAGGCGCTGCTATGCTGCCGGTCGCCACCGCAGTCTCGACCGCCGTGTCGCCGCCGGTCAGCAACACCACGCTGCCCTGGCGAAGGATCAGCACACCCAGCATGAGGATGACCAGCGCGATCGCCAGCCAGAAGAACTGCAAATGGCGTTGCAGCGAAGGAGCAGCAGGGGCGACGGCTGGAATGCTCAGCAATGCAGCCGGATGTGCCCGGTTGCGGGCGTCCTCCAGCGATCCGGGCGGGGCGGTCGTCGCCGCTTCCTCTGTTGCCAGCTCCGGCTTGCTTTCTGCCTTGGGCTCCACCTCCGCCGGCAAGCGAATGGCGTTGAGTTCGTAGGACGGAACATAGCCGCCGCGCGGAATGGCGATGCGGACCGGTTCGGCAACGCCCTCATTGGCGAAATACTGCTGCAGAAGCTCGCGCAGCCTGCCGGCCTGCACCCGCACCACCGCATCGGTCGACGGATCGAAATCGCCGTCCTTGCCGAACACGTCCATCGCGATGGAGAAGCCCTTGAGCCTGTCGGCTTCGCCTGCCTGCTCGCGCTCGACCAGGTAGCGGAGCAGCTTGCGCGCGCGCTCGGATCGTCCGAACGTTTCGCTGGCAAGCAATCGCTCCAACGTTTCGCGCACTGCGGGGGCGGCAGGCGTGGTATGCTGCAAGTGTCGATCCCTTCGAATTCGGCACAGGTTGAGGTACGATCATATCGCGCTGGCGGCGCCTTACAAGCATGTGCTTATGGTGCGATAGCGTACCCACCGGATAAATTCCGGTGGGCCGATGGCGGGAGCCTGACCGTTTCGGCTAGCCGCGCTTTCGGCCGACGATGCGGTTGGCGGCCGAAACCACGGCTTCTAGCGAGGCGGCGACGATGTTGGTGTTGATGCCGGCGCCGAACAGCTTGCCGCCCGGATGTTCCATCTCGACATAGGAAATGGCCGAGGCATTCGAGCCGCGCTGCATGGAATGCTCGGAATAATCCAGCACCGACATCGGCACCCCGACATGGCGCGACAGCGCATCGACGAAGCCGTCGATCGGGCCGGTGCCGGTGCCTGATATGGTCACCTCATTGCCTTTGTCGAGGATCACCGCTTCGACCACGCGCCGGCCCTTGACCTCGGTGTCGGGATAGGTGTGGTGGTCGAGGAACTTCAGCCGCGCGCCGGGCTGGTCGACATAGGTGTCGAGAAAGCGCTCGTAGATGCGCTTGACCGGCACCTCCTTGCCTTCGGCGTCGGTGATCGCCTGGATAGCCTGGCTGAACTCGATCTGCAGGTTGCGCGGCAGGTTGAGGCCGTAATCCGCATGCAGCACATAGGCGATGCCGCCCTTACCGGACTGCGAGTTGATGCGGATGATGGCTTCGTAGCTGCGGCCGACATCGGCCGGGTCGATCGGCAGATAGGGCACCTCCCAATGCGGCGTGTTGGCCTTGCGCAGCGCCTTCATGCCCTTGTTGATGGCGTCCTGGTGCGAGCCGGAAAAGGCGGTGTAGACGAGCTCGCCGACATAAGGGTGGCGCTCCGGGATCTTCAGCTGGTTGGAGTATTCGTAGACGTCCTTCATGCGGTTGATGTCGGAGCAGTCGAGCCCGGGATCGACGCCTTGCGTGTACATGTTGAGCGCCAGCGTGACGATGTCGACATTGCCGGTGCGCTCGCCATTGCCGAACAGCGTGCCTTCGACGCGGTCGGCGCCCGCCATCAGGCCGAGTTCGGTGGTGGCGATGCCGGTGCCGCGATCATTGTGCGGATGCAGCGAGATCAACAGGTTCTCGCGGTTGTCGAGATTGCGGCACATCCATTCGATGCGGTCGGCATAGATGTTGGGCGTCGACATCTCGACCGTAGAGGGCAGGTTGATGATCAGCTTGTTTTCCGCCGTCGGCTTGACGATCTCGGTGACGGCGTTGCAGATCTCCAGCGCCACTTCGAGCTCGGTGCCGGTAAAGCTCTCCGGCGAATATTCGAAACGGTAGCCGCCGCCGGCTTTCGCCGCCATGTCGGTGATCATCTTGGCCGCATCTGTGGCGATGCGCTTGATCCCGGCGACGTCCTTCTCAAAGACGACGCGGCGCTGCAATTCGCTGGTCGAGTTGTAGAAATGGACGATCGGGTTGGTGGAGCCCTTCAGCGCCTCGAAAGTGCGGGTGATCAGTTCCGGCCGGCACTGCACCAGCACCTGCAGCGAGACGTCGGCGGGCACGTTGCCCTGTTCGATGCACCAGCGGGCGAAATCGAAGTCGGTCTGCGAGGCCGACGGGAAGCCGATCTCGATCTCCTTGAAGCCCATGTCGAGCAGCAGGGCGAACATGCGCGCCTTGCGTTCCTGGCCCATCGGATCGATCAGCGCCTGGTTGCCGTCGCGCAGGTCGACCGAGCACCAGATCGGCGCCTTGTCGATCACTTTCGAAGGCCAGGTGCGATCGGCAAGACCGACGGTCGGATAGGGCTGGTATTTGCGGGCAGCATCCGGCATGCCCCTCGCGGGCTTGGCGGTTTCCTCTACATTCAGACGGATATCTTCTCGTGCGTTCATCGTCTTTTCTCCCGGCGGCTCGCGGATCCAGCTTCAGGCGGATTGGTGGCGAGCGGCGCCTTTATCAGAATTTCGTTCGCTTGATGTGACGTGCCAATTTGTGAATGGCCAAGGAGCGTGCGCGTGAGCGGCGAATTCGACCGCCGGGCGCTCCTTCAGCGAACCCGGCGATCGCCGATAAGGCCGAGAAGCAGCAGGGTGGAGGCAAGCGCGCGAACGGTCTGGCCGGCAATACCGGTCGGAAGGGACGCAAAAGAGGTGGCGCGCGGGCTCATGGCGGATTTCATACAGGAGCGGGCAAAGCGAGGCAAGTGGGAGCCTCGCTGTCGCAGAAGCTGCCGATCCAGCCTCAAGACCTGGGTTCCTCGCCGTCGCGAAACGAGGGAGAGGTGGCCGCCCACGGGTCTTGCCTTCGGCAAGCCCGAGGACAGGCTCCGCGGCCGGAGAGGGGCCTTCGTAGGGCGCAGTCCCCTCTCCGTCTCGGCTTCGCCGAGCCACCTTTCCCTACTTTCGTGGGGCGAGGAACCCAAGCTGCAATGAAGGCGCGGCGCCGACATGAAGCGATTTTTCCTGACGACAGCAACTTTGTTCTTGCTTTGTGCCGGCAGCTATGCTACTAATTTCGGTATGGTGCTGATTGGCGCCGAGGACCCGCCGTCGAGGCGGGTTTTTTATTTCACGGTTTTGGCGTCACCTTTCGCGGACCCAGCCGCTCACCTGATCCAGTTGCTCTTCCCCGAGCCCGGCAAATGCGCCAGAGTCGATTGTCGGCGGGGGTGCGATGGCTCGCCGCCGGGAGGGATCGTCCATGAACTTCGTGTTCTTCTCGCCGCATTTTCCAGCCAATGGCGCCGATTTCTGCGACCGGCTGAAGAAGGCCGGCGCCACCGTGCTCGGCATTGGCGACGCGCCGTTCGATGCGCTGGACGGCAAATTGAAGGCAGCCCTTTCGGAATATTACCGCATCGACGACATGGAGGAGTACGAGCCGGTGTTCCGGGCGATCGGCCATTTCATCCACAAATGGGGCCGCGTCGACCGGTTCGAATCGCTCAACGAGCATTGGCTGGAGCTGGAAGCCAATATCCGCACCGACTTCAACATCTTCGGCACCAAGCTCGACTTCGTGAAGAATTTGAAACGCAAGAGCCGCATGCGGGCGTTCTTCCGCAAGAGCGGCGTCGAAACCATCCCGCAACGCAAGTGCTCCGACCGCGCCGGCGCCATGACCTTCATCCGCCGTGTCGGCTATCCCGTGGTGGTGAAGCCGGATTCCGGCTCCGGCGCCTCGAACACTTTCAAAATCTCCAACGCCGGCGAACTCGACAGCTTCTTCAGGGACAAGCCGGAAGGCGTCAGCTTCGTCATGGAGCAATTCATCGAAGGGCTTGTGGTGACCTATGACGGGCTGGTCAACCGCGACGGCGAGGTGGTGCTGGCCGCCAGCCACCGCTACGACCAGAGCGTCATGGAGGTGGTCAACCGCGACCGCCATATGAGCTATGTCTGTTTTCCCGAGATCAGCCGGGCGGTCGAGGAGGCCGGCAGGAAAATCCTCAAGGCGTTCGACGTGCGCGAGCGCTTCTTCCACATCGAGCTGTTCGAAACCAGGGACGACCGGGTCATCGCGCTGGAGGTCAACATGCGGCCGCCTGGCGCCTGGATGACCGATGCCATCAATTACACCTTCGATATCGATGTCTATGCCGCCTGGGCCGACATGGTGGTCAAGGACGCCGCCGGCGGCCCTTACAGGGGCAAGTATTTCACCGCCTATGCCAGCCGCAAGCGGCATCTCAACTATGTGCACAGCCATGCCGACGTGCTGGCCGCCCATGGCGACATGATCGTCCATCATCACACCATCGAGGAGGTTTTCAGCCGCGCCATGGGAAACTACGCCTATCAGCTGCGCTCCACCGACCCGAAGGCACTGCGCCGGGCGGTCGACTACATCCATGCGGAAAAGGCGTGAGGCGATGGACGTTTCCTACCACAAGGGTTTTGGCCGCAACCTCGGCCGCGACATGGAATACAAGCGCTACGGCCATGCGGGCCGACCCGTGGTTGTGTTCCCGACTTCGCAAGGGCGGTTCTACCAGTTCGAGGATTCCGGCGCCGTCTCGGCTCTCGCCGAGTTCGTCGACACCGGTCGCATCCAGTTGTTCACGCTGGACGGCATCGATGCGGAATCCTTCTTCGACCGCCATGCCGAGCCAGCCCATCGCATCGCCCGGCATGAAGCGTATTTCCGCTATGTGCGCGAGGAGGCGCTGCCGGAACTCCTGTCTGTCGCAGCCGAGGCCAATGGCGGGCGTACGCTGAAGCCGCTATTTTGCGGCTGCTCGATGGGCGGCTACCATTCGTCGAATTTCGTCTTCCGCTTTCCGCAACTGGCCAGCGGCGTCATCGCGCTGTCGGGGGTTTACTCGACCCACGATTTCTTCGGCAATGCGCTCGACGGACAGATTTTCTTCAACTCGCCGCTCGACTACCTGCCGGGTATCGTCGATCCGCGGCTGCTCGTCAGGCTGAAGGCGCTGCGGCTGATCTTCTGCTGCGGGCAGGGTGCCTGGGAGGAACGGATGCTGGCCGATACGCAGGCGCTGGAACAGATCCTGCGTGACAAGTCGATTCCGGCCTGGGTCGACTATTGGGGCGGCGATGTCGCGCATGACTGGCCGTGGTGGCACAAGCAACTGGTCTATTTCTTCGCTCGCTGGCTGGACGACGATCTGATGCACCGGCTGGATTAGGCCACCTGGAGGAAGGAAATGACTACGCCCGATGCCATCCGCCGCTTTGTCGAAGCCACCAATGCCGGCGACACCAAAGCTTTCCTCGAGACGTTCACGCCCGATGCCTTCCTGAGCGACTGGGGCCGGTCGTTCAAGGGCCGCGAGCAGATTGCGCGCTGGAACCAGTCGGACAATATCGGAGTGCAGTCCAAACTTAGCATCATTCGTATCGAACCGGCGGGCGAGACCTATCACGTCCGCATTGCCGTCACAGGCAACGGCTTCAACGGCGAGGGCGACATGGCGTTCACCCTGGACGGCGACCGCATCTCCAGCCTGGTGATCAGCTGAAGGATATTTTGAAGGCCCTTTAGGCCACCTCGCCGACACGGCCGCCGTTGCTCGCGCGGGACTCATTGGCTTGATGCAAAAACATGACTTTGTTTATCATCTTTTAGTGGAAACGCCAGGCCGGCTGTGGCATTCCGGCGTGGCGAGGACGCCGTCTGGCGAGCTCGGGTTCAAATGGCACCGAAAAGGCTGAGCGATGGAGCAATTGAGTGCGCAAACCCGGATCAGCGGTGCCGCCATCCGGTCGGTGATGGACAGGCTGCGCGCCGAGCACGGCGAATCCGAGATCGATACCGGCCTTGCCGATCATTGGGAATTTCGCACGCATTACGGCTCGTTGAAGGCGACGCTCGGTGACGACAACGTGCTGATCCGCGTCGCGGCCGAGGATGAAACCTGCCTGTCCTACATGAAGATCGCGGTCGCCGGCCATTTTTCGCAACATCTCGGCACGACCAGGGGCATCGCCTGGCAGGGCGACGGCAGCGATGCCGGCACGCCGGTGTTCTTCCGCGAGATCACGGTGCTGTCCTCGACGCGGATTTCTCCGCATATGCAGCGCGTCCGCTTCACCGGCAACGATCTCGGCCGCTTTGGCCGTGGCGGCCTGCATGTGCAGCTGCTGCTGCCGCCGCGCGGCAGGCTGCCGGTGTGGCCGTCGATGGGCGCCGACGGCCTGATGGTCTGGCCGTCGGGCGAGGACGCGCTCGTCGTGCGGGTCTACACGATCCGGGCACTGGACGCCGCAAGCGGCTGGCTGGATGTCGATTTCGTCCTCCACCCCGGTATGGATACGCCGGCGGCCGCTTTCGCCGAAAAGGCAGTTGCCGGCGAGATCATCGGCATGATCGGACCGGGCGGAGGTGGCGTGCCCGAGGCGCAAAACCTGCTGCTGCTCGGCGACGACACCGCGCTTCCGGCGATCGGCAGGATCCTGGAGCAGCTTTCGCCGTCAACCCGCGCCGAAGCGTTCATCGAGGTCGATGGTCCCGACGACCGGATGCCGCTGGCCGCGGGCGAGGCCGTTGCCGTCACCTGGCTCTATCGGCATGGGCGCGAGGCCGGCACAGCCAGGCTGTTACCGGGGGTGCTGCAGCAGCGGAACCGCACCGCCCTTATCGACAATCTCTATGTCTGGGCCGGATGCGAGTTCGGCGATTTCCGCGAGATCCGCAGGATCGTCCGCAAGGAATGGGGTGTGCCGCGCGACCGGCATCTGGTCACCGCCTACTGGCGCCGCGGGACGCAAGCGGCGGACGGCGGCGAAGAATAGTGCGCGACGATGCTCCGCGGTCAGCGGCGGTCGGATACGAAGGCGATCGCCGGGGCGGCCAGAAGCGCGACGAGGCCGGCGCCGGCGAAGAACGCGCCATAGCCGAAATACTGCGCGGCGTAGCCGGCCGCGATCCCGCCGGCCATGCTCATCAGCGCGTCCATGCACTGGAACAGCGTGAAGTCGACGCCCGCCTGTCTTGGATCTGACCAGCGCATGAACTGCGCGTAAAGCGCGACGAAACCGAGAGCCATGAAGCCGGACGAGCTAAGCACCGCGATGGCCATCAAAGCGGTGGTCGAGAAGCCACCAAGAAAATCGAAGACCGAAAAGAAGAACAGCGATCCGGCCTGCAGGAAAAGCGTCAGGACGAGCACGTTGCGCGGGCCGAACCATTTGACGAGAGCGCCGCCGGCGAGTGCGGCAGCCAGGCCGACGAACATGCTGCCGACGCCGTTGACAAGTCCGACCATCGAGAGGTCGAGCCCGGCGTCGATCAGGAATGGTCCGAGCATGGCGAGTGCCGCCTTCTGGGCCAGGACATAGATGGCCGACGCTGCCAGGCCGCGCCGAATTTCGGGACGCTTCAACGCGTCGAGGAGGCTGGGAACATGCTCGCGCGTCTCCTCGCGCGCGCGGCTGGCCGCGCCGAGCAGGAAGGGCAGACCGAGCGGCAGGAGCAGCAAGGCCATCGCCCAAACGGCGATGCGCCAGCCATAAGCGTCGACCAGAAGCAGAAACAGGCCGGCGCCGATGGCCGAGCCGAGATAGGCGCCGCCGACCTGCGCGGCATTGCCCCAACCGTGGTTTTCCTTAGCCAGGCTCTGCACGGCGAAACCATCGCAGGCAATGTCGACCGTCGAGGCGGCGAAGGCGACGATGGTCAGGCAGGCCAGAACCGGCCACCAGGCCTCCGGGCCGAGCGCGCCGACGGCCCACAGCCCGGCGATGGACGCAAGCCCACCGGCGGCGACGATCGTGCCGGTGCGGTTCTTGCCGACCGGCGGCAGGCGATAGCGCTCGACGGCCGGCGCCCATAGAAACTTGAGCGCCCATGGCAGCGTGATCAGCGAAACCAGGCCGATCCGGTCGAGCGGCAGGCCCTGGTCGCGCATCACCGCCGGCAGGCCCGCCCAGGTGATGCCGCCGATCACACTCTGCGCGACGTAGAGCCCGCCGATCGCCAGGACGATCGCGACAGGCGTCGATGCCCGGCTGGAAACGGCGATCGACATCAGAAGCGGTAGCGCAGGCTGGCGAACAGCGAGCGGCCCTCGTCGCGGTAGCAATAGCCGGCCGAGCAGATGGATTTTTGAGTCTCGAACACATTCTTGGCGTTGACCTGCAGCTTCACGCCCTCGAGCTTGGGGTTGCGGTAGCCGAAATCATAGGAGAGCGAGGCGTCGACGAAGGCGCGCGCATCGTTCTTGAAGGTGTTGGTGTCATCGCCATAGCTCGAGCCGGCGACGCGAACGCCGCTGCCCAGCCCGAGCCCCTGCAGCGTGCCGTCCTCGAACTGGTACTGCCCCCAGAGCGACAGGATGTGATTTGGCGTCGCCGACAGTTCCTTGCCTGCGGTTCCCGTGGCGCCGCGTTCGATTTTCACGCGCAGATAGGTGTAGGAGGCGAGTATGCTGAGACCGTTGTCGAGCGAAGCGCTGGCTTCCAGCTCGACGCCGCGCGAGTTCAGGTCGAGCTGGCGCTGCTTGTTGATGCCGGTCGAGGCGTCGAAGACGACGCCATCCTTCTGGTCGATGTCGAACAGAGCGGCGCTGACGGCGGCGTTGTAATCGGCAAATTCGTATTTGACGCCGATTTCCTTCTGCGTCGCAATGGTCGGACGGGCGACGCGACCGACAGGGCTGCTGACATCGTCATAGACGAAGCCGATATTGGGCGAGAACGACGTCGAATAGTTGATATAGGGCGTGATGCCCCATTCGGTCTGGTAAGACAGGCCGAGCCGCCCGGAAAGGGCACTGTCGTCCTGCTTGGACTTGGTGAAGTCGGCGGCGGTCAAGGTGGTGTCGGCCCAGTCGTAGCGACCGCTGGCGAACAGGGTGAAATCGTTCCACTCCATCTGGTCATGCAGATAGGCGCCGAGCTGGTTCATCTCCTGCCCGCCATAGTAAGGAACCGGAGCAGCCTTGATGTCGTCGACGGAGACATAGGAGATACCGCTGCCGGCGTCATAATTAGACCAGGCGTAGTCGATGCCGGCTACCGCCGTGTGCCTGACCTGGCCGGTATCGAATTCGAACTGCGCCATGTTGTCGACGACGAAGTTCTTCATGGTCTCGGTGTAGTGGCCCCAATAGCGTTTCAGATCCACTCCGTCCGGGTAATGGCCGCTGTACTCGATGTCGCTGTCGACGGCGCTGTAGCGAAGATTCTGCCGGACCGTCAGCACGTCGTTGAAACGGTGCTCGAACTCGTAACCGATGCGGCCCTGGGTCTGGTCGAAGTCGTTCCAGGCGGGATCGCCCTCATAGAGGTTCGTCAGAGCGCCGCCCGAATTGTAGAAGGCAGCGGTGCCGCCGGTGACGGATTTCGAATATTCGCCGAGGATGGTCAGCTTGGTGTCCTCATCCGGCTTGAAGGTGACTGCCGGCGCCAGATAGATCTTGTCGTCGGGATAACCGACCAGGTCGGTGTCGCTGGTGCGGCCGAGGCTGGTGAAGCGATAGAGAATGCTGCCGTCTTCGTTCACCGGGCCGGAAGCGTCGAGTGCGGCCTGGAAGCGATTGTGTGCGCCGAGCAGCATTTCGACTTCGCGGAACTGTTCTTCCTTGGGGCGCTTGGTGACCAGATTGACGATGCCGCCCGGACCGCTGATGCCGTAAAGCGAGGAGGCCGGACCCTTCAGTATGGTGACGCCCTCGATGCCGTAGGGCTCGGTCTTGAACCAGGCCGAGGGGCCGTTGTACTGGCGCAGCCCGTCGCGGAACATACCGTTGTAGAAGGCCTGGAAGCCGCGCAGGAAGAAGGCATCATAGCGGGTGTCGAAGCCGAAGCTGTTCGGATTGGCGCTTGCGACATAGCCGAGCGATTCGTTCAGCGTGCGTGGCTTCTGGTCCTCGATCTGCTTTTGCGTCACAACCGAAACGGCTTGCGGAATCTTGACCATCGGCGTGTCGGTCTTGGTGCCGATGCGGTCCTTCTTGGCGACGTAGCCGTCCTGCACGAGGATCTCGTCGCTCTCGGCATCGACCTCGATCTTGTTGAGAACGGTGACGCCGCCCTGGTCCTGGGCGTGAGCCGGCCCGGACAGGTCGAGCAGGGCCATGCTACCCGGCAATGATAACCCCAGGAGCCATGTCATCGTCCGTTTCCGCATCAACTCGTCTCCACTCTTCCGTACATTGACGGAAGGGGCTCTCAAATATGAGTATTTGAGTCAAGTTATTTTTTGAGCTCGTGCAGGTGCTGGCCCGATACGGTCGGCGGCAGCAAAGTGCGACCGGTTTCAGGAAAACCGGCTGCGAATCAGGGAGAGGCAAGCTGCTATGGTTTGAGGCTTCTCGCCACCAGCCGCGCCACGCTTGGGCCGACCAGAAGCACGATCAGGAAGCGTGCCGATTGCAGCGCCATGACGAAGGAGATGTCGACATGCTGCGCGGCGGCGGCGATGATGGCGACGCTGTCCATGCCGCCGGGGCTGGTTGCCAGATAGGCGGTCAGCGGATCGATGCCGAGCAGGCGGCTGATCAGGAAGGCGAGGCCGCCGCAAAAGACGATCAGGGCAATGATCGAGCCGACGATCTGCGGCAGCGCGCGGGCCGCGTGGCGCAAAATGGCCCTGGTGAAATTCAGGCCGATGCTCCAGCCGATCATCGTATAGCTCAAGGCAAGCAGCCAGGGTGGCAACTGCATGGTCACGCCGAGTCCGAGATGGATCACGGTGCCGAAAATGAAGGTGCCGAGGAAAAACGGCGACGGCAGCCGGAAAAGCTTTCCGGCGAGGCCGCCGACCAGCGCCACGCCGAATGTTGCGGCCAAGCCTTGCGGGTCGACCGGCGGGAACCAGACGATGGCCGGCACCTCGATGCCTGAGGTGTCGACCCAAAGCTTGGCCACCAGGGCTGCCGTCATCGAGACGCAGATGACGCGCAGATAAAGCATGAAGGCGACGAGGCGCTGGTCGGCGCCGAAGGCACCGGCCATCAGCACCATGGCGGTGGCGGCGCCCGGCGACGAGCCCCAGACCGCGGTGGTGCCGGGCAGGATGCGCCAGCGGCTGATCAGCCAGCCGAGCAGGCTGGATGCCGCGACCGTCGCCATCACGACGCCAAGGAACAGCGGCCATTCCTTGTAGAAGACGGGAAAGATATCGGCCGAGATGGAACTGGCGACCAGGCAGCCGACGACCGCCTGGGCTGAGCCGAACAGAACCCGCGGCACGCGCACCGTGGCGCCGTTGGTGCCGGCGACGATGGCCGCCAGCATCGGTCCGATCAAGAGCGCGGCGGGCAGGGCAGCGACTTCCAGCGCGCCGGCAAACAGCACCGAGACCACCACCAGGACCGGCCACTGCCAAGCCTTGTGGATCCGCGCCAGATGCTCGATGGCCGGCGGGTTCGGGGAAGAATCCATAGATGGGCTCTTAGACCGGTCGCGAAAAAATGCGAACCTTTTTTGCGCGGGAAAGGGCTCGGGTGGCAATAGGACCACGCCATGCGTAGCGATCCTTCGCGCCCCCCTCTGTCCTGCCGGACATCTCCCCCTCGAGTGGGGAGATTGGCAGCTTCGTCGACAGCGCTCTTCTTTGAAGATTGGCGAAGGCCGAAGTGACATTCAATCTCCCCACTTGAGGGGGAGATGGCCGGCAGGCCAGAGGGGGGCGCTGTCCTGCCGGCCTCTCCTCTATCCCGCCTTCGCCGCCGCCAACCCGAACCCGCCGACAGGATGCGTCTCCACCTGGAACTCGAAGCCGGCGATGATCGGCCGTGCCTTGGCGATTGCCGCCTGGACTTCGGGCAGCTGCAGCGAAGCCTTGTGGCTTTCGGCGTCGGTCCACACTTCGGTCACCCAGATCGCGTCGGCATCGGCCGGGTCGGTGGCGATGATGTAGTTCAGGCAGCCGGGCATGGCGCCGGTGCTGGCGAGCAGGATATCCATCATTGCGTCACGCTGGCCGCGCATCGCCCGCATCTTGCCGATCAGTCCGTACATTCGCTTTGCTCCGTTGAGATGACGCAACCAGGAGTATGCAGTTCGCCGTCTACGGCATCAACTGCCCGCCATTGACCTCGATCACCTGGCCGATGATGTAGCCGCTCAACAGATCGGAGGAGAGGAACAGATAGGCGCCGACGCAGTCCTCGGCGGTGCCGGCGCGGCCCTGCGGGATGGTGGCGATCATGCCTTTCATCTGGTCGTCGGTCGAGTAGCGCTCGTGGAAAGGTGTCGCGATCGTGCCGGGCGCCACCGCGTTGACGCGGATGTTGAAACCGATCAGCTCCTTGGCCATGCCGCGCGTGACGTTGGAGACGAAGGCTTTGGCCGAGCCGTAAAGGCCGGCGCCGCCACCGGCGCCGTTGCGCGCGGCGATCGAGGAGGTGTTGACGATGAAGCCGCCCTGCCGCTTCAGCCATGGGATCGCTTTGCGCGAAGCTGTCAGCACGGAACGCGCGTTGAGGTCCATCACCGCGTCGTAATGCGCCTCGGTCTGCTCGGCATAGGGCACGCGGCCGAGCATGCCGCCGGCATTGTTGACGAGGCCGTCGAGCCGGCCGAAATGTTGCGCACTGTCCTCGACGACACGCTCGACATCGGCGGGGATCGAGAAATCGCCCCGGACGAGGAACACGTCGCCGCCGCCGTTGCGAATGGTCGCGGCAAGGTTTTCGGCAGCCGCGCGGCTCGAATTGTAATGCAGCGCGACGCGGCATTTCTGCGCGGCGTAGGCGAGTGCGAGCGCCGCGCCGATGCCGGTCGAGGCGCCGGTGACCAGGACCGCCTTTCCGGCAAGGTCGGGGATGACCAGAGAGGGGCTGACAAGGGTGGTGGTGGCTGGCACGTCTATTCCTCTATTCCTCCGGGGACTCTGCCTGCTCTTCGTAGGCCCTCGCAGTCCTCGCGTTCAAGTCCGTAAAAGTTTAGAGCGGTTCACCGTTTCACGGAAACGACGAACCGCTCCCTCTTTGTCTTGACGCAATTCCGGACGGAAAACCGTTTCACACTTTTCCTGGAATTGCCCTATGGCCTGAGATAGGCGTAGCCCTGGCGTTGCAATTCGGCGAGCTTGACAACGCCGCCCCTGTCGGCTGCATGGAAGCCGTCGAGCAGGTCGGCCAGGCCGATATCCATGCCGTGCATGGTGTTGGCGCAAGCGTGCGGGCTGAGCCCATCCTGGACAAGGCCGGCGAACCGCCCGAAAATGGCGGCCGATATGCCCTTCGACTTGAAGGCGGCAAGTGCTGGGCCGTGCACGACAAGCGCGATGTCGACTTTGCCGTCGGTGCCTTCGAAGTGGTTCTTGATGTTGCCGAGCACGAAATTGACCTTGTCGAGGTCGCTGAGGTGATAGGCGACCTTTTGCCTTTCCTCTTCGGCAGCCGCCGGCTTGACTTCACTAGCTGCGGCCTTGATGGGGCGCAGCCCGAACAGCCCGGCGGCCCCGGCAAGACCGACGCGGAAAATATCGCGGCGTCGCATGGCTTCATCTCCCATTTGGCCGGCCCGCGCAATTTGCGTGGCCTCGACCTCAATCCTAGCATAAATTGAAGCCACGTCTTGTCGGGGCAGGGGGAGCCAGCATGATATCAAGGACCGTGATGGGCGCCGGAGTTGGGGTTGCCTTGCTTGCCGCCGTCGCCGGTGCTGCTTTCGCCGACGACACGCTCAAACTCACCGAGCTCAGCCCCGACGGCAAGGACGCTTGCTTCGGCCGCGTCTACGACGCCGCGCATCTCAAGTCGCATCCGCAGCAGAAGGTGGCGCGCATCTTCTTCTATTACGGCCGCGATCCGGTCAGCCGAGCAAACGAGGAGCCAAGCACCGGCATCGATTCCTCCTACAATGGCTTCATGGCGACGACGGTACGCGGCGCCGAGGCGCCGGAATGGCTCGGCGGCTGGTGCAGTCATGAGTCGGAGGACGGCAAGACCGGCCCGATCCGCTGCGGCATGGACTGCGATCGCACCATGGCTTCGCTGAAGGTCGACGACAAAGGCCGGCTGATCGTCTCGGACGTGCAGCCCGATCTCTATCTCGACGCCGGATCGGAAGACGAGCTCGGCAAGGCGGAATACGAAAGGCAGGCGCTGGGCAAGGACGACAACGGCTTCAGGCTCGACCCGATGCCGGCCGCCACCTGCAAGGCGGAGTTCGCGCGCATCGACCCGATCGACCCGGCCCTTGGCCCGCCATTGCGCGAGCGGCTGAAGCCGGACCAGCCCTTCTGCTACGGACGCGACTACGACGCCGAGCATCTCGGCTCGCATCCCGATCAGCTGACCCAGTCGATCAGGGTTTTCCGCGGACCGGTCGAGCTGGCGTCTTTCGCCAAGGAGGGCGATCCGGCCAATTGGCCAAGCGGCGCCGATATCGCCGTTTCGGTTACCACGCGGCAGAAATCGGCCAAGGTCACGCAGGTCTATAACTGTCAGGGCGAGGGCGACCAGTGGCGCTGCGCGGCGAGCGCGAAGACGGGTGGTGCCTCCTGCGATATCGCGCAACAGGAGGTCTTCCTTCGCCGCGGCGCCAACGGCACGATGATGCTGGCCAACCCGAACAGCGGTCTGCCGATCATCGATCTGTGTTCGGCGGAGGGCGACACAATGTCCGACGACAAGGTCTACCGGCTGGAGCCGATGCCGCAGGCTGCCTGCGGGCTGTAGCAGTTCAGAGACGCGATGCCGGCGAGACAGCACCCCCCTCTGTCCTGCCGGACATCTCCCCCTCAAGGGGGGAGATCGGCAGCTTCACCGACAGCGTTCTTCTTTGAAGATTGGCGAAAGCCAAAGCGACATCCAATCTCCCCCCTTGAGGGGGAGATGTCCGGCAGGACAGAGGGGGGCGCGAAGGATCACCACTGAGCGATTTTTCTCCGCGACGCCACCTCACGCGAACGGCACGGCCGTCGTGCCTTTGGGCAGTTTCGCCTCGTCGTCGGGCTCGACATGGATGATGACGCGGACGGAAGGGATCTCTGCCTGCAGCGCGTCCTCGATGCGGTCGCAGATGACGTGGCTGGCGCCGACCGACATGTCGGCGTCGACGACCAGGTGGAACTCGATGAAGGTGGCGCGGCCGGCGATGCGCGTCTTCAGGTCGTGGACCTCGAGCGCGCCCTTGCAATTGGCCGAGATGATGTCGCGTATGCGGATATGTTCCTGGGTGTCGACGGCGCGGTCCATCAGCCCGTTCATCGACGAGCCGATGACGTGCCAGCCCTGCCACAGAATGTTCAGCGCCACGATCACCGCAAGAGCCGGATCGAGAACCTGCCAGCCGGTCAGTACGGCGCCGACCAGGCCGATGAACACACCGACCGAGGTCGCCACGTCGGTCATGATGTGCCTGCCGTCGGCAACGAGAGCCGGCGATTTTTCGCGTCGGCCGGTGCGGATCAGCGTCAAGGCCCAGACGGCGTTGATGACCGTTGCGACGCCATTGACGGCAAGGCCGGTCCATGGCTGTTCCAGCAGTGCGGGATGCTGCCAGGACCACCAGACCTCATTGAGGATCAGCAAGGCGGCAAGCACGATCAGCACGCCTTCGAGGACGGCCGAGAAATACTCGGCCTTGTGGTGGCCGAACGGATGGTCCTGGTCGGCCGGCTTGTAGCTGACCTGGATCGCCCAATAGGCGGCGGCAGAGGCAATGACGTTGACGATCGATTCCAGCGCGTCCGAATAAAGCGCGACCGAACCGGTGACGTACCAGGCCACCAGCTTCAGGCCGAGCACGACGCAGGCGACGACGATCGACCAGAAGGCGAGGCTGGCGACCTTCTGCCTGGCGGCGGCTTTGATTTCCGCCGCGGTCACTGGGGAAAAGATCCCAACACTGAGCCCTCGAATTAAGCGGCCTTTTCCTTGGCCTTGCGCGGCAGGTGCGCGACAATGTTCTCGATG
Source organism: Mesorhizobium sp. M0590 (assembly GCF_040320905.1). Classification (NCBI taxonomy): domain Bacteria; kingdom Pseudomonadati; phylum Pseudomonadota; class Alphaproteobacteria; order Hyphomicrobiales; family Phyllobacteriaceae; genus Mesorhizobium; species Mesorhizobium sp. M0590. Next base: position 135,534 of record NZ_JAMYQN010000003.1, read on the forward strand.
ATGCGCATGCCGGCATTGTGGCCGAGCGTCATGATCGACTCCGGGTGGAACTGCACTGCGGCGATCGGCTCCTTGCGGTGCTCGAAGGCCATGATGATGCCGTCCTCGGTCTCGGCGGTGACGACAAAACCATCGGGCAGCCGCACCGGATCTGCAAAGATCGAATGATAGCGGCCGACCGTCACCTCCTTGGGCAGGCCGGAGAAGATGATGCCCGGCTTCGACACGCGGATGCGCGACGGCTTGCCATGCATCGGGATGTGTAGTTGGCGCAGCTCGCCGCCATAGGCCTCGGCCAGCGCCTGCAGCCCGAGGCAGACGCCGAAGATCGGCAGGTCGCGCGCACGGGCCCGCTTGATGGTGGCGGCGCAGTCGAAGTCCTTCGGCGTGCCGGGGCCGGGCGAGAGCACGACCAGGTTTGGCTTCAGCCGGTCGAAGATCTCGTCCGGCACCGGCGTGCGCACCGTCGAGACATTGGCGCCGGTCTGGCGGAAATAGTTGGCGAGCGTATGGACGAAACTGTCCTCGTGGTCGACCAGCAGGATGTTGACGCCGTCGCCGACACGCGCGGTGCTGCGTTCGGTGCTGGCGGCATTGCCTGATTTGGCGTCGCGGATGGCGGAGAGCATGGCGGATGCCTTCAGTTCGGTTTCGGCTTCTTCTTCCTCGGGAATGCTGTCGAAGAGCAGCGTGGCGCCGGCGCGCACCTCGGCGATGCCGTCCTTGATGCGAATGGTGCGAAGCGTCAGGCCGGTGTTCATGTCACCGTTGAAATTGACCATGCCGATCGCCCCGCCATACCAGGCGCGCGGGCTCTTCTCGTTCTGCTCGATGAAGCGCATGGCCCATAATTTCGGCGCGCCGGTGACGGTGACCGCCCAGGCATGCGACAGAAAGGCGTCGAAGGCGTCCATGCCTTCGCGCAGCCGCCCCTCGATGTGGTCGACGGTGTGGATCAGGCGGGAGTACATTTCGATCTGGCGGCGGCCGATGACGCGCACCGAGCCCGGCTCGCAGACCCTCGACTTGTCGTTGCGGTCGACGTCCGAGCACATGGTGAGTTCGGATTCGTCCTTCTTCGAATTGAGCAGCTTCAGGATCTGCTCGCTGTCGGAGATGGCGTCGTCGCCGCGCTTGATGGTACCGGAGATCGGGCAGGTCTCGACGCGGCGGCCGTTGACGCGCACGAACATTTCCGGCGAGGCGCCGATCAGATATTCGCCCTCGCCGAGATTGATGAAGAAGGAATAGGGCGAAGGGTTGATGCTCTTCAGCTTGCGGGAAATCTCGGAGGGCTGGGTTTCGCAGCGTTCGTAGAACATCTGCCCCGGCACCACTTCGAACAGGTCGCCGCGCTCGAAGCTCTTCATCGCCTTGCGCACCAGCTTGGCATATTCGCCGGGCTCGTGGTCGCCGCGCGGCGGGATGCGGTCGGCGGTCCTGAACGGCTCGACGATTTCGTCGCGCGGCAGGCCTTCGGTCGAGAAGCCATCGCCGGAATAGTCGTAGCGGTCGGTCCAGGCCTTGGTCGAATAGTGGTCGACGACGAGGATCTCGTCGGGCAGGAACAGCACGAGATCGCGCTGGCTTGGCTTGCGCTCGAGCTTGTAGTCGACCGGATCGAACTGGAAGGCGAGGTCGTAGCCGAAGGCGCCATAGAGGCCGAGATTGGCGTCTTCCTCGGTCTTGAACAAAGCCGTGATGGCGCGCAGCACGGTGAAGACGGAGGGAACGCGGCTGCGTTCCTCTTCGGTAAAGATACGATCGGGCTTGGCGACCTCGAGGCGGATGAGTTTGTTGGACGTCTCGGCGATCGTGACATCGTCAAGGCCGGCAAGCACCGTGCCGATCACCGGCAAAAGCACGTCGCCGCGGCGGTTCAGCGCCTCGATGCGCATGGCGCGGCCGCGTGCCGAGATCACCACCGGCGGATCGATGATGGCGGTGTCCCAGCGCGTATAGCGGCCGGGATATTCGTAATTCGAGGAAAACACGGCGCCGCGGCGCGAATTCAGGCCATCGACATAGCCGTCGATCGCCCCCTCGTAAGGCCGGTCATGGCGCTGGCGGGTAATCGCCACGCCACCTGCTGTGACGAAGCGCTCGGCGCCATTCTCCAGAATTTTCGTCGTCATTGCCGTCTCCATCAGCGTCTTTGGGGCAACGGACCCGGGAATGGCTTGAAAAAACAAATGGCCGCCCGGACATTCCGCTGCGGCCACCCTCTATTGTCACGCGAACGCGTTCGAACAGGCCGCTGTCAGCGAGCCCACCACCAAATGGTCTTGATCGAACGCATATTCATGGCGAAATCCATAGCCGCGAAAAGCGGTATGCGCAACAGGTTTGAAAGTCTGTGGGGTGGCTGCCGCTTTCGCAACCCATGGCACATGGCCAAGACCGGCCGTCCTGCCTAGACTCTGCATCAAACAGCAGGAAGACGGGAAAACATCAAATGACCCAGCAGTTCGACCGCGCACGGACGTTCCATTCCCTCCATGTCAAGGGAAACCCGATTGTCCTCTACAATGCCTGGGACCCAGGCTCCGCCAAGATCATCGAGAAAGCAGGGGCCAAGGCCATCGCCACCGGAAGCTGGCCGGTCGCGGCCGCTTTCGGATTCGCGGATGGCGAGAAAATCCCGTTGGAACTGGCGCTCGAAAACATCAAACGCATCGTTGCGGCGGTGGATGTGCCGGTAACCATGGACCTCGAGGGGGGTTACGGGGTCGCTCCGGAGGTTGTCGCCCGCAGCGTGACGCTCGCCGTGCAGGCAGGAGCCGTCGGCTTTAATTTCGAGGATCAGATCGTCGGCGGCAGTGGGCTGCACGACATCGCCATACAGGTGAGGCGGATCGAAGCGGCTGCAGCGGCGGTGAAGACGTCGGGTATTCCGGCCTTCATTAACACCCGAACCGACATTTTCCTGAAGACTAAACCGAATGCGCACGACAAGGCTCTTCTCGATCAGGCGATCGAGCGGGCGCACGCCTACGAAAGGGCCGGAGCGCATGGCTTCTTTGCGCCGGGGCTTGCCGATGAAGGCCTGATCGAGGCGCTCTGCGAGGCAACGGCATTGCCGGTCAACATCATTGCCCTGGCGCATGTGCCGCCGCGCCAGAGGCTTGCCGAACTCGGCGTCGCCCGCGTGAGCCATGGTCCGGTGCCGTACCGGCAGATGGCCGAATGGCTGGAGGCCAAGGCGCGACAGGCGATTTCGGGGTAGCCTGGCGGGGTGCGTCAGTCCTCCAACGTTCCCGACCTTGCATCGGCGCTCGTCCCGTCGCCGACCAGCTTCAGGAGGTCTTCGCCGGCGCGGATGATGCGGCGGGAACGCCGCGTCAGGATGAGGCCCGCCTGCGGCGCCAACACTTCCGTGCGGCCGTCGGGCTCGCCGGGCGCGTGGACGATGGTGGCAAGGCGCGCACCCTTGGCTACCCGGTCGCCCGGTTTCACGTCGTAAAGGATCGCGCCCGAGCGGGGCGCCGGCATCATCTCGATGTTTTCGAGCGGCGCGACGAGCCCAACGAAGCTGCCAGGCGCGGGCAGCGCCTGATCCTGGATGACGTCGCGCGCCACCAGCAGCCGGTAGAGCCCTTCGGCATCGGCACCGGCGAGGGCGCCGTCGACATCGAGTATGCCGCGATATTCGACCGTGGTGGCGACGCGCCGGTCGAGGCACGCGACGTCGGCTGGAGCGTTCTGATACGGCATGATTGAGGCGCCCTCGAAGGTGCCGTCGGGATCTTCGTGCCACAGCATCACCGCATCGACGCCCATGGCCGCCGCACAGTCCGCCATGGCCGGCCACAGGCTCGTGTGGACGTAGAGATAGGTGAGGCCTTCATCGTCGCAATGCAGGTCGAGCACGATGTCGTGGCCGATGGAGAGCTGCAGCAGCCGCGTTTTCAGCCGCTGGTCGACCGTGCCGTGCGCCGGCAGCAGCGTGAGGTCGGGCGCGGCGAGCCGCGGAAAGCCGCGATTGAAATTGGTGCGCGTGCCCAGATGGAAGCGGCCCTGATGGTCGCCGTAGAGATATTGCGCGCGGCCGATCGGATTGGCCCAGGGAACGATGGTCATATTGCCGGTGATGCGGCCTTCGGCTTCCGCCTTGCTGAGCATCGGCATCAGCGTGTCGATGGCGACGACGCCCGGCAATTCGCCGGCATGAAGTGCCGCCTGCAGATAGGCGGAAGGCGCCGTCTTGTCCGTTCCGGCGAAGCGGAAGACGGGGAATTCGTAGGAAACGCCTTCGCTGTCGCCGGCGACGCGTTCGATGGACTTCTGCATGGGATGGCTCCGGGAGAAGAGGCGGAACACATGCCCTTTTGCCGCTGGGCTGTCGATTGGTCCAGCCGGCGCCGCCATGGGCGCACGATTCTACCCGGCCGTCACACCAGCGGCTTGAGTTCCTGGGCGATGGTCGGCAGAAGCTCCGAGACGTTCGGGTGGATGTGCACGGCGCGCGCCAGCGTGCTGACCGGCGCCTTGGCATACATCAGGTCGAGCACGCAGTGCACCGCCTCGTCGCCGCCCGGGCCGAGCACCGAACAGCCGAGGATCTCCCTGGTGTCGGCATCGACCAGGATCTTCATGAAGCCTTGCGTCTCACCTTTTTCGACTGCACGGCTGACGCGGGTCATTGGCCGCTGGCCGACCAAGACGCGTCGGCCGGATTTCCTTACCGCGGCTTCGGTCATGCCGCAGCGGCCGAGTGGTGGGTCGATATAGAGCGCATAGGCCTCGATGCGGTCGCTGACCTTGCGCGGATCGTTGTCGAGCAGGTTGGCGGCGACGATCTCGTAGTCGTTGTACGAGGTGTGGGTGAAGGCGCCCTTGCCGTTGCAGTCGCCCATCGCCCAGATGCCGGGCACGCTGGTGCGCAACTGGTCGTCGACGACGATGAAGCCGCGTTTGTCGACCTCGACGCCGGCTTTGTCGAGGCCGAGATCGTCGGTGTTTGGCGTGCGGCCGAGCGCCAGCAGCACATGCGAGCCGACCGCAGCCGCCTTGCCTGGCGAGAAGGTCACGGCGATTTCGTTGCCTCGCCTGGCGAAGCGGATGTCGTCGGCGCCGAGATGGACGGCAATGGCTTCGTTTTCGAGGATCGACAAAATGGCATCCGAGACATCCTCGTCCTCGCGACCGATCAGACGCGGGCTTTTTTCGATGACCGTGACTTCGGAACCGAAGCGGCGGAACATCTGCGCGAATTCGAGCGAGACATAGCTGCCGCCGACAACGATGAGATGGCGCGGCAGCACGTCGAGATCCATCATCGAGGAATTGGTCAGGTAAGAAATGCCGTCGATGCCGGGCAGGTCGGGCACCGAGGCGCGGCCGCCGGTGTTGAGGAATATCTTTTCGGCGCTCAGCAGATCGTCGCCGACGCGCACCGTGTTGGCGCTTACGAAGCGCGCATGGCCGCGATAGAGCGTGCATTTGTCCATGCCGGCAATCCAGTCTTCGAGATTGCCGCGGGCGTCGTTGGAGACCTTGTCCTTGCGCGCCTTGATCGCCTTGTAGTTTACGCCGACGGGACCGGATAGCGTCACCCCGTAATCCGCGGCGGAGCGGGCGAGATGCGCGGCATAAGCGCTTGCCACCATCGTTTTGGTCGGCGTGCAGCCGGTGTTGACGCAAGTGCCGCCGACCAGCTTTCGCTCGATCAGCGCCACGCTCATGCCGGCCGCATTCAGCCTGCCGGCGAGCGGTGGGCCGGCCTGCCCGGCACCGACGATAATGGCGTCGAATGTCTTTGCCGTCATGCCACCGCCGCCACGATCAGAAGCCCGCCGACGATCGCCACAGCGTCCTCGATGAAGGCGGCCGGCGGGTCCTTGCCGAAGGCGGCGGCCAGGCGTTTACGCGCCTCGGCGCCGCCCAGCGTGCCGATCACCGCGCCAACGGCGCCGGCGATCAGGCCGCCGATGATGGCGCCACCGGTGGCGCCGATCACCGCGCCGGTGAAAGCGCCCAAGACGATACGCGTGCCGAATTGCTGCGGCACCTTGCGGCTCGGCGCCGAGGGCAGCTGGTCGGTGACCAGTTCGGCGATGGCCAGGATGGTGAAGATGCCGACGGCGATCCAGTGGCCCATGAAGCTCGCCCAGGTGTCCGCGACCGGCAACCAGCCAAGCCAGGCGCCCCAGGCGACGGCGGCGGGCGCGGTCATGGCGCGAAGCCCGGCAACGATGCCAATCAGGAGTGCAAAAATGTACAGCATGATTGATCCCCTCGATGGCCGGCTTGGGACAGGTCCGAGAGGGCAAGCTACCATAGGTCCGGTATTTGACCAGAGGTGGTGTCGCCGCCGGCGCTTCCGTTTTTTCACCACTTGTGCTTTGGCAAAGTTGAAACTGGAGTTGCAGCCATGGCCGGAAGCGAACGCATGAAAATGGCGGCGGGCGAGTGGTATTGCTGCCTCGATCCGGAACTGGAGGCGTTGCGCATCACGGCGCGAGACGCGGTGTTCGAGCACAACAGCCTGCCACCCCGGCAGCGTGGCGATATCGGGCCTGGATTGCGGACGCTGCTCGGCGCTGCGGGCGAGGGCGCCCGGATCGAGGCGCAGTTCCACTGCGCCTATGGCTTCAACATCTTTCTCGGCGACCGCGTTTTTCTCAATGCCGGCTGCATCATTCTCGACACGGCGCCAGTGCGCATCGGCAAGGGAACGCTGCTCGGCCCGAATGTGCAGATCTATTGCGCCGAGCACCACAAGGAGGCTGCCGGGCGACGGACAGGGCTGGAGATCGCCAAGCCGGTCGAGATCGGCGACAATGCCTGGATCGGCGGCAGTGCCGTCATCCTCGGCGGAGTCAGGATCGGCGATGGCGCCATCGTCGGCGCCGGTGCTGTGGTGACGCGCGACGTGGCGGCGAACACCACGGTGGTCGGCAATCCGGCACGGGTAATCAGCAACAACTGAGCACCGTGCTTCTGTCGCCGGTCACGTCCTCGTTCTGATGGACATGGGGGCGGCTATGTCACTTGGCCGGAGGTGGATGCAACCGTGTGTCGAGCGCAAACGCCTCCTGGGTCTTCATGGCGTATGCCCCTCTGGCGAGGCTCGCGTCGAAGATCAGGTTCCAGCTACGCTGCGATACCGCGCTCGGAATCACCACGAACCGGTGCCGTTGCAGAAGATCGTCGCCAAACGCCTGTTGCCCGGAGCTCGGAATGCCCGGGCGCAACCAGTTGGGGTTGGGCACGGCGGCGGGGTCGACGATATGCACATCCGCGACATCGCTGACGATCGCTGCCGTCATGACATGCGCTATCGTGTCGAGCGCCCTGAAGCCCTTATGAACCGCAACCTCGAGGATCGCAGTCGACGGATCGATCGAGCAGTAGACGGCGCGCACGCCCTTGCTGTTCCAGCGTCCGCCCACCCTGTATGCGCCCTCGCCACTGTCCCATGTAGGCGCAAACGCGGCTTGATCGAGGCGCCATCCGATGAGGTCGGAGCCACCAAGCGCCGCCGGCAGCGGCGTCATGCATAAACGCCATATTCAAGCCGTTCCAGATAGTCTTCTACAAGCTCGATCCCCGCCGGCGTCGCCAGAAGGTCGATTGGACGACGCTGGTCGAGCCCAATCGCCGGGCGCTCCAGCCATTGCTCTGCCTCCGCCTGCGAACCGAACACGTCGGTCGCTTTCGACAGGATCTCCGCGAACTTCCAGGTGCGTCCGCTCTGGTCCTGACTGAGAGGCTTGGACGGAGCATCCTTGCGGCGCTGGTAGGTGCGCAGGCTCATGCCGACGGCCTTCTCCAGCGAATCGGTCTTCTGGATGAAGACGAGTTGCCCGATAAGATGGTCCAGCGCTGAAGCCGGCAGGCCGTGCAGAAGCAACTCGTGGGCATCCAAAGCGCTGCTGAGGCGCCTTGCCAGAATGCGGCTGCCGCCTAGCAATTTCGCCACCTTCTGAAGTTCATTGTTTTTTGCTGCTGGCGCAGCCTTTTCCAATGCCATCGCCACGGCGAGCCCTCTTCGCGTCATCTGTCGCTTTAATATATGACAGATGACGCAGAGCCTTTCAAGCACGACAGGATCGAGAGCAGGGCAATCGCTTCGAGAGAAAAGATAGCCTACTCGGGCCAGATGGCAGTCCAACGTCGGCACTGAAGCGATTGCCCTGGAATCGAGCGCGAGCCGAATTTCACCTCGGCATGTGCGCCACGCGCTCCTCCTGAGCACTCTTCGAGAATTCGCGCCGGTACTGCGCCGGCGAGGTTCTGAGGCGCGCTGCGAAATGCTGGCGCAGCGAGGTAGCGCTGCCGAAGCCGGCCTCGAAGGCAACCGTGTCCATCGATTTTTCCGTTGCTTCCAGCAGCCGTTGCGCCAGCTGGACGCGCTGGTCGGTCAGCCAGTCGCCGAAACTGGTGCCGATCGTTTTCTGGAAACGGCGCGTGAACGTCCGGCGGGTGAGGCCGGCGTGACCGGCAACGCTGTCCAGACTGTGCGGCTCACCCAGGGTTTTGCGCACCGCTTCGAGAGCTTGGGTGAAGCGGTCCGCATTGCCGGTCCTGGCGATGGGACGTTCGATGAATTGCGCCTGCCCGCCCTGCCTGTGCGGAGAAAGCACGATCTGCCGGGCAAGGCGAAGTGCCGCCTCCGCGCCGTAACGAGCCCGTACGACGTGCAGGCAGCAGTCGAGCCCGGCGGCGACGCCGGCGGATGTCACGACATCGCCATTGTCGATGTAGAGCACTTCCGGTTCGACGAGAATGTCGGGATAGAGTTCCTGCAGCTGATCCGCGTAGGCCCAGTGCGTCGCCGCTCGCCGCCCCGAAAGCAGTCCGGTCGCCGCAACAGCGAACGTTCCCAAGCACAGTCCGACGATCAGCGCGCCGCGCTCGTGCGCGCCAAGCAACGCGTCGATCAATGCCGCTGGAGGCGAGCTCCCGAGATCTTTCCAGCTTGGCACGATGACGATGTCGGCGTCATCGAGCGCGGAAAGCCCGTGCGGGACGCTGATGGTCAGCCTGGCATCGGTGCGGATCGGCCCGTCCTCAATCGCGCAGACCCGGAAGTCGAAGCGCGGCAGGCCGAGCTCCGTGCGATCCGCGCCGAACACGAGACACGGCACGGAGAGATGAAACGGGCTGATGCCATCGAAGGCGATGGCGGCAACGGCAGGATCGGTCATGGGAGCTCCAGCAACGGGTGAGGCCGATTGTCCCAATTCTTTCGAATAATGTCAATCGGGACACTTTTTGCAATCCGGTGCCGAGCTTATCGTCCACCCATCAATGTCCAACGGGAAAGGAAACCCCATGTCGCAACCAGCCAAAGGCAAAGCTCCACGCCGCGCCCTCATCGTCATCGATGTTCAAAACGACTATGACGGCGGCAATCTCGCCATCCAGCATCCGCCCTTCCGCGACAGCGTCGTCAATGTGGCGCGAGCGATGGATGCGGCCACCGAGGCAGGCGTCAAGGTGGTGGTCATCAAACAGTTGGCGCCGGAAACCTCACCGGTCTTCGCCAAGGGCAGCCATGGCGCCGAGTTGCACCCGGAAATCGCCAGGCGAAACCGTGACCACTACATCGAAAAGAACTTGCCCAGCGCCTTCACCGGCACGGACCTCGAGGAGTGGCTGCGCGCCAACTCTATCGATACGATCACGGTCATCGGCTACATGACGCATAATTGCGACCTGTCGACGGTCATCCACGCCGTGCATATGGGTTTTGAGGTCGAGTTCCTGTCGGACGCAACGGGGTCATTGCCGTACGCCAACAGCGCCGGCTACGCTTCGGGGGAGGAAATCCATCGCGTGGTGACGATCGTCCTGCAGTCGCGCTTCGCGGCCGTTCTCAAGACCGCCGAGTGGATCGATTGTCTGAAGACCGGCGTGGTACCCCAGCACGACACACCCTATGCCTCCAACCAGCGCGCGCTGGCGCGAAGCGCGGCTTAGGGACGAGCTCGTCGCGAAGTCGCCAAAAGGGCGCCGCAGCGTTGCGGCGCCCTTTGCCGTTCAAGCGTTGATTATCCCTAAAACAGGCCTTCGATCTGGCCCATTTCGTTCAGGAAAATCTTTTCCGAGGATGGCGCTTTGGGCAGGCCGGGCATGGTCATCACCTCGCCGCAGATGATGACGACGAAGCCGGCGCCGGCAGACAGCCTGACCTCGCGCACCGGTACGGTGTGGCCGGTCGGCGCGCCGCGCAGATTCGGATCGGTGGAGAAGGAATATTGCGTCTTGGCCATGCAGACCGGCAAATGACCGTAGCCGGCGTGCTCCCAGGCGTGGAGTTGGTCGCGCACCGATTTGTCGGCGATCGCTTCGGAACCGCGATAGATGCGCTGGACGATGGTGTTGATCTTCTCGAACAGCGGCATGGCGTCGGGATAGAGCGGGGCGAATTGCGACGCGCCGGATTCGGCCAACGCCACGACTCTTTTGGCCAGTTCCTCGATGCCGGCCGATCCCTGAGCCCAGTGCTTGCACAGGATCGCCTCTTCGCCCATCGAGGCAACGTAGTCCTTCATCGCCTGGATCTCGGCCTCTGTGTCGGAGTAGAAATGGTTGATGGCGACCACAGCCGGCACACCGAACTGACGGATGTTCTCGATGTGGCGGCCGAGATTGGCGCAGCCCTTCTTGACCGCCTCGACGTTCTCCTTGCCGAGGTCCTCCTTCTTGACGCCGCCATTCATCTTCATGGCGCGAACCGTGGCGACGATGACCGCCGCGGCGGGCCTCAGGCCGGCCTTGCGGCATTTGATGTCGAAGAACTTTTCGGCACCGAGATCGGCGCCGAAACCGGCTTCGGTGACGACGTAGTCGGCAAGCTTCAGCGCCGTCGTCGTGGCAACGACGGAGTTGCAGCCATGCGCGATGTTGGCGAAGGGGCCGCCATGCACGAACGCCGGGTTGTTCTCCAGCGTCTGCACGAGATTGGGCTGCATGGCATCCTTCAAGAGTACGGCCATGGCGCCGTCGGCCTTGAGGTCGCGCGCATAGACGGCCGACTTGTCGCGACGATAGGCGACGATGATGTCGCCGAGGCGCTTTTCCAGGTCCTTCAGGTCGGTCGACAGGCACAGGATGGCCATGACTTCCGAGGCGACTGTGATGTCGAAACCGGCCTCGCGCGGGAAACCGTTGGCGACGCCGCCGAGCGAACAGATGATCTCGCGCAGCGACCGGTCGTTCATGTCCATAACGCGGCGCCAGACGACACGGCGGGTGTCGATGCCGAGCTCGTTGCCCCAATAGATGTGGTTGTCGATCAGCGCCGACAGCAGATTATGCGCGGTGGTGATGGCGTGGAAATCGCCGGTGAAGTGGAGGTTCATGTCCTCCATCGGCACGACCTGCGCGTAGCCACCGCCGGCGGCACCGCCCTTGACGCCGAAATTCGGTCCGAGCGAAGCCTCACGGATGCAGACGATGGCCTTCTTGCCGAGGCGGTTGAGGCCATCGCCCAAGCCCACCGTCGTCGTCGTCTTGCCTTCGCCGGCCGGTGTCGGGTTGATGGCGGTGACGAGGATCAGCTTGCCATCCTTGTTGCCCTTCACCGACTTGATGAACTCGGCCGAGATCTTCGCCTTGTCGTGGCCGTAGGGCAGAAGATGTTCGCTCGGAATGCCGATCTTCTGGCCGATCTCCTGGATCTGCTTCTTCCTGGCGCCGCGCGCGATCTCGATGTCGGACTTCACTTCGGCCATGGACGACTTCCCTCTGAATTGGACGGATTTGACTAGTGTGGTCGCAAGAATAGCCCGGCATTGCAGGCGCGGGCATGTTCTACCCCTGTCGCTGCCGCGGCGTCAACTTTCATGCAACTATGTTTCCTACGAAGAAAATGCCTCTGCGGCCGGCTGCCCTGCTACAGGTTCTTTTCGCGCCGGTTGCCGCGCCGTATAGAAGCCAGAGCAGGCGCGGTTCCGCCGTCTCAAAACAGCCGCGTAATACGCGAAAAGCGACAGAAGCAACGGCGCAAATTCACCAGCGCCGGCTGTGCGGGACGATCCGCTACTGCGTCAGCACGTTGCTGATCTCGACCATGTTCGAGCGCACCCTGAGTATGTAAAACCCCATCGTCGTCAGATGTGTCGGCAACAGCCAGCCGTCCTCGCGGCCATTGGCGATGATGAAGGGCTGGATGCGCAGCGCCGAGACGAATTGCGCGTCCATCGTATCCCACAGGTTCTGCAGGTGCTTTTCCTTGATGACGTCCTCGAAGTCGGCCTGTGCGCCCTTCATCAGCCCGTAATAGGCATAGAGCTGGCCATAGGCGAACCAGAAGCGGTCGTCGGCGCGTGTGTCGAACCAGCCATTATTGTGGTTTTCGGCACGCTCCTTGAGGATCGCCGAGGTGGAACCGATATCGGACGAAATGCGGTCGATATACTGCTTGAGATTGTCGGCGCGGGCATCGAATGTCGCCTGGCAGGCTGCGAGGCGGGCGTTGAAGGAACGCAGCTTGCGCACCGCGTCGCGATAGTAGCTCGGCGTCGGCGTCTTGGGCCCGAACGGGTTCAAGCCGAAATACCAGGTTTCCTCATCGAACTGCAGATTGCCGCGGGCGTCCTGCAGGTCGGCGTCGATCTGCGAGGTGGTGCGGACGCGGCCGAGATTGTCGGCAAGCTCGGTCGCCGTGCGCCGCACCGCCTGGTTGATGCCGCGCTGGAACGACGCCTTGTTGTCCATGAACGGCGTGTGGTCCCAGTCGATGCCGAACAGGCCGAGCTTGTAGAGGATCATCGACGACACCCAGGCATTCTGGTTGACGTTGAAGTCGGTCAGGTCGGCAGCGACCTGGGCAATGGCTGAATTTCCGCAGGTCTTGGCCGTGTCGGTGCCGGCGCCGGCGGAAACCTGTTCACCGGCGGAGCTGTTGCGTTTTTCGAACGTGTATTTGTCGACGTAATTCGGGTCGAAATTGTTCCACCACTGGGTGGCGTAGAAGAAGTTGACATAGAGACCGATCAGCACGAGCACAGCCAGGCCGAGCACCGCCTTCAGGATCCAGCCGCGTTGCGTGTACCAGCGCCCCGCCCACAGGAACGGCCACAGGATCGCGCCGATGAGCAGGCCGATGCCGCGGCCAATCCACTGGAAAATCCGGGTGAAGAAATTCACGATCGGATCAAGCATGGCGATGTCACCCCTCAGTCAGTCAAGCCGTAGAGGCGTGTGCGAAACGCCACCTTGTCCTTCAGATATGTGGTTTTCAGAACGTCCACAACATGCGATCGCCAGGCGTCGCTGAAGCCTTCATAGTCCCTGTAGAAGCCCGGCTTGTTGAAGACGTAACGCGAAACGAAGTCCTGCGGCACGAAGTCCGAGATCAGCTGGTTGGTCAGCCAGGCGTCGGGATGGTCCGGCTTGGCGCGGATGACCAGGAAGCGCTGCTGCGGGAACACGTCCTCGATCTTGAGATGGCCGAGCTGGGCGATCTCGCGCTTGGCGGCGTTGAGGAAGGGAAAATTGCCGTCCCTGGTGATCAGATCGGTATGGCCGTGGATCCAGGTCTGCAGCCAGACCTTGTCGACGTCGGTCAGATTGCGGTCGGGATCGGCGTCGCGGATCAGCGCGCGCACCACCATTTCGGCGCGATGCTCGAGATAACCGGAGGTTTCGATCCATGAGGCGCGCGGCAACTCGAGGCGGCCGGTCGAGGCGAGGAACTTGAATACCTTGTCGGCGTCGTGGATCGAAAGGTAGCTCACCTGCCATGGCCGCGAGCGGCGGAAGCCCGGCGCTGCCGGGTCGCTGATCACCGTCGTCACGTCGGGATCGACGAACACATAAAGTCCGCCGAAATGGCTGGTCCAATAGGCATTGTGGCGGAAGATCACCTGGTCCGGCACCAGCGCATTCTCGCGGATGTCGCCGCAGATCTTCGCCAGCTCGACCATGTGGGCAAGCATGGCGTTGTCGCGCCAGGCATCCGGTTCCTGCTTCAGCCGGTCGACCAGCTTGCCGAGTTCAGCGGCCTTGCCGAGCACATCCTCGGCCGACAGCACCTTGAATTCGACCTGATTGATCGACAGCAGGTCCTCGATGTCGTCGACCTTGGGGACCGAATCCTCGATCTCGCCGTAGATGACGTCCTTGATCGTCAGCGCATCGATGGCGCGCTGGTTCTTGGACATGAACTCGTACATCAGCAGCGAAGTGTTGGAGAACGCCGTGTGCACCACCGGCAGGTCGATCTGCGACGGCGTCAGGATGATGAAGCGACGGTTGACCTCGTTCGGATCGAGGTAGCTGTAGTCGCCGCATTCCTCGGCGACCTGCGGCGAGAAGCCAGTGCGATCGATCTCGAAGCTTTTCAACTTGGTCGGCTTCAAGCCGAACGCGACCATCGCCTTGTTGTAGCGCTGGATCAGGTGCGGCTCGTCGATCGTCAGCAGCCGGCCGTAGATCAGCTCGTTGTCGCGCAACAGATCGGGTTTCTTAGCGGGGCTCATGTGCGCGATACCAATGGATCTTGCGCTGGAGGATCGAGCTCCAGCGGTGACGCCCCCCTCTCCCCGTTCTTCACGGGGAGAGGGTAAGGGTGAGGGGCGGCGCGAACGGTCAAGGACATGTCTCTCCATACCCTTTGGCGGCGACAAATCGAAGATCATGCGTTTCGATATGGCGTTCGAGGCGTCCTTCGATCGCAGCCAATATTGTCTCAAGGACTGCTTCCCGGTCCTTCAATACGTCGACGTTCCAAAAGCGCAGCATGGACCAGCCATTCGAGACGATGAAGCGATCCCGGATTCGATCATATTGGCTGCCGACATGCTGACTGCCATCGACTTCGACGACCAGCTGGCAGTCTCTGCAGGCGAAATCGGCGAAGTAAGAGCCTATCGGCAACTGCCGTACGAATTTATGGCCGTTCAGTCTGCGGTCGCGCAACTCCATCCAGAGCGCGGTTTCTGCATCGTTGTCGGATTGACGCAGGCGCCTTGCGCGCTTGGTTATGTCTATTTCTGGTCCACGCATGCGCTGCCCCTCACCCTTACCCTCTCCCCGTGAAGAACGGGGAGAGGGGGGCGTCAGCTTTTGAGCCACGTCTTTCAGCGTTGCTGTGGGAGCTTATGCAGCGCACCAGGGGCAGTGGTATCCGGCGAGAAGAAACCTCACGCATTCCACAGCCCCTTTTTCTTCAACTCCTCGATCTCGCGCACGGCACGCTCCCGCAGACGGGTGTCGCGGATCATCTTGATCACCGCCGCATCATCGGACTTGTCGGAATAGCGGAACTCGGAATCCGCGTAGCGGTTGATCTCCTGCATGACCATGTCCATCGAGAATGGCCCGCGCAGCTCCTCGATCATCGCTTTCTTGTCGTCGTAACCCTTGTGCATGAAGGCTTCCGGCTTTTCGAACCACTCGTCGGGCAATTCGATGTCCATGGCGCGCATCTTGATCGCGTCGGTGACGTTCTTGATCGCGCGGCCGGTAAAGCGCGGCTCGGCATCCTTGATCATATGCAGATAAGTGCCGATGTCGGCCATCGTCTTTGGCGCGCCATTCTCCTTCATGTAGTGCTCATAGACCTTCATCAGCCCGTCTTCCTGCGGCTTTTCATGCTCCTCGTAAGCTTCCATCACCGCGCGCTGGATCTCTTGCGCCGCATAGAGCTTGTGGTCGCCGAGCGGGATCTTGTGGTTCTTGCCGGCGAGCAGAACGAAGATGTCGATGTAGTCGTCGCGGCTCTGCGGGCCGTCGACCAGCCAGCGCGCGCCGGTGCGCTGGCGTAGCGCGTCGTCGACGTTTTCGGGATAGTTGGAGAACATGCCGAACGAGCAGTTGCCGCGCACCACGGTCGCCGCACCTCCAAAGGCGTCCATCAGGACGCCGGTGATTTCCTGCTGGCCGGCCGAGGCGCGGTCGTCGGACCGGCGTGCCGCCACCTGGTCGATATCGTCGATGGTGCCGAAGCCGATGACGCGCGGGTTCAGCACATTGTTGATGAACTGGCGGCAGTTCTGGCCCGACTTGCCCTGGTAGGAGGAGATCTGGTCGACGCCGAAATTCTCGTAGGCGAAGGGATAGCCGGCGACCTGGCAATAACCATTGAGAAGACCGGCGATCATCTGGATCAAGGTTGTCTTGCCGGTGCCGGGCGCGCCATCGCCGATAAAAGTGAACAGGAAGCCGCCGAGCTCGACGAACGGGTTCAGCTCGCGCTCGAAGTCATAGGCCATCAGCATCTTGGCAAGCTTGACCGACTGGTATTTGGCGATGTGGTTGCCGACGACCTCTTCCGGTTTTTTGAAGGTCATCACCAGCGGCTTTGCCCGCTTACCCGGCGCGACGTCGAAGCCGTCAAGGGTAAAATCGTCGATGTCGATGCGGATATGCGCGTTCTCGAACGGACCGATGCCGTCGAAGCGGCCCTTTCGCGCCAACAGCCCGTCGATGGCGACGCGGGCAAAGGCGCGGGCGCGGGTCATCAGGTCGGCATCGTCCTTCGAACCTGCTATCGCCCTGTCGAGCCCGGCCACGATCGACTTCACCGCATCCTGTGGCGTGTCGAACAGAAAGTCCGGCTCGGGCGTGTCGTTCGGCGCCTCGCCGTCGCTGTCGATCAGCTGGAACAAATAGGAGGCAAGGCTGAAGGCGGAGATGTAGGCAGAGGCCGACAGCAGCTTCTTGAAGGTGGCAGCTTCATCGCCTTCGAGCGGCGCGCGGGCGTTTTTCGCCTGCAGACCTTCGAGGTCCGAGCCCTCGGCGAAGACATCCGATATGGCCAGCGCTATCGCTGTGCCGCGCCGGGCGCGAAACAACAGCGTGTGCTGCGGGATGGTCAGCAACTGGTCGTCGGAATGGACGGCGGCGACGGTTTTGGCGAGCTCGACCTCGCGCGAGCGGCGCACCGAGCCGACCGAGACGGTAGAGACGAAGCGGCGGTTGGTGCCGGCAAGCGCGGTGCCGGACTCGCGCGATGGGTCCTCCAGCACGACGATGCGAGTGATGAAACTTTGCGCAGTGGCACGGTGCTTTTCAATTGCCGCTTCCGGGATGGTGGTCAGGCCGGTGTCCATGGAGGATGCTCCGCGATTTGACGGTCATACGTCGCTGATGACCTGCCCTTTGGACAGGATGTGGACCTTGTAGCCCGAAAAGATCTTCTGCGCCTCGCCGGCGGCATAGAGCGCCTGATAGGCCTCGTGCGGAATCAGCGCATGGTTCTCATAGCTCGACACGCCTTGCCGCGCGGCTTCGAGATCGTCGGTATTGATGAAGAATTCCTGCGTCGTCTTTTCGCTCGAAAACAGCCCCTTGCGGCCTGGCTTTTCGGCCTTGGAAAAGACCTCCTGGATGGTCCAGGTCAGCAGCCAGGCGTTTTCCGGCTTGCGCACCTTGGCCAGCACTTCGCTCACCGTCGAATTGTTGTCGGTAATCCCTGCAGAATAGAACGGGCCGAGCACGACGCGACGCAGTTGCTTGGGATGCAGCGGCTCGAAATCCTTGTCGAGGTTGACCGCGATGGTCGCCGGCGACAGCGCGTAGGCGGAATTCTTCTCGGTGAAATCGTCGAAACGGTGGGCAAGCTCGGGATTGAGCAAGCCGTCGACCGGCAGCGGAATGTCGACCCTCTCATTAAGTTTGCCACTGGAGTCGACAAGCTGCCGGATCATGTCGTCCGAGGAATCCTCGACCGTCACCATATACACAAGCGGCAGGTTGGCGCTGCCGTCGAAGCAGGCCCAGTGGACCAGATAATAGGGGCGCAACGTCTTCGGATTGACCGACACCTTGACCGTCTGGGCCAGCGTGAACGGGCCGAAGGTGGTCTCGCTCTTGACGTCCTCGAGGTAAAGCCGCTCGGCCATCGACTTCTGCAGCGCTTCGGGAAATTCCTTGTGGCGCAGGATGAAGTCCGCCATTTCCTCGCGCAGCTCATCGGCCAGCGGGAGATTGGCGAGGCGCGCATCGGCCTGGAGTCGGTCGTTTTCCAGCTCCAGCAGGTTCTGGAAGACCGGGAAACCGCTTTCGGCGCGCGAGATGCGGAACGTCTCGGTGAAGCCCAGCCGGTTGCGCCAGCACGAGAACGACTTGTCGAGCCGCGCAATATATTCGGCGACGACCTTGGCGACGATGCCGTGCCGGTAGAGCGGCGAGCGATCGTCGCGCATGAACACTTCGAGGCCGCCAAGTGCCGCCGCGATCGCCGAGAAATAGCGCGCCGCAGCTTCGTTTTCGGGGGTCATGCTGCCAGCCCTTGGGAGCAGTGCACGTGCAGCAATTACGACTGCACGTAATTTGCCGAATTGTGCTTCTTCATCACATCGTCGAAGCGGCGGGCGAAGGCATCGTCGGCGAGCTTCTTGCGGCGCTGGATGTCGGCGGTGGCGACCATGTTCTTCTCGTGCATTTCAAGCAGATCGCCGATGTGCTTTTGCGAGGCGGCACCAATGCCGGCCATGGTCTCTTCGGCGGTGTTATCGACCTGGCTGCCCAGCGTGTTGATCTTGTGGGCGACATCCTGTTGGGCGGCGGTCTTCAGCGAATCTTCCAGGGCCTTGTACAGAACGATGCGCTGTTCGGTATCGATGGTCAGCTTGTTGATCAGCGTCGATTGCGCCGCGATCTGGTTGTTGAGCGAATCAACGAAGGTCTGGAACATCGAGGTGTAGCGCTCCAGCGTCTGGCTTTCGGCCAGCAATTCCTGCTCCTTGGCCTGCTTCTCGTTGTATTCCGTGGCCAGTTTTGAGCGTTCGCCTTCAAGCTGCGTGCGCTCCTTCTGGCTGGTCGAGGCGGCGATCTTGTTCTCGATGTCGAGCAGCATCGGGTTGAGTTCTTCGATGCGTTTCTGCACGGTCTCGAGATTGGACATGGTGGTCTTGCGGCGCTCGATCACCTGCGACAGGCTGGCCTCGGAGGTCTTGTAGCGCGTGTCGAGAACCTGCTTCTGCGCCTTGAGGATGCCGACGATGGTGTCGGATTTCGCCAGCAGCTCCTGCAGATTGCCGGCCAGCGACATGTTGCGGACGCGGTCGGTGCGCAGGCGCTGCTTGCGCTGGCTGGAGAAGACACCGACGAAATTTTCCCAGCCGGTGTAGTTCTTCATGCTCTCGAATTCGGCGCCGAAGACGTTGGTGGCGTCCTCCAGGCCGATAATCAGGTCGGCGATATTGCCTTCCATCACCTTCTGCTGCTTCAGCACGTCCTCGATGCGGGCATTCTCGATGTCGAAATTGGCGTCGCCGATCTTCTTGTCGGCGGTGGCGAGCGTGTCGAGCACAGTACCGGACTGCTCGATCTTGGTGCGCATGTCCTCTACGACCTGCTTGGTCTTGGCAATCTCGGCATCGAAATTCTGCAATGTCGCCATTGGGGCCTCCCGCTTCGGCATCGGTTTCGTTTCGCAAACCGCCGCGAATATATGTGCCGGGTTTGGCGAATGAAAGACGGAAGACATGGGATTACAGGAAAACAAAAGAATTTCAGGAGGCCGACCGCAGGATAGTCAGGCAATGATTACGGTGTAACTGCCGTCCGGTCAGACACCGCTTCAACCGCGGCTGGACTTTAGGTCGGGAGCGACGCTCAGGGCTTGGGATCGGCCTTGAGGTAGGCGATGACATTGGCGATGTCGTCGTCGCTGGTCAGGCCGGAGAAGGCCATTTTGTTGCCGGGGACCTTCTGCCGCGGCGCGCGCAGGTATTCGGCGAGGTTTGCTTCGTCCCAGACCAGGCCGGCGGCGCCGGCGTCCTTCATCCCCTGCGAGTAGCGGCTGAGATAACTGTCCGCGGTGCCGGCGGTGCGGCCGACGACACCCAGCAGATGCGGGCCGACCTTGTCGTGGTCGCTCGTTGCCTCATGACAGGCCATGCATCTGTTGAAGACTTTCTTGCCGAGAGCGGCATCGCCGTCGGCATGCGCGGAAAGAGCGCCGGCGATGAGGAAAGCAGCGGCAGACGAAATGGCTCGAAGCATGGGAACTCCCCGACGGCTCTGGCTGAGAGGTTCTGAAATAGGAAGCAGGCCTTAAACAAGCGCCGCACGATGGCGCGATTGGCGAACGAATGTCGGCCGGGAGGTCGGATGAAAGCAATAGCGCTGGTCAGGTTCTGGTGAAGCCGATGAAATCGTCGGGCACGGCGCGGCCCATTTCCTCTTCCCAATGGCGGCGGCAGAGCGAGACGTAGACATCCTTGCCGATCGCCACCTGTTCGCCCTGTTTCGCCACCTTGCCGTCGGCGCCGAGGCGCACCACCATCGTCGCCTTGCGGCCGCAGCGGCAGATGGTGCGCACCTCGCGCAGGTCGTCGGCGATTGCCAGCAGGGTGCGCGATCCGGAAAACAGCTTGCCTTGGAAATCGGTGCGCAGGCCGTAGCACATGACCGGGATGTTCAGCCGGTCGGCGATGCGGGCGAGTTGCCAGACCTGCTCCTCTTCGAGGAACTGCGCCTCATCGACGAAGACGCAATGGACCGTGGCGTGGTCGTGATGCTCGGCGACCCGGGCAAACAGATCGTCGCCGTCGCGGAACATCTCGGCTTCCGTCTCCAGGCCGATGCGCGACGAGATCAGCCCGGTATCGCCCTTGCGGTAGTGGCCGGCGATGAACAGCATCGTCGTCATGCCGCGCTCGCGGTAATTATACGAGGCCTGCAACAGCATCGTCGTCTTGCCGGCATTCATCGTCGCATAATGGAAGTACAGCTTGGCCATGCCGTCCTTTTAAGCCGAGTTGCAACAAAGCGGGGAGGGGGAGCGCCTACATTCCACCGGGAAAAGGCGACTTCCATCCGGAAAGCGGCGGGCGTGTCGCTGATCGGCCAGCCTGCGCCGTTGTTCGTGATTGCCTTAGTGCTTGAAACCGCAGCAGAATGATGTTTGGCTGACGGAACAAAGGCGGAGATAAAACCGTCGCTTCGCTTCACCGAGAACTGAAATGGGAGAATTTTCATGTCGCGTATGAGTTCATTCGTCGCCGGCCTCGGCCTGGCGGCTTTTCTATCCACGACTGGGGCCTTCGCCGGCGATCCGGAAAGCTGCAAGACGGTGCGTCTGTCCGATGTCGGCTGGACCGACATCCAGGCGACCACCGGCGTCGCCTCGGTGCTGCTCACGGCGCTCGGCTACGAGCCGCAGGTGATCCAGCTTTCGGTGCCGGTGACCTATGCGTCCCTGAAGAACAAAGATCTCGACGTGTTCCTCGGAAACTGGATGCCGTCGATGACCAACGACATCAAGGACTATGCCGCCGAAGGCTCGGTCGAGACCGTCAGTGAAAATCTCAGCGGTGCCGGCTACGGCATCGTCGTTCCGACCTATGTCGCCGATGCCGGTGTCAAGACGCTGACCGATCTCGGCAAATTCAAGGACAAGTTCGACGGCAAGATCTACGGCATCGAGGCCGGCAATGACGGCAACCGCATCATCCTCGACATGATCAAGGATCCGAAGACCAATCTCGAAGGCTTCGAACTGGTCGAATCTTCCGAGGCCGGCATGCTCACCCAGGCCGACCAGTCGATGAAGAACAATGAATGGATCGCCTTCCTCGGCTGGACGCCGCATCCGGTGATGGGCGCCATGAAGATCACCTATCTCGAGGGGATGGGAGATAGCGGCTTTGGTGCTGCCACCGTGCATACCAATGTACGCAAGGGCTACATGAGCGAATGTCCGAACGCCGGCAAGTTCATCGCCAATCTGAAGTTCAACCTGGACATGGAAGGCGAGATGATGGACGCGATCCTGAAGGGCGGCGACGCCAATACGGTCGCGACCGACTGGCTGAAGAAGCACCCGGACGCGGTCGCTCCCTGGATCGCCGGCGTCACCACCTTCGACGGCGGCGATGCGGCGGCTGCGGTGAAAACGGCGCTCGGAAGCTGACCCGACCATCTGGCATGACGAGACAAGGGGCAGCCACGGTAGAAATGGCTGCCCTTTTTCATATCCTGTGACAAGATGACCGTCCGGCGAAGGACGGCGCCGGTAGAAGAGGGGCTAGATGGATCCGATCTCCAAATTCCTGGTCAGTTACAAGATTCCCATTGGGGCATGGGGGAAGGCGTTTTTCGGCTTTCTCACCGACAATTTCGACACCATCTTCAGGGCTTTTTCCAACAGCCTCAACTTCCTGCTCGACGGCATCGTCGACGGGCTGCTGTTGCTGCCGCCGGTTCTGCTGATCGCGCTGATCGCTCTGCTCGCCTATTTCCTGCAGCGCTCGAAAGGCCTGGCTTTGGCGGTATTCATCGGATTGCTGTTCATCCTCAACCAGAACCTGTGGAAGCAGACGGTGGAGACGCTGGTGCTGGTGGTCGCCGCCGCCGCCGTGTCGATGGCCATCGGCGTGCCGCTCGGCATCTGGGCCGCGCACAAGCCGAAGGTGTATCGCGTCATGCTGCCGGTGCTCGACCTGATGCAGACATTGCCGACCTTCGTCTACCTGATCCCGGTGCTGACCCTGTTCGGCCTCGGCAACGCGCCCGGCCTGATCGTCACCATCATCTTCGTCATCCCGACCTCGGTTCGGCTCACCCATCTCGGCGTCACCTCGGTGCCGAAATCGATCGTCGAGGCGGGCGAGGCGTTCGGCGCCACCAAGCGCCAGCTGCTGTGGAAGGTCGAGCTGCCTTCGGCGCTGCCGACCATCATGGCTGGGCTGACCCAGTCGATCATGCTGTCGCTGTCGATGGTGGTGTTCGCCGCCCTGATCGGCGCCGGCGGCCTCGGTACGGAAATCAACCGGGCGCTCGGTTCGCGCAGGATCGACCTCGGGCTTGAGGCAGGGCTGGCGATCGTCGTGCTCGCCATCGTGCTCGACCGGATGACGCGCATCGGCGTGGGAGGCAAGAAATGACCGTCGCCGTCGATTTCAGGAATGTCGACATCGTCTTCGGCGCCGACCAGGCAGGCTCGCTGGCGCTGATCGACAGTGGTGCCACCCGAGCCGAGATCCTCGAACAGACCGGCAACGTACTGGGCTGCGCCGGCGCCAGCCTCACCGTGAACGAGGGCGAGATCTCGGTGCTGATGGGGCTTTCCGGCTCCGGCAAATCGACGCTGCTCAGAGCCGTCAACCGGCTGAACGTCGTCTCGCGCGGCCAGGTGCTGGTCAAGGACGGCGACGGTACGGTCGACGTCGTCACCTGCGACGAGGCGACGCTTCGGCGGCTGCGGCAGAAGCAGGTGGCGATGGTGTTCCAGCAGTTCGGGCTGCTGCCGTGGCGCACGGTGGAGGAGAATGTCGGCCTTGGCCTCGAGCTCGCCGGCGTACCCGAAGCCGAGCGCAAGGAGCGGGTGAACAGGCAACTGAAGCTGGTTCATCTCGACCAGTGGTCGAAGAAATATGCGCATGAGCTTTCCGGCGGCATGCAGCAGCGCGTCGGCCTGGCGCGCGCCTTTGCCACCGAGGCGCCGATCCTGCTCATGGACGAGCCGTTCTCGGCGCTCGATCCGCTGATCCGGACCAAGCTGCAGGACGAGTTGCTGCAGCTCCAGGCCGAGCTGAAGAAGACCATCATCTTCGTCAGCCACGACCTCGAGGAGGCGCTGAAGATCGGCACCCATATCACCATCATGGAAGGCGGGCGCATCGTGCAAACCGGCGCGCCGGAAGACATCGTGCTGCGGCCCGCCAACGACTATGTCCGCGACTTCATCGCCAATGTGAACCCGCTCTCGGTGCTGACCGCGTGGAACGTCATGCGCGACCGCCGCGACCTCGAACACGGCGAGAACGGCTGGGTGTGGCTCGACCGGCGCAGGACGACGCGTTTCAAGATCGACGAGCATGGGCTGGTGGCGGCGGCCGAGCGCGACGGCAAGCCCGCGGTATGGGTGTCCTGCGCCGATGTCGAAGCCCAGCCGGAGGAGACGGCGCAGGTGTTCTGGGCCAATCCCGGCACCTCGCTGAAGACCGTGATGCTGGCCATGCATCGCTCGCAGACGGCACCGGTGGCGCTGTTCGACGACCAGTCGCGCTTTGTCGGCGCCATCGGCGTCAGGGATGTGCTGAGCGCGGTGTTGAGAAGGTAGTTTTTCTCCTTGGGGAGAGAACCAAGACCAAACGCCGAGTTCTGTCGCGCCCCCCTCTGTTCTGTCGGACATCTCTCCTACTTGGGGGAGATCGGCGGTTTCGCGGACGGCTCTCACATTCCAACGTTTGTAATTGGCGAAATCGGCGACGACGGCCAATCTTCCCACCTGTGGAGGAGGTGTCCAGCAGAACAGAGGGGGCGCGAAGGAACGCCGGCTTAGCCCGATACCGCAAGCTAAACCGCAAGCGGCAGGCGCAGCTCCGTCATCAGGCCGCCATCGGGATGGTTGGACAGGCTGACTTCGCCGCCGGCGCTACGGGCGATGTTGCGGGCGATGGTCAAGCCGAGGCCGAGGCCGCCGGTCTGACGGTTGCGCGACTGTTCCAGGCGCACGAACGAGCCGAACACGGCGTCGAGCTCGGCTTGCGGTATGCCCGGACCCTCGTCATGGATCGCCAGCGTGATTGTCTTGCCTGATTGACGCAGGCTGAGATGCGCCCTCTTGCCATAGGTCACCGCGTTCTGGACGAGGTTGGTGACACAGCGCCGTAGCGCGACCGGCCGCGCGACGCAGATCAGGCCGCGCGAGCGCGCGTCCTCATTGTCGAAGGAGACCTCGTCGAAGCCGTCGGCGATCGATTCTACCAGCGACCAGAAATCGATCCTCTCGCTCTTCTCCTCGGTCACCTCGAAAGTGGCGAAGTCGATGACCGAGCTGGCAATGCCTTCGATGTCGGCGAGGTCGTGCGCCAGTGCGGCGCGCACGGACGAATTCCTCAGCAGTTCGAGGCGCAGCCGCATCCTGGTCAGCGGCGTGCGCAGGTCGTGCGCCAGTGCGGCCGCAAGATGCTCGCGGTCCTCGACGTAGGCGCGCAGCCTCGCCTGCATGGCATTGACCGCCTTTGCCGCGGTACGCACCTCGCGGCTGCCGCTCTCGGCGATCGGCGGGCTTTTCAGGTCCTCGCCGATCCGCTTCACCGCGGTCTCCATCATCCGGTAGGGCGCCGTCAGCCGGCGCAGCGACCAGATCGAGGAAGCCACCACCAGCCCGGCGATCAAGGCATAGAGCGGCAGGCTATCGAAGCTCAGTATCGGTCCGGCCGGTGTGTTCGGCTCGGTGAAGTTCAGCCATTGGCCGTCGGCAAAGCGAAGCGAAGCGGTCAGCTTGTCGCTCTGGGCGAAATCGGCCGCCAGCACCAGCAGGTCGCGCTCGACCTGGCCGATATCGGGACCGGCGACCGTCCCACCGGGAGCGTCGGCTTCGTGCGTTGCCGGGTCGCGGCGGACCCGCGCGTCGGTGATGCCGAACTTCGATAGCCGACCGACCAATATGTCTTCCAATTCGGCCAGTTCGTCGTCGCCGGCTATCGACGAAGTAACGGCGGGCGTGTCGGAGACGGTGAGCGCATAAGTGGCGTTGAACAGGCCGGAGGCCGTCGCCTTGCGCTGTTCCGGCGTAGCATCATGCATCAGCTGCACCAGCGAGAAGGCGCGGTCGTTCAGCCGGTAGAGATCGACGACGTCATTGGCGGCGGCACGGTCGCGCGAAACGATGTAAAGGGTCGCGATCTGGCTGATCAGCAGGCCGGCGATGACGATGAGCAGCACCCAGACCGGCAGCGTTTGCGGCAGGATGCGTCTCATTCGGAGGTCGTCTCAGGCAGGAACTGGTAGCCGCCGCTGCGCACGGTCAGGATCAGCTTCGGCGTTTTCGGGTCGTCCTCCATCTTGCGCCGCAGCCGGCTGACCAGAATGTCGACGCTGCGGTCGAAGCTGTAGCCGCTGTCGCCGCCGGACAGCTCGATCAGCTGCTCGCGGCTCAGTACGCGCTGCGCGCTCTTGACGAAGGTCTGCAGGAGATTGAATTCGGCCATCGTCAGCTCGATCCTGACGTCGCCGGGCGCCATCAGCCGGCGGCGCGAACAGTCCATCGTCCAGCCGGCGAAATGGTAGATCTGCCGCGAGGCGGCGCGTCGCGGTTCGGCGGCGCCATTGCGTCTCAAGACGGCACGAATGCGTGCGAGCAGCTCGCGCGGATCGAAGGGTTTCGGCACGTAGTCGTCGGCGCCCATCTCCAGCCCAACCACGCGGTCGGTAGTTTCGGTAACCGCGGTCAGCATGATGATCGGCGTCGAATAATTGGCGCGCAACTCGCGGCAGAGCTCCAGCCCGCTCTTGCCGGGCAGCATGACGTCCAGGACGATCAGGTCGACCTGGGCGCGGCGCAGGATGGTCTCCATCTCGGTGCCGTCGGCGGCGATCGATGTATGCAGCCCTCGCTTCTGGAAAAATTCCTGAAGCAGGTCGCGAATGCCCTTGTCGTCGTCGACGATCAGTATGTGGGGGTCGGATTTCACCGGGAACCTGTCATTTGTGGATCGCCCAAGCGCTGCTTCGGCCGTCAGCCAGACGATAGAATTCAGGCCATAAGTTGGCCAGTGAAGATCGGCGGCTCGATCCGGGCTGCCCAGAAACAATCCAGAAACAAAATTCTACAATCCGGAAAAACTGCCGAAAAAAATCAAAGGCATAAGTGGTGCCGTGGCGGTCAGGTCATCGGCTGCGACACGCGTTACGGGATTACGGACAGACCAATGCAAAGGTTCTCGATCAGTCTGATGGGTGCGTTGCTTTCCATTTCGCTCGTCACGGCCGCGGTCGAACATGCCGATGCAAAACTGGCCGATGCGAAGGTGGCCAATGCAAAGGCGGCCGATGCAAAGGTGGCGACCACCCGCAGCGAGCGTTGCATCGATCTGAACCGCCAGTTTGACGAAGCCCTCGAAACCCATGCCGCGGCAACGCAGGTCACCGCTGCGAAAGCACTTCAAAGAAAGGGAAACCGGTTCTGCGCCAACAAGAAACAGGCACAGGGAATCCGGATGCTCGCGAATGCTTTGAAGCTGCTTGGAGTGACACCGATCGATCCCGTTCAGTGACACAATCCGATCTGCACAAAAAGGAAGTGAAGCCATGAAAAAGTCCCTCCTCTCCGCCCTCGGTCTCGCCATCGCGCTGGCCGTCTCGATGCCGGTTCTCGGCGCCAGCAGCGCCAATGCCGCGACCACCACCCCGGCTGCGACGACAACGACGACCGCTGCGCCGGCCAAGGCCGTGAAGAAGGTCGCTGCCAAGAAGACCGTCAAGAAGCACAAGAAGCACGCGGTCAAGGCAACTCCGAAGGCCTGATCAAGCGACATCTTTCTACCCTATGAGAAGACCGCTCCAGTTGCGATTTGCCTGGAGCGGTCGTCTTTTTTGTTGCGTGCAGACAGTAGGGCCAGTCCCGGCCCACACCCCCCGTTGAACGCCAGACGGCAGTTCCCACATAGGCACGGACTTTTGAACTGCGCCTGCCGGGAAGCCGATCGCGCGCGGTTGAATGGACGACCGCTTTTGCCCATGTCAAAATGACCGCAAAGCTGTCGTACGCAATTGCCGGTCCAATGCCTGAAATCACGACAAAACCCCGTACCAGCACGAAGCCGAAGGTCGAACGGCCGAAGCTCTACAAGGTCATCCTGGTCAATGACGATTTCACTCCGCGCGAGTTTGTCGTGACGGTGCTGAAGGCCGAGTTCAAGCTCAGCGAAGACCAGGCGCATAGGATAATGATCACCGCGCACCGGCGCGGCGTCTGCGTTGTCGCCGTCTTCACCAGGGATGTCGCCGAGACTAAGGCGGCGCGGGCAACCGATGCCGGCAAGGCCAAGGGCTACCCGCTGATGTTCACGACGGAGCCGGAGGAGTAGGGCGGTTCGCTTTCTTCCTTCTCCCCTTGTGGGAGAAGGTGGCCGAGCGAAGCTCGGTCGGATGAGGGGTGTTCCAGCTTGGCAAGGACGGCACTCCGTCCAGCACCCCTCAACCGTCTTGGCGCTGCGCGCCAATCCACCTTCTCCCACAAGGGGAGAAGGATAAACCGCGTTACCGCCCTTCGCGGTACCACATCGAGCCCATCGCCAGAAGCAGCAGGCCGAGGCCGAGGAAGCCGCCGAACAGCGGCACGCGCGAGACGGCCTTGAGCACGCTGTCGTCGGTGGTGCGCAGGCCGATCCAGTCATTGCCGGAAGCCGCGCCCGAGGAACGGACCGGGACTACGGATGGCAGCGTGACGGTGCTGGTCAGGTTGCCAATGGCCGATGCCGGCGCCAGCCGGCGAACGCTGCCGCCGGTTGCCTCAGCCGGTGGTTTCAGCCGGTTCTCGGTGGAGACGACGTCGGTGAATTCCGGGGCGTTGACCGGCCCGACATGGGCCAATGCCGTCAGGTCGCCATTGCCGACCTGATAGAGACCGATTTCGCTGGTCTCGACGCTGCCGAGGAAGACGCCTGGCTCGGATTTCTCGAGCCTGACGATCAGTGCCTTGCCGGACGGCGTGATGACTTGCGCCGGGCCGGGATCGTCGCTCATCGTCTGGCGGCGGATTTCCAGCACCATGCCGCGGCCGTCGGCGGTCAGCCGCTCTTCCTCGAGTTCGGGCTCCTTCATCAGCCAGTGGGCGATGCGCCGGTAGAGCTGGACGTGCGGGCCGCCGCCCTCGAATCCGCGCGCCCACAGCCAGCCCTGATCGGACAAAAGCATGCCGACGCGGCCTTCGCCCTTGCGATCGAGCAGTAGCAGCGGCCGGTTGTCGGCACCCTTCATCACCACCTCGCCCTCGGGGTTCTCGACGCCGATGGTGCGGAACCAGCGGCTCCAGTGCGGCGGCTCGGTCGCGGAGCCGTCGAGCCCACGCGTTACCGGATGACGCTGGCCGGTATCGGTGAGACGTGGGTAGAAGGCCTTGTCGATGACCTCGCCGGTCGGCATTGCCGGCAGTGCCGACATCAGCGGCGTGCGGGCGATCGAGCTTTCGCCGGCATATTCGGGGCCTGCCGCGATCAGTAGCGCGCCGCCCTTTTCGACATACTCGGAGATGTAGTCGTAATAGAGGATCGGCAGCACGTCGCGGTGCTGATAGCGGTCGAAGATGATCAGGTCGAAATCCTTGATCTTCTCGACGAACAGCTCGCGCGTCGGGAAGGCGATCAGCGACAATTCGTTGATCGGCGTGCCATCCTGCTTTTCCGGCGGGCGCAGGATGGTGAAGTGCACGAGGTCGACCGAAGCGTCGGATTTCAGCAAATTGCGCCAGGTGCGCTCGCCGGCATGCGGTTCGCCGGAAACAAGCAGCACGCGCAGATTTTCGCGGATGCCGTCGATCAGCGCGATGGCGCGGTTGTTGGTGTCGGTGAGTTCGCCCGGCTCGTGGTTGATGGCGAGTTCGACGATGTTGCGCCCGGCGCTGGGAATGGTCACCTGCAGCGGCATCGCCTGGCCGATGTTGGCGTGCTCGACCGATACCTGCTCGCCGTTGACCGATACGCGGACATCGACCGGGCCGGTCTCGTTGTTGGTGGCGATGACACGATACGTCATGTCGAGCGGCTTGCCAACGAGGCCGAAGCGCGGCGCATTCTCGAAGCGGATGCGGCGGTCCTTCTCATGCTCGTTGCCGGTAATCAGCGCGTGCAGCGGGGCATTGAAGTCGGGTGCGCCGGGCGGCGCGTCATGCACCTCGCCATCGGTGATCATGATGGCGCCGCCGATGCGCGACGGCGGCACGTCGCGGAAAGCATTTTCGAGTGAGGAAAACAACCGCGTCTCGGTGCGCTCGTCGGCGGCTTCGGACTTGCCGGCCTCGACGACACGGACGTCGAACTGCTTGAAGCGGCCGAGACGCTGCTGAAGCCCGGCCAACGCCTCATCGGTCTGTTTGGTGCGGTCGCCGATATCCTGGCTCTGGCTGCGATCGACGACGACCGCGACGATGCTTTTCAGCGGCTCGCGCTCTTCGTTGAGAAACACCGGATTGAGCAACGCCGCAGCCAGCGCAATCAGGGCTGTCAGGCGGAAGACCGCGCCGCGCTGGCGAAACCAAAGGCCGGCCAGCGCCAGCAGCAGCAGCGGCACCAGAACCACGGCGAGCAGCGGCCAGGTGATGAGCGGTTCGAAGGCGAGCGACCAGTTCATGGTCTATTGCCCCAGCCGTTCGAGCAGCACCGGGACGTGCACCTGGTCGGATTTGTAGTTGCCGGTCAGCATATACATCATGATGTTGACGCCGGCGCGCAGCGCATAGATGCGCTGCATCGGATCCGACGGCACCGTCGGCAATAGCGGGTCGCCATTCTCGTCGACCGCCCAGGCGCCGGCGAAATCATTGGCGGTGATCATGATCGGCGAAACGCCGTCGCCGGTGCGCACCGGGCGGTTCTCGGTGTTGCTGGCTTCGAGCGATGCCTCGACCCAAAGCGGGCTGCCGGCAAAACGGCCAGGAAACTCCGGAAGGATGTAGAAGGATTTGGTCAGCACGTGGTCCGACGGCACCGGTTCAAGCGGTGGCACGTTGAGGTTGCCGAGGATGTCGCGCAGCCGCTCCGTCGCCGGGCTGGTCGAATCCGCACCAATGCCATTGGCGAACTGGTCGCGGGTGTCGAACAAGACCGTTCCGCCCTGCTGCATGTAGGCGTCGATGCGGGCGATGGCGGCCTCGCTGGGCATCGGGGCCGAGGGATCGATCGGCCAGTAGATCAGCGGATAGAAGGAAAGTTCGTCCTTCGAGATGTCGACGCCGGCCGGTGCTCCGGGTTCGAGCGCGGTTTTTTCGATAAGAAAGCGGGTCAGGCCTTCGAGCCCGGCGCGGCTGATCGAATCGACACCCGGCTCGCCGGTCAGCACATAGGCGATCCGGGTCTTTGAAATGTCCCCGATCGCCTCCGTATCTCCCGGCTTGGCGTCGTCGGCACGCGCGACGTCCGCGTGGCCAATCAAGGCGCCGAGCGCAATCAGCAGGACGGCTGCCGTCGCCGCAGCGCCGGCACGGCGCGGCCGGCGCGACAACAGGCCGCCCATCCAGAATACGGCAAGCGTGTCGAGCACCATCAGCACCAGGGCGGCCGTGACAAGCGGACCTTTGAGGTTGCGCTGTTCGTCGAAGGCATACTGGATGGTGGTGACCGGCACCGTGATATCAGGCCGGGCCAGCGGCGTGAACGCGCTGTCGCCACCGAGCAGATTGTGAGCGAACACTCCCGTTTCCGAGCCGTAGAGGCCGGGCGGGTTTTCCAGCGTCACCGGCAGCGGGCCGGCGCCGGGCACCAGCGGCCTGGCATCCGGCGTCGGCGGCACCAGCGTGCCGTCGGCGGCGATCATGCGATAGGGTGCCAGCGACGTGGCGGCGGCCTCGGCATTGGCGACAGCCGCGCCCTGGTTGCGCGACAATTGCACGATGCGCCGCAGCATCTCGACGAAGCTGCCGGAGATCGGCAGGTTGGACCACGTCGCCTCGGGGGTGACGTGGAACAGCACGAGGGTACCCTTGTCCTTCTTCATCCCGGTCACCAGCGGCGTACCGTCGGCAAGCGTAGCCCAGGTGCGCTCGACGATGTCGGGCGTCGGTTCGGCTAGGACCTGCCTGGTGACGGTGACCTCGGTGGGCGGCGCGAGGTCGGCGAAGGGACCGGTTTTCGGGAATTCGGTGACCGGCTGCGGCGCCGTCCATGACAGCGCGCCGCCAAGCGATCGTTCGCCCGTGCGCAGCCGAACTGGCAGCAGGTCGTCGTCATTGCCGGCAGCGGCCAGCCGCGAACCGGCAAAACGCACCAGCGTGCCGCCCTTGTCGACCCAGTCAACCAGCCTTTGCCGCGCTTGTTCCGGAATGGTGCCGACATCGGCCATGACGATCATCGCCGGCTTCTGGTCGAGCAGTTGCGGGATCGCGTCGGCGAGATCGACGCTCGACGGCTCGACCAGATCGGCGAACGGCTGCAGGGCGCGGCGGATGTAGTAGAGCGGCGACAGCAGCGGTTGCGCCTGGTCGGCCTCGGCCTGCGACAACAGCCCGACGCGGCGGCGTTTTGAGCTCTCATCGAGCACGCGGACGGCACCGGCCTGGCGCTCGCCATCGAGCGCGACGTGGGCGAAGTCGTTGCGCAGTTCGAACGGCACGGCCATCGTGCCGGTGGCGGTGGATCCGCCCGGGGCAAAGGTCAGCGTCGCGTCGGCAATGCGGCGGCCCTTGTCGTCGAAGGCGCCGGCCGTCACCTGTGCAGGTGCCGGATCGCCCGGTGCGCGGATGGCGGTCAGGGCGAAGCCGTCGACCTGGTTGTCGGCGCCGGTCAGGCCGGTCAGCGACAGCCGGTCGGAGACGGCCCAGACAACGCGTGCTGCGTTCTTCGACAACAGCGTGTTGAACGCGGCTTCGTCGCCTTGCGCCGCCAGACCATCGGCGAGCACCGCGACGCTGGCGCCAGGCAGCGACTCCAAGGCTGAAGCGACGCGGGCATAGACGGCGGGGCGGTCGGTCGGGATCGGCCGCGGCTTTGCCGCGCGCAGCCGGTCGAGCGCGGCAGCGGCATCGAAGGGACCGATCTCGGCATTCGGCTTCTCGGCGGTGAAAGCGATGAGCACCGGCACGCCGTTCGAATTGGCATCGGCGATCAGCCGCTCGGCGGTGGCGACGCGCTTGCCCCAGTCGGCGGCACTTGCCCAGTCATTGTCGATCACCAGCGCCAGGGCAGCGCCCTCGGCCGGCAGCTTTTCGCGCGGATTGAAGACCGGTTCGGCAAGTGCTGCCACGACAAGCGCGGCCATCAGCAGCCTAAGCAGCGTCAGCCACCAAGGGCTCTGCTGCGGCGTTTCTTCGCGCCTCAGCACGCGGGCGAGAATCCTGAGCGGCGGAAACACCTCGGCTTGCGGCCTGGGCGGGGTCAGCCGCAGAAGCCACCAGATCACCGGCAGCGCCAGCAGGCCCCACAGCACCATCGGCGCCCCGAAGGAGAGCGGCAGCCAACTCATGCGCGGGCCCTCCCGGCAAAGCTGCCCTCGGCGGTCATCGCCATGTGGATGCGCACCAGCGCCTCGGAGGCAAGGCGATCGGTATGATTGACGGTAAAGCTCCAGCCAAGCCGTTTGCACCAGGCGGCCAGTTCCTGGCGGCGGGCGGCATAAAGCAGGCGATATTCCTCGCCCAGCATTTCGGCGCGGCCGGCGGTCAGCTTGTCGCCTGTCTCAGGATCGGTGAATTCGGTGCGCCCGGCATAGGGGAAGCTTTCCTCGGCCGGATCGGCGACCTCGACCAGATGGGCGCGCACGCCGTGGCGGGCGAGCACGTCCAGCCACGCCATGGTGTCCTCGACCGGGTCGAGGAAATCGCTGACGAGGACGATGTCGCAGAACCGGCGAATGCCGGATAGGTCGGGCTTTGCCGGCAGGTCGGCGGCGTGCATCAGTTGCGCCGCGATGCGCTCGGCGCCATTGCGGGCGGTGAACGGGTCGGTCAGGCCCGGCCAGGCAATGCGCTCGCCGCTGCGCGACAAAAGCTCGGCCATGGCCAGCGCCAGCACCAGGGCGCGCGATTCCTTGGAAACGCTGGCTCCGGTCGATTTGTAGAGCATGGAAGGCGAGGGATCGGCCCAAAGCCACACCGTGTGGGCGGCCTCCCATTCACGGTCGCGGACATAGGTGTGATCGTCGCGGGCGGAACGGCGCCAGTCAATGCGCGAGGAATCGCCTTCGACATAGGGCCGGAACTGCCAGAAATTCTCGCCGATACCGCGCTTGCGGCGGCCATGCCAGCCGGCAATTACCGTGTTGACGATGCGGCGCGCCTCGACCAGCAGGTCCGGCACCAACGAAGCCCGCAACCGGCCTCTGGCGAGCGCATCGCGCGTCGCTGCCGGTGCCTGCGCTTCACCGATGCGCGCCATCAAATCCCTTTCGCGAGCTTCGCCACAACATCGCGAACCGTGGTGCCCTCGGCGCGGGCGGCGAAGGTCAGCGCCATGCGGTGCTGCAGCACCGGCTCGGCGAGCGCGCGGACGTCGTCGACCGACGGCGCCAGCCGGCCGTCATAGAGGGCGCGGGCGCGGGTGCACAGCGTCAGCGCCTGGCTGGCGCGCGGGCCTGGGCCCCAGGCGACGTACTTGTCGGTATCGGCGTTGCCCTGGCCGGGGCGCGCTGAGCGCACCAGCTTGAGGATCGCCTCGACGACGCTTTCCGGCACCGGCATACGGCGGATGAGCGTCTGGATGTCCTTCAGCCGCGCCGGCTGCAGCACGTTTTCAGCCTTGGCATCCTCGATACCGGTGGTTTCCAGCAGGATGCGGCGCTCCGCCTCGATCTCGGGGTAGAGGATATCGACCTGTATCAGGAAGCGGTCGAGCTGCGCTTCCGGCAGCGGATAGGTGCCTTCCTGCTCCAGCGGGTTCTGCGTCGCCAGGACGTGGAACGGTGACGGCAGATCATGGCGCACGCCGGCAATGGTGACGTGGTATTCCTGCATCGACTGCAGCAGCGCCGACTGGGTGCGTGGCGAGGCGCGGTTGATCTCGTCGGCCATCAGCAGTTGCGCAAAGATCGGCCCGGAAATGAAGCGGAAGGAGCGCTTGCCGAATTCATCCTGCTCCATCACCTCGGAGCCGAGAATGTCCGATGGCATCAGGTCGGGCGTGAACTGGATGCGGCGCGAATCGAGGCCGAGCACGATGCCCAGCGTTTCGACCAGCTTGGTCTTGGCGAGGCCGGGCACGCCGACCAGCAGTGCATGGCCGCCGGCCAGCAATGCGACGAGCGTGCGCTCGACGACGCTTTCCTGGCCGAAAATGACCCGGCCGACGCCGTCACGGACCCTCGAAATGTCGGCCAGCGCTTTCTCGGCCTGCGCCACCATGTCCTTTTCGCTGATCGGGCTTTCCTTGATCATAACGCTCATGCAGCATCGATCCTTCTGGTTGGAAATTCCGCTTGGCACCTTGGTGCCGCAGAGAATGCCGCGATTCGGCCTCGCATGGCGCCTGCAATGAACTTAAATCACAGACTTAGGCTGACAAGCGGAACAACAGTGACTATTTCGTGACCATGACGGAAGCCGCCGACCATCGTGAAGAGAGGCTGACGGCCGCGACCGAGGCGCGCGGGCTGGAGGCGCTGGTCTCGCGCGCGACGCGCGCTGGCAAGGGGCCGGCGCCGGTGGAACGCTGGAATCCGGCATTTTGCGGCGATCTCGACATGGAAATCAAGCAGGACGGCACCTGGTTCTATCTGGGAACGCCGATCGGCCGGATGCCGCTGGTGCAGCTTTTTTCCTCAGTGCTGCGCAAGGACGCGGACGGTAGAACCTACCTGGTGACGCCGGTGGAAAAGGTCGGCATCCGCGTCGCCGACGCGCCCTTCATTGCCGTCGAGATGGACGTGTCGGGCGCCGGCGACGGACAAATCGTCACCTTTCGCACCAATGTCGGCGACGTGGTAGAGGCTGGGGCGGGACACCCGCTGCGCTTCGTCGATGAGGACGAGACAGGTGGCCTGAAGCCTTATGTGCTGGTGCGCGGGCGGCTGGAGGCGCTGGTGGCACGGCCGGTGATGTACGAATTGGTCGAGCACGGCGAAGAGATCGACATCGGTGGCAAGACGATGTTTGCCGTCCGTTCCAAAGGCGAGGTCTATCCAATCATGCCGGCTGAGAAACTGAAACGGCTGAGCGCATGATGGACCGCCTATGATGGATCAGGTGATGCCGTTGCCGTTTTCCGCTGCCGGGTTTCGCCAGCGCGTCGCGGCACAGCCGCTGGCGCATGCCGGCGACGATTTTGGCGACCACCGCTTCAATCCGGGCCATCCCAGGCTGAAGCTGGCCAAGGCGCTGCGCGATGCCGCCGTGCTCATCCCGGTGGTCGATCATGGCCATGAAGCCACGGTCCTTTTGACCAGGCGGGCGGAAAAGCTGCGCAACCATTCGGGGCAGGTGGCTTTCCCCGGTGGTACCATCGATCCAACCGATGCGAGCCCGGAAACGGCGGCGTTGCGCGAGACATCCGAGGAGATCGGTCTCGATAGTGATTACATCGAGATCATCGGCCGTCTGCCGGACTACGTTTCCGGCAGCGGCTATCGCATCGCCCCGGTGCTCGGGATTGTACGGCCCGGTTTCAGCCTGACGCTGAATTCCGACGAAGTCGATGCCGTCTTCGAGGTGCCGCTGGGCTTTCTGATGGACCCCGCCAACCACACCAGAGACAGTCGCATGTGGAACGACCTCGAATGGTTCTATTACGAGATGCCCTATGGCGGCCAGCGCATCTGGGGCGTCACCGCGGGCATCATCCGTACGCTTTATGAAAGGCTCTATTCGTGAGCGATCCAGTATCGATCGCGGGCAAGGCCGGGTGGCTCGGCGAACACCACCTGCAGCGCCTGCTCGCCGCTCTGACTGATGGCGGCGAGGAGGCGCGTATCGCCGGCGGTGCGGTGCGCAACGCGCTCATCGGCCAGCCGGTCGCCGACATCGACATCGCCACCACCACGGTGCCCGAGGAAACCATCCGGCGCGCCGAGGCGGCAGGCTTCAAGACGGTACCGACCGGCATCGAGCATGGCACAGTCACCGCGGTCGGCCACGGCAAGGCCTATGAGGTCACCACGCTCCGTGCCGATATCGAAACCGACGGCCGGCGCGCCAAAGTGTCGTTCGGCCGCGACTGGAAAGCCGACGCTGAGCGGCGTGATTTCACTATCAATGCACTCTATGCCGAGGCCGATGGAACGGTCGTCGATCTGGTCGGCGGTATCGCCGATATCGAAGCGCGGAGGCTGCGATTCATCGGCGATCCGGAAGCGCGTATCCGCGAGGATTATCTGCGCATCCTGCGTTTCTTCCGTTTCTTCGCATGGTATGGCGACGGCAGGCCGGATGCCGAAGGGTTGAAGGCTTGTGCCCGGCTGAAGCAGGGGCTCGACCAGCTTTCGGTCGAGCGCGTCTGGTGGGAATTGAAGAAATTGCTGTCGGCGCCGGATCCGTCGCGGGCGCTGCTGTGGATGCGCCAGGCCGGCGTTCTGACCGCCGTTTTGCCGGAAAGCGAGAAATGGGGCATCGATGCCATCCACGGGCTGACCAAGACCGAGAAGGATCTGGCCTGGGCGCCGGACCCGCTGCTCAGGCTGGAAGCCATCGTGCCGCCGGATGCCGCGCGCATGAAAACGCTTGCCGAGAGATTGAGGCTTTCCGTGAGCGAAGCAAGCCGGCTGCGGAATTGGGCGATCACAGCTGCCGTCGATCCGAAAACGACCGAAGGAGAGTTGGCGAAAAGGCTCTATTTTGGCGACCGCCAAGGCTTTGTCGATCGGTTGCGGCTGTTGCTCGCTTCCGCTCGAGCCCGCGCGATCGAGGACAATGACGCACTGCTCGAAGCCGGCGGCTTCTCGCGCCTGCTTGCCTTCGCTGCAAAATGGCAAAACCCTGTTTTTCCGGTCAAGGGCGCCGATCTGACGACGCTTGGCGCATCACCGGGGCCGAAGCTTGGTGCAACGTTGAAGAATCTCGAAAAGGAATGGGTCGAGTCCGGTTTTGCGCTTGATCGCGGCGCGCTGCTCAAGCGCGCCGCGGAGGCACTCGAATCCTGACTGTCACGCTGCGTCGCGGACCTTTTCGATGCGCGAGCGGATCGCCTCGATCATCGTCTCGCGGATCACCGTCTCGCCGTGCGTCTCGCGCAGATGCTCGACGGCACGGCGCATGACCTCAGCCTCCTCCTCGGCGCGTGTGTGCCACTCGCAGCCGGGTACGAGCGACCCGCAATGGAATTCCTTCATCGGCTTCTCCTCATTTCCTCCTTGGAGCGCCGCGCCGCGCAATGACACGGAAGCTCCAGACCTTTGACCGCGCGATCCGGAAACCGCGTCCGGTATCCGGGCTACACGCTGGCCAGCTTAGCATAACACGATCGAACGGTTTTGGTTGCCTTAGAGTGCCGTGCGTCCAAGCCGACACGCGGCCCTCTAGTGATCGGGTTGCGAAAAGGCGGAGCATCGCTGCTCCGCCCTCTTACGCTACCCAGGAGTAAGACCTCGTCTTGCTCCAGCGGGCAGGACATCACTTCACGATCTTGACTGCCTCGGCAATTTTATCCTTGCCGCTCATATCCCACGTGACGCGGACCTTTTCGCCGACCTTCAGGCCAGGATCCTTGAAGGTCTGGGGCAACGTAAAGGTGGCTCCGTTATCCAGAACTAGGCTCATCGCCGTTCCATCAAAGCTTTTGATCGTGCCGGTGGTGTGCTTGACCGCAGCGAATGCGGCAGTACCAGAGGCGAGAACGGCAGCGGCGGCTGCGGTCATAATAAGCTTGCGCATGGCATGCTCTCCTGGAAAATGCGGGCACCGCTTGGGAAAGGTGCCCCATTCAATCATGGGCCGTCCGGTCACGTCGGGTCGCGGCTCTCGGGAGTAAAGAACCGCCGGCGTTTCCCGGCCCGACGCGACAAATAGCCCAATCTTTACAATGGTATATTAGACGAAAAAGATATTTTCTGGCGCGCCTTGCGCCACATTCGCCGTCAAATTCTGGGGATTTGGACCCGATTGCGGCTCACGTCGTGCTCACCGAGATTTTACGGCCATTTCGCTTCTGGCGGCAGGCTGGACAGGATCGAGGCGACATTGCCGCCGGTCTTCAGCCCGAAGATGGTGCCGCGATCGTGAAGCAAGTTGAATTCGACATAACGGCCGCGGCGGATGAGCTGCTCGTCACGGTCGCCATCGGTCCAGTTGTCATTGAAGTTGGCGCGCACCAGATGTCCGTAGACGACGAGAAAAGATCGCCCGACGTCCTGGACGAAGTTGAAATCGGCGTCCCAGCCGCCATTGTCCTCATCCGAATGCAGCCAGTCGAAGAAGATACCGCCGGTACCGCGTGGCTCGTCGCGGTGCGGCAGGTAGAAGTACTCGTCGCACCAGGCTTTGAATTTCACGTAGTCGGCGATCGCCGCGTTCTTCTCGCAGGCAAATTGCATCGCTCTGTGGAAGGCGATCGTGTCGGGGTCGTCCTGGCTGCGGCGGCGGTCGAGCACCGGTGTCAGGTCGGCGCCGCCGCCGAACCACTGGCGCGAGGTGACGACCATGCGCGTGTTCATATGCACGGCCGGCACGTTGGGGTTCCACGGATGGGCGATCAGCGAAATGCCGCTTGCCCAGAAGGAGGGGTCCTCTTCGGCGCCCGGCATCTGCTTCCTGAATTCGGGCGAGAACTCGCCGTGGACGGTCGAGGTGTGGACGCCGACCTTCTCGAAGACGCGGCCGTGCATCATCGACATGATACCGCCGCCGCCCTTGCCGGCATCGCGTTGCCACGGCGTCTTTTCGAAGCGGCCGGGCGACCAGCTGGCCTGCGGCCCCTGCAGGTCCTGCTCGATCTGCTCGAAGCTGGCACAGATGCGCTCGCGCAACGTCTCGAACCACAGCCGTGCCTTCGTCTTCTTCTGTTCGATGTCGGCTGGCAGCCCCGCCGGTATCTCGGGTCGTTGCAAATCCTGTCTCCGGTTGCGGGCGCGCCCGACAAATGACTCGTCTTTTCCGGCCGCGATCCCTAATCTCTTGGGTGCAAGGGTCAAGTGTGAATGGAGTTCTTTCGTGCGCACCCCGGCAAGACCGCCGCTGGATGGCCTGAAGAAGAGGCTCGACCGTTCGCGCGCCGAGAACGCGCGCATGCCGCGCGACGGCTTCCTGCGCGAGACCTTCGTGCTGCCGCGCTCGGACGCTCGTCTCAAGGCGAAGGAATGGTTCGAGCGCTTTCCTAAGCAGGCCTATTGGACCGAGATCGAAAGCTGGTTCGAGCGGCCGGGCGACGTCATCGAATTCACCATCAGGCGGCTGCCGGCGGCGGATTAACGCTCCGGTCTCGAGGCTGAACGTATCAGGGCTAGTTCATCTGCCCTGAACGATCTTGATAAACACGCTTCTGTCGCCCGTTCCAAGATGCGCTCGTTTCATCTCGGCATACGTCAGGCGCCCATTCGCGAAGGCCCGCACGGTTCTTCCGCACCAGACACGTGGCGCCGCGGCTGCGCTGACATTCATGATCTTGCCAGCTTCCTGCTTCGAACTGAGAGGCGATTGCTCCGAATGCCTGATGCATTCCGTAAGCACTTTCTTATACATGGCAGGACTGCCCTGAACCAAAGTCCTTGCCGTATTCCATTCACCTTCGCTCGGCATGCATCCAGCCAACACAATGGCGCCAAGCAACGCGGCGTAAGTCTTGTATGCAAATTTCAATTCTGCCCCCCAAGGTTAGTTGCAGGGGCGTATCAAGCACGGGCACATGACCTTCACAAGACTGTATAGTGACTAACGGACAGGATAAGTTCGCTGAACCCGTCCAGACCGTCATGGCTTCAACGCACGACCAGCCTGCGGGCGCCCGCGCCGTCCCTTGCCAGCCTGTCGTTCTTATTCCGCAGCGGACATTTGTCGATCGACATGCAGCCGCAGCCGATGCAGTCGCTCAGCCCGTCGCGCAGCTTCTTGAGCTGACTAATTTTCTGGTCGAGGTCGTCGCGCCAAGCCGTCGAAAGCAGGTTCCAATCCTCGCGCGTCGGCGTCCGGCCTTCAGGCAATGATCGAAGGGCTGTGCCGATCTCGGCCAGCGAAATGCCGACCTCCTGCGCTACCTTGATGATCGCCACCCGTCGCAGCACGTCGCGGCCGTAACGCCGCTGGTTGCCTGATGTGCGGTGGCTGCGGATCAGCCCGCGTGCTTCGTAGAAATGCAGCGCCGACACCGCCACGCCGCTGCGCATCGCCACCTGGCCGACTGTTAATTCCGTTGCCGCAGCCATCTCCGATTTTCCGCTTGACCTCAAGTTAAGTTGAGCTTGTAGCGAAGAAGCCTCGAAGATGCAAACGGCAGGAGAAGGCGATGGGCGTCTGGATGAGAATGACCGGAGAGGACGCAGTGTTGCGTGAGGATGACGCCTTGGTCGCTGCGGCCGGCGATCGCGTACACATCCTAGCGGAGCTGCCGGATCGCCTCGGCCGCCACCATTGCAACGGAAAGCGCGACGTTGATGCTGCGCGCGCCGGGCTGCATCGGGATGATCAGTCGCGCATCCGCCGCCTCGTGAACGGCGTCCGGCACGCCTGCGGATTCACGGCCGAACAAGAGAATGTCGTCGCCGGCAAAAGCGAAATCCGTGTAGGCGGCAGCTGCTTTGGTCGACAGCAGCACCAGCCGCCGCATGGCAAGCTTGCGCCAGTCCTCGAAGGCGTGCCAGTCGACATGGCGGGTCAGCGCCGCCATTTCGAGGTAGTCCATGCCGGCCCGTTTCAGCGCCCGGTCACCGAGCGGGAAGCCCGCCGGTTCGATGATGTCGACGCCGAGACCGAGGCAAGCGGCGAAGCGCAGGATTGTCCCGGTGTTGCCGGCGATATCAGGCTGATAGAGCGCGATGCGGAGACGGTCGTTCATTTCCGCGTCTTTCTAATAAGTGGCAGATCAGCCACAGAGCTCTCGCGGTTTTGGAAATTCCTGGACTGGCGGGTGGTCATTTTCTGCGAAGTCGGTTATACGGCCAGCATTGTCAACCCGAACCGATGGAGGGGTAATTCATGATGGCCATGCACATCCACCACCCCTCTCGTGGGCTTACCAGCCCGACGGCGGTTTCGGTACGACGATTCTCCTGACCTTCTAGACTTCAATCGCACCGATTCCCGCCGAAACCTTTTTCGGCCTTTGAAGGAATCCTGCGATGTTTTTCAAGCTGTGGAAGGGGCTGAACGCCCCACCTGAACACGCTTCGACCGATGCCACCTTTGCCGCGCCGCGCGTGCCCGCGGCCTGGGTTGGTTCACCCTTCTACCTGCATCTTCAACTGGAGGACGGACCGATGTTCGATCCATGTAGAATACCCGGCTCAAGAAGCCTGCACGAGCGCAAGACTGCGACCTGGGCGCTTTTGATCGGCGAGACCTACTCGTCGGCGGTTCACGCCGAGACCCGCCGGCGTCCGCATCGCGGCATGCTGCCGGACGTCGATTTCTCGCGCGCCGTTCCGGACTATAGCCGGCCGTCGCTGGTGCGCCGGATCATCAGGCTGATCCGGCCTGGTGCAAAAACCAGCGCGAAAATCCGGATCGTCAAAACGTCGTCAGCATCGTCAAACGAGACTGTCGGCGAAAGGCCCGCGACAACCTATATAGCGCGAAGCAGGACCGGCGAGGCGGACGATTCCGTATCGCCGGTCCTTGACGCCATGCGGTCTGGGCACCTCGTCCGTTCGCGTGCCGCGTGAGCGGAAACAGTATTGTGAGCATCTCTATGTTTAGCTGGTTTGAAAAAAGGCTCGATCCGTTCCCTGCCAAGGAGCCGGTCGAGCCGCCGCGGACACTGATCGCCTTCTGCGTGCATTATACGCGCGGCGCGTGGCCCTACATCGCTCTCGATGCGGTACTGGTGACGGCCATCGCCCTTGCCGAGGTGTGGATGTTCGGCTTCATGGGCCGGATCGTCGACTGGCTGTCCGGACAGAATCGCGAGACGTTCCTGCAGACCGAAGGCTTGAAGCTGGTCGGCATGGCCTTCATCGTGATTTTCGCGCTGCCGGCGACGGTCTGGTTCCATTCGCTGCTCAACCAGCAGACGCTGATGGGTAATTATCCGATGCGTATCCGCTGGCAGGTGCATCGCTATCTGCTCAAGCAGTCAATGAGCTTCTATCAGGACGAGTTTGCCGGGCGCATCGCGACCAAGCTGATGCAGACCGCGCTCGCGGTGCGCGAGTGCGTCATCAAGCTCATCGATGTGCTCAACTATATCGTCGTCTATTTTCTCGGCATGCTGTTCATTGTCGGCTCGGCAGACTGGCGGCTGGCTGCGCCGCTTGCCGTCTGGCTTGCCGGATATGTCCTGCTGTTGCGCTATTTCATCCCGCGGCTGGGCAAGGTCGGCGAGGAGCAGGCCAATGCGCGCTCAACCATGACCGGCCGTGTCGTCGACAGCTACTCCAACATCCAGACGGTCAAGCTGTTCTCGCATGCGCGGCGCGAGGCATCCTTCGCCAAGGACGGTATGGCCGGCTTTCTCGATACAGTCTACCGGTCGATGCGGCTGGTGACACAGCTCTACGGCCTGCTCTACGTCCTGAATTCGCTGCTGTTGTTTTCGGTCACCGCAATCTCGCTATGGCTGTGGCTCGGCCAAGCCGTGACGATCGGCGCCGTCGCCCTGGTCATCGGCCTCGTGCTTCGGCTCTGGGGCATGTCGCAATGGATCATGTGGGAGATGTCCACGCTGTTCGAGAATATCGGCACGGTGCAGGACGGCATCGCCTCGATCTCGCTGCCGCGCCTCGTCGAAGACCGGCCTGGCGCCAAGGAT
Source organism: Mesorhizobium sp. M0590 (assembly GCF_040320905.1). Taxonomy (NCBI): domain Bacteria; kingdom Pseudomonadati; phylum Pseudomonadota; class Alphaproteobacteria; order Hyphomicrobiales; family Phyllobacteriaceae; genus Mesorhizobium; species Mesorhizobium sp. M0590. Next base: position 178,700 of record NZ_JAMYQN010000003.1, read on the forward strand.
ATTGCCGTGACCAAGGGCGAGATCCGTTTTGAGGACATCCGCTTCCATTATGGCAAGCAGAAGGGCGTGATCGAAAGCCTGTCGCTGACGGTGAAGCCGGGCGAGAAGGTCGGCATCGTCGGCCGTTCGGGTGCCGGCAAGTCGACGCTGGTCAATCTTCTGTTGCGCTTCTATGACCTCGAAAGCGGCAAGGTCCTGATCGACGGCCAGGACATTGCGGCGGTGACGCAGGACTCGCTGCGCGCCCAGATCGGCATGGTCACGCAGGACACCTCGCTGCTGCATCGCTCGGTGCGCGAGAATATCCTCTATGGCCGGCCGGACGCCAGTGACCAGATGCTGATCGAGGCGGCGCGGCGCGCCGAGGCGCTGGATTTCATCGCCGGATTGTCGGATTCTAACGGTCGAAAGGGTTTCGACGCGCATGTCGGTGATCGCGGCGTCAAATTGTCCGGCGGCCAGCGGCAACGCATCGCCATAGCCCGTGTTATGCTGAAGGACGCACCAATCCTTATCCTCGACGAAGCGACCTCCGCCCTAGATTCCGAGGCCGAGGCGGCCATCCAGGAGAACCTCTACAGACTGATGCAAGGCAAGACCGTCATCGCCATTGCGCACCGGCTGTCGACGATCGCCGCCATGGACCGGCTCGTCGTCATGGACAAGGGCCGCGTCATCGAGGAAGGTTCGCATGAGGAACTGATTGCCAGCGGCGGGCTCTACGCCCAGCTCTGGCAGCGCCAGTCGGGCGGCTTCCTGCTCGACGACGGCCCCTCTGCCAACGATGCAGCCGCCAACGATGCACTCGTCAAGGGTGAAGCCGCCGAATGACTGCCATCTACCGCTGGTTCGAGAACTGGGTCTATCCATTCCGGGAGCCTGCGGACCTTCGGCCACCTGCCGGCGTCAGGGGTTTCCTCTGGCATTATGTCGGGCAGGCGAAGATCGCCTTCTTCGCCATGCTGCTGATCGGCGGCATCGCGCCGTTAGTCGAAGCCGGACTGTTCTATTTCGTCGGGCGGCTGGTCGACATCCTCGACCAGCTTCCCGGCGAACGCAGCTGGCACGCGTTGTGGACTGCCGCCGGCCCGGAACTTGTCTTCATGATCGCGGTGGTGCTGGTCATCCGCACCATCGTCGTCGGCCTGTCGGCGCTGGTCGACGAGCAGACGATCACGCCGGGTTTCTATAATCTGGTGCGCTGGCAGGCGCATCGCCATGTCTCGCGCCAATCCTACGCCTTCTTCCAGAACGACTTTGCCGGACGTATCGCGACCAAGGTCTGGCAGGCGGGACAGGCGACCGGCGATCTGATGGAAAGCTTCATCGAGGTCGTCTGGTTCATGGTCGTCTATACGGTGACGACGCTGGCGCTGGTCGCCGGGCTCGATCTCCGGCTGGCGGTGCTGGTGGTGATCTGGATTACCGCCTTCGGCTTGCTGGCCAGGCGCTATTTGCCGGCGATCCGCAAGCATGCCGAAGCCACCGCCGAAGCCGGCTCGATGATCACCGGCCGCCTTGTCGATTCCTATTCGAACGTGCAGACGCTGAAACTGTTCTCGGCCGATGGCGACGACCGCTACATCAGGAACGGCTTCGACATCTATCTCGACGCGCTGCGCCCGTTCACCCGCCGGCTGACCGGCGTGCGCATGGCACTGACGATGCTGTCGGGCATTATGATCACGGCGATCGCCTGCTTTGCCGTTTATCTCTGGGTCGAGGGCTCGATCACAGTCGGCGCCGTGGCTTTCACGCTGTCTTTGGTGCTGCGGCTGAACATGCTGCTCGGCCGGCTGATGATGCAGCTCAACGGCATCTTGCGGAACCTCGGCGTGCTGGAAAACTCCAAGGCGCTGATCTCACAGCCGCTCGGCCTGACCGATGCGCCGGACGCGAAAGAGATTGTCGTCGTCGGCGGGCGCATCGACGTCAGCAATGTCGAGTTCCACTACGGCAAGGGGTCCGGCGTGCTCGACGGCATCGACCTCGTCGTGCGGCCGGGCGAAAAGGTCGGCCTGGTCGGCCCGTCCGGCGCCGGCAAGACGACCTTGGTCAATCTGATCCTGCGCCTCTACGACCTCGAGAGCGGCAAGATCACCATTGACGGGCAGGACGTCTCCAGGGTCACGCAGAATTCGCTGCGCGCCAATATCGGCGTCGTCAGCCAGGATACGGCACTTTTCCACCGCTCGCTGCGCGACAACATCAAGCTCGGCATGCCGGAAGCGACCGACGCCGAGGTGGTCGCGGCAGCGAAGAAGGCCGAGGCGCACGAGTTCATCCTCGGTCTGCGCGACAATCGCGATCGTATCGGCTACGAGGCCTATGTCGGCGAGCGCGGCGTCAAGCTCTCCGGCGGCCAGCGCCAGCGCGTGGCGATCGCCCGCGTCTTCCTCAAGGATGCACCGATCCTGGTGCTCGATGAGGCGACCTCGGCGCTCGATTCCGACATCGAGGCGGCGATCCAGGAAAATCTGGCAAGGCTGATGGAAGGCAAGACGGTCATCGCCATCGCGCATCGGCTATCGACCATTGCGGCACTCGACCGGCTGGTGGTGCTCGACGAGGGCCGCATCGTCGAGCAAGGCACGCATGACGAGCTGGTCGGGCTCGACGGGCTCTATGCCAGGCTGTGGAAGCGGCAGTCCGGCGGCTTCCTGTTCAACGAAGAGAGCGCGTTGGCCGAGACCCGGCCGGCGGAGTAGTTTTATATAGAGCGGAGTGAAATCATGGCGGTGAGAATGCCATCGAATTTCGGACGGTCCGGCGCGCAGGAGAGCGCGTTGGACCTGTTTGGCCATGAAATCCTCGGTGAAAAGGCGGCAGCGCTCGGCCGCGCCGGCCGGCGCGTCGAGGAAACATTGACGAGGCTGCGCGAGAATTGCGACAGTGTCGACCGTGCCCGGCTGCTCAGGGATGCAGCCGAAGCGGTGCACGGGTATTTCATCCAGCGCGAACTCTGCGGCCTGCGCAAGCACGACGCGGTGATCCGGGAATACAACATTCCCAAGGCCGTGCTGGCCAGGCTCGGCGCTAGCGCATGATCCGAACCGGAACTGGTTTGGGAAGCGTTATTCCAGCCACTCGGTGATGAAGCTGCCGTTCTCGTGTATGTCGGTGGTTTCCAGCGGGCCTGGCCCGAGATTGGTGAATTTGTGCGGCGTGTTCGGCGGCACGATCAGGATCTGGCCGGCTGTGGCCTCGATCTGCCGGTCGCCGACGGTGAACAGGCCGGTCCCGGTCCGGATGATAAAAATCTCGCAATAGGGGTGGCTGTGCAGCCTGGGGCCGCCGCCGATCTCGGGCAGGTAGTTGAAGATCAGGCAGCTGTTGGAGCCGTAGGCGCCGCATTGCAGCTCGCCCTGCCAGTGGTCGGGCCAGTGGGTCGGGCGCTTCGGCCCACTTGTCGCGGTCTATGACATGCGCCATAGGGCGAGGATAAACCGGGCCAGCGTCCGCTGTCGAGGTGAGCGCAGCCGTTTGGTTTTGCTGCTGTTTTCCAATCGTTCCGCTGGGCAAATTACGTCCCCGCGACAATCTGCCCTTGTGCCTTCACCCGTCTGGACAAAAACAGGCTTCACGCATAAACCCAAGTCCCAAATGCCGGAGGAATTCGCTAGCCTGTTCGCCATGCGCTGTCGGGCCGGCGTGATTGAGCGGGGAACAGGCTCGGCCGCCGGCACGGAAGAGACGAAAGGATCAGGCACCCGTGAGCGCAACCGACACCCAGGATCCCAACCGTCGTGATTTTCTCTACGTCGCCACCGGCATGGCGGCGGTGGTCGGCGCGGGCGCTGTCGCTTGGCCGTTCATCGATCAGATGCGTCCGGATGCCTCGACGCTGGCCCTTGCCTCGGTGGAGGTCGACGTCTCTTCGCTGACGCCAGGAATGTCGCTCGTTGTGAAGTGGCGGGGCAAGCCGGTGGTCGTGCGCAACCGCACCGAGCAAGAGATGAAGGACGGCGAGGCGGTCAATCTCGCCGAGCTCAAGGATCCAATCGCCCGCAACGCCAATTTGCCGGCCGACGCCCCGGCAACCGACGCCAACCGCACCACGCCGGGCAAGGAAGCCTGGATGGTGATGATCCAGGTCTGCACCCATCTCGGCTGCATCCCGCTCGGCCAGGAAGGCGATTTCGGCGGCTGGTTCTGCCCGTGCCACGGTTCAGTATACGATACCGCCGGCCGCATCCGGAAGGGGCCGGCGCCCGAGAACATGGCGGTGCCGGTGTTCCAGTTCATTTCCGACACCAAGATCCGTATCGGCTGAGGCAAGGGATATTTCCATGAGCGAGGGACACTCGACCTATACGCCCAAGACCGGCATCGGACGCTGGTTCGATTCGCGCATGCCGCTGCCGCGGCTGGTCTATGACAGCTTCATCGCCTATCCGGTGCCGCGCAATTTGAATTACGCCTGGACCTTCGGCGGCATTCTCGCGCTCATGCTGGCGGCGCAGATCCTGACCGGTATCGTGCTGGCCATGCACTACGCGGCCGACAGCACTCTCGCCTTCGATTCGGTCGAGAAGATCATGCGCGACGTCAATTCGGGCTGGCTGCTGCGCTATCTGCATTCGAACGGCGCGTCGTTCTTCTTCGTCGCCGTCTACATCCATATTTTCCGTGGCCTCTACTACGGCTCCTACAAGGCGCCGCGCGAGTTGCTGTGGATCCTCGGCTGCATCATCTACCTCTTGATGATGGCGACCGGGTTCATGGGCTATGTGCTGCCCTGGGGCCAGATGAGCTTCTGGGGCGCCACCGTCATCACCGGCTTCTTCACCGCCATCCCGCTGGTCGGCGACTGGATCCAGCAGCTTTTGCTCGGCGGCTTCGCGGTCGACAATCCGACGCTGAACCGTTTCTTTGCGCTGCATTACCTATTGCCGTTCATGATCGCCGGCGTCGTCGTGCTGCACATCTGGGCGCTTCACGTCGTCGGCCAGAACAATCCGACCGGCATCGAGGTCAAATCGAAGACCGACACGCTCGCCTTCACGCCTTACGCGACCATCAAGGATGGGTTCGGCATGATCGTGTTCCTGTTCGTCTTCGCCTATTTCGTCTTTTATCTGCCGAACTATCTCGGCCATCCGGACAATTACACCGTTGCCAACCCCCTGAAGACGCCGGCCCACATTGTGCCGGAATGGTACTTCCTGCCGTTCTACGCGATCCTGCGCGCTATCACCTTCAATATCGGGCCCATCAACTCCAAGCTCGGCGGCGTGCTCTGCATGTTCGGCGCGATTGTCATGCTGTTCCTGGTGCCGTGGCTCGACACCTCGAAGGTGCGCTCGGCAGTCTACCGGCCCTGGTACAAGCTGTTCTTCTGGCTGTTCGTGGCCGACGCCATCCTGCTCGGCTGGCTGGGCTCGCAGCCGGCCGAGGGCAGCTATGTGTTCATGGCGCAGATGGCGACGCTGTTCTACTTCGCCTTCTTCCTGGTAGCGCTGCCGGTACTTGGGCTGATCGAGACGCCGCGGCGGCTGCCGAATTCGATCACCGAGGCGGTGCTCGGGAAGAACAAGGGTAGCGGTGGACATCCTGCCGGCGCCACGGCCGCGCCGGAAACCAAAGGCTGAGCATGATCCCGAAAAGTGGAAACCGGTTTTCGGACAAGATCATGCTCGAGACGATGACAGCGCGTCAGAGAATCTCAAGGGGATTTGCATGAAGAAGATTCTCACCTCGCTGGCGCTGCTTGGCCTTGTGGCCGCTGGCATTGGGGCCACAGGCACTGGAGCGCGCGCCCAGGAAGAGGCGCACAACGAGGCGGCGCCGACGCATTTCCCGATACACGAACCAAAGGAAATGGACTGGAGCTTCGCCGGGCCGTTCGGCACCTACGACAAGGCCCAGCTGCAGCGCGGGCTGAAGGTCTACAAGGAAGTCTGCTCAGCCTGTCATTCGATGAATTTGGTGGCGTTCCGCACGCTGGAAGGCCTTGGCTATTCGGATGCGCAGATCAAGACGCTGGCGGCCGAATACACGATCCACGACGGCCCGAACGATGCCGGCGACATGTTCGATCGCCCCGGCAAGCCGTCCGACCATTTCCCGGCGCCGTTCCCCAATGCGGAAGCGGCGGCGGCGGCCAATGGCGGCGCAGCACCGCCCGACATGTCGCTGCTGGCCAAGGCGCGCGGCGTCGAACGCGGCTTCCCGCGCTTCGTCTTCGACATCTTCACGCAATATGCCCAGGGCGGTCCCGACTACATCCACTCGCTGCTGACCGGCTACGACCAGCAGCCGCCGGCGGGCATGGTCATACCGGAAGGCACGCATTACAATCCGTACTTCCTGTCCGGCGTGTCGCTGAAGATGCCGAAGCCGCTCTCTGACGGCCAGGTAACCTATGATGACGGCGCGCCGCAGACGGTCGACCAGTATTCGCGCGACGTGTCGGCCTTCCTGATGTGGGCGGCCGAGCCACACCTCGAGGATCGCAAGAAGACCGGCTTTCGCGTGCTGGCCTTCCTGCTGCTGTTCGGTGCGCTGGTCTACCTGACCAAGCGCAAGGTGTGGGCCGGCGTAGCGCACTGAGCCCTGCAACACACGAGACCGGGAGGGCGTCGAAAGGCGCCCTTTTCATTGCAGGCATTTCGATTCATTGCAGCCGTCGCTGAGCACGCCCTTTGCCGGACAATTTTCCGTCAGGCGTCACATGGCGGTAGCCGGACTTAGCTGCACCGGGTTACGATTGGCCAATTCCCTTCACGTCTTCAGCCGAATCTGAAAGGCCCGGAGAGCCGCTTGATGAAATCCTCGCTCGAAGAGACGCTGCTTGCCGCGATCCGCACCATTCCGGATTATCCCAAGCCGGGGGTCCTGTTTCGCGACATCACCACGCTGCTCGGCAATGCGCGGGCCTTCCGCCGCGCCATCGACGAGCTGGTGCATCCCTATGCCGGCCTCAAGATCGACAAGATCGCCGGCATCGAGGCGCGCGGCTTCATCCTCGGCGGCGCCATCGCCCACCAGCTCTCGGCCGGCTTCGTGCCGATCCGCAAGAAGGGCAAGTTGCCTTACGAGACGGTGCGCGTCGCCTACAGCCTGGAATACGGGCTGGACGAGATGGAGATGCACAAAGACGGTGTTTCTCCAGGCGAGAAGGTAATCCTCGTCGACGATTTGATCGCCACCGGCGGCACGGCCGAGGCGGCCGTCAAGCTATTGCGGCAGATCGGCGCCGACATCCTCGCCGCCTGCTTCGTCATCGACCTGCCGGACCTTGGCGGCCGCGAGAGGTTAGAGGCGCTCGGCGTACCGGTGAGGACGCTGATCGGGTTTGAGGGGCATTGAGTGCGCTTTCCTTCTCCCACAGGGAGAGAAGGGAAGAATTCCGCTCACCCAACCTTCACCAGCACGGCACTTTCGAATTCGATGACCTTGTCGCCGGTCGAATCGAAGGCCTCTGAGCGGAGCGTCAGCAGCCGCCAGCCCGGTCGCGAGGCAATGGGGCGATGGGCCAGCGCGGTGCGGGTGAAAGTCACGGTTTCCCCGGCATAGACAGGTTTGGGCCATTTGAGATTCTTGAAGCCGGGCGAGGGGCCGAATTCCGGCACCGGCCCAGGACCGGGCCAGCGGGCGACCTCTGCCTCTATGCCAGCCTCGAGGTTCAATTTCATCCAGGTGGCGGCGGTGTGCCAGCCCGAGGCGCAGAGCCCGCCGAATATGCTGTTCCTCGCCGCCTCTTCGTCGATATGGAATATCTGCGGGTCGTATTTGCGGGCGAACGCCTTGATCGCCTCCGGTTCGAATCGATGTGAACCGAGCGTGACGGTGATACCGATGCAGAAGAATTCGTCGAGGCTCACGCACGGCCCTCGCGGGTGAGGAACATGACGGTGTTTTCGAGCTCGAAAACACCTTCGCCGCGCTGGTTGAACAACTCGCTGCGCATGGTCACCAGGCCAAGCCGGGGCTTCGATCTGGACAGTCGCTTGGCAAGGACGGTGGTGCTGCCGGTCAACAGGTCGCCGGCCAGGACTGGCCGTTTCCATTTGACCTGGTCGACGCCCGGCGCGCCCTGGGAGGTCGAGTCGAGCAGGAAGGCATCGCACAGCATGCGCATGAACATGGCGCAGGTGTGCCAGCCCGAAGCCGCCAGCCCGCCGAGAATGCTGGCCTGGCCCGCGGCCTCGTCGAGATGCATCGGCTGGGCATCGAATTCACCGGCGAATTCTATGATTTCGGCGGCACTTACCAGCTTGGTGCCGAGGTCGAGCGAAGCGCCCTCGACAAAATCCTCATAAGCCCAGGTCTTTGCGGTCATGGTCTGGAAATCCTGTTCAGGATTGTACGATCGCTACGGGTCCGGGTCCCGGATGCAAGCAGCGTGGCATTTGGTCAAGCAATTTCTATTGCGCCAGCCCGCTGCGCCCAAGCCGCAGCGCGGTATTGACGACCCTATAGCCAGCCGCGGCGGCGGAAATACCAGAAGGGCAGGATTGCCGAAAGCACCATCATGCCGATGGCGAAGGGATAGCCAAAGTGCCATTTGAGCTCAGGGATGATGTCGAAATTCATGCCGTAGATCGAAGCGACAAGCGTCGGCGGCAGGAAGATGACAGCGGCGACGGAGAAGATCTTGATGATGGCGTTCTGCTCGATCGAGATCATGCCGAGCGTCGCGTCGAGCAGGAAGCTGATCTTCTGCGACAGGAAGGTGGCGTGGTCGGCGAGCGACAGGACGTCGCGTGACAAGGTCTTGATGCGAGCGCGGCTGTCCTTGCTCATCCTGCTTTGCGTGGAGGCATGGGCGAGAAAGCCGGCAAGGCGCTGCAGCGAGATCAGGCTGTCGCGGATCGAGGAGGCGAGGTCCTCCTTGCGGCCAATGCCTTTCAACAGCTCCTGGAAGTCGCGGTTGCGCTTGGAAACCTTGGTCGAGCGTGCCTCGAAGATGTCGCGCGAGATCGCCTCGACGTCGCGGCCGGCGCGCTCCAGAATGTCGGCGAGGCGGTCGACGATCGCCTCCAGCAGTCCGATCAGGATGGTGTCACCGCTGGTGCAACCGGTCGCCACCTTTTCGGCGCGCAGCGGAAAGGTCTTGAACGCCTTCGGTTCGTGGTACCGCACGGTGATCAGCCTGCTGCCGGCGAGCACGAAGGTAACCGGCGACATCAACGGATCGTTCACCTCGGTCTGCGCAGGCAGAATGGCGGTCATGAAGTAGGCGCCGTCCTCGACGTAGAGACGGCTCGAGATCTCGATCTCTTCCATCTCTTCGCGGGTCGGAACGGCGATGCCGAGCCAGGTCTCGATTGTCGTCTCTTCTTCCTTTGTCGGGTTGAAGAGGTCGACCCAGACGACAGTGTCGCTGTTTTGCAGGAGATCGTCGACCAGGCGCAGGCGATCATTGTCGACGACGAAGGCCTTGATCATCGCCGGGTCTCCCTTGCTGTTGCCAAAGAGCGTTCGTTTGGAGGGGGCGCGTCAGTCACATCGCACGGACGCGGGCAGGCGAGGCGCGAGGCCGGTGCAGAGGCCCCTTAGACCCCGCACGATGGCGCGTCAAGCAGCGCAAGAGGCACTGCGACACCCTGCTTTGAAGTTTGTCATCGAGCGACGGCAATGGTGACCATTGGGCTCCCTCGCCGGGTCAGGTGTTGAACTTGAACAGCATGATGTCGCCGTCCTGGACGACATACTCCTTGCCTTCGTCGCGCGCCTTGCCGGCCTCCTTGGCCGCGACTTCGCCGCCCAGCCTGACGAAGTCGTCATAGGCGATGGTCTGGGCGCGGATGAAGCCGCGCTCGAAATCGGTGTGGATGACGCCTGCCGCCTGCGGCGCCTTGGCGCCCTTGTGCACGGTCCAGGCGCGTGTCTCCTTGGGGCCAACGGTAAAGTAGGTGATGAGCTGGAGCAGCTCGTAGCCGGCGCGGATGACCTTGTTCAGGCCGGGTTCGTCCAGACCGAGCGTTGCCAGGAATTCCATTTCCTCTTCGTCCGAGAGCTGGGCGACCTCGGCCTCGATCGCCGCGGAAATCACAACGGTGCGGGCACCTTGCGCGGCGGCCATCTTCTCGACCGCCCTGGTATGCGCGTTGCCGGTGGCGGCATCGGCTTCCGCGACGTTGCAGACGTAAAGCACCGGGTGTGAGGTCAAGAGATTCAGCCCCTGCAGGATGCGCAGATCCTCAGCCGAGATGCCGTTGAGCAGGATGCGGGCGGGCTTGCCGGCCTGCAGCAGTTCAAGCGCCGCTTCCATCATCGGAAGTACGGTCGCTGCTTCCTTGTCCTTGCCGGCGGCACGCTTGCGGATCTGCACGATGCGGCGCTCAAGGCTGTCGAGGTCGGCAAGCATCAATTCGGTCTCGACGGTCTCGGCATCAGCGACAGGATCGATGCGGCCCTCGACATGCGTGACGTCGTCATCCTCGAAGCAGCGCAGCACATGGACGATGGCGTCGACCTCACGGATGTTGGCGAGGAATTGGTTGCCAAGCCCTTCGCCTTTGGAGGCGCCACGCACCAGGCCGGCAATGTCGACGAACGAGATGCGGGTCGGGATGATCTCCTTCGACTTGCCGATCGCGGCGATCTTCTGCAGGCGCGGGTCGGGCACCGCCACCTCGCCGGTATTCGGTTCGATGGTGCAGAACGGATAATTGGCGGCCTGCGCCGCCGCCGTCCTGGTCAACGCATTGAAGAGCGTCGACTTGCCGACATTGGGCAAGCCAACGATGCCGCATTTGAAACCCATTTTTGTCTGGTCCTATCGGGAAATCGAAATTTGATCAGGGCTATGGGCGAAAGCGCCGATGATCGTCAAGGCGCAATTCAATTCAGACGCTGCGCGATGTCATCGGTGCCTATCGCCAACGAACGAACGCCGGACCTGCTCAGTATTTGCAGAAGATGCCAGAACGCGTCGACCTCAGCGGTTCCGAAATCGATGGTCAGTTGCCCGTCGAGCAATTGCGCACTGTGAATGACGTTTCCGACGATCTCCGATGTTTCACGCTCGCCATCGATATCGAACCAGCCGCGAAACCATTCGTCGAAGAGATCGCCGTCGAGCTCATTTATAGGGAATTTAAAATTAACCTCATCCCACCTGAAAGGTGAGATGAGGACATCCATTCCACCCATCCCGGCGTGAATATCCGGAGAGAATTTCACATAGGAATCGCTGTTGATGAATTGCGGATTTGGCTGTCCGTCATTACTGACGAAATCAACCGCAATGAAATTTCGATAGAAGGAATCGACGTTCGAAAACTTGATTTCGGTCGCATGCGATCCTTGGCTGTTGCGAGCAAGTTCGCCGGCAGCGGCGACGAAATAATCAACATACTTCTGTCTGATGAGACGGACCAATTCCTGAATGTCATCCAGATCCATGGCTCAGTCCTTGCCGCCAAAAAGCTTCTTCAGCATGGCCGCCATCGGGCCGGTTTCGGGCAGCTTGGCCGCCGGCTGCTGCGGCCGCGCCTGGCGGACGTGGCTTTGCGCCTTTGGCGCCTTGGGCGGCGGGCGATCGTCGTCGTCCGTCGGCGTGAGCTTGTCGCGCAGCGCCAGCGTCACGCGGTTCATGAACGAATTGTCGTCGCCCTTGGCAAGCAATCCGGCACCATCGGCGATTGCGTCGAGCAGCACGTCCAGCCATTCGCGGTCGCCCTTGGCGAAATCGCCAAGCACATGGCCGTGCACCATTTCCTTGACGCCGGGATGGCCGACGCCGATGCGCACACGGCGAAAATCCTTGCCGACGTGCTGGTCGAGCGAGCGGATGCCGTTGTGGCCGCCGGAACCGCCACCGACCTTGACCCGCACCTTGCCGGCGGCAAGGTCGATCTCGTCATAAAAGGCAGTCAGCGCCGAAGGGCCGAGCTTGTAGAAGCGCAAGGCTTCGCCGACCGACTGGCCGGACAGGTTCATGAAGGTCTGCGGCTTGATCAGGATCACCTTTTCGCCGGCAAGCGTGCCTTCGGCGATCAGACCCTGGAATTTCTTCGACCAGGGCGAAAAGGAATGGCGGCGGGCGATCGCGTCCGCCGCCATGAAGCCGACATTGTGCCGGTTGTTGGCGTATTTCGCGCCCGGATTGCCGAGGCCTGCAAAGACAAGCATCGTCGCCTCCGGGCGGGAAGGGGTTACTTCTCTTCGGCGGCAGGGGCCGCTTCGGGCTCAGCCGCTTCAGTCGTCTCTTCCGCGGCCTCCGGCTTCATCGCCGAGGAGCCGGCAATGGTCGCGATGGTGAAGTCGCGGTCGGAGATCACCGGCTTGACGCCGGCCGGCAAGGTGATGGCCGAAATGTGGATCGAATCGCCGATATCGGTACCGGTGAGATCGATGGTGATGAAATCCGGGATCGCATTGGCCGGGCAGTGGAACTCGACCTCGTGGCGCACGATGTTGAGCACGCCGCCGCGCTTGATACCGGGCGACTTGTCTTCATTGATGAAGTGCACGGGCACGTCGACATTGACTTCGGTATCCTTGCCGATGCGCAGGAAATCGACATGGACAGGGAAATCCTTGACCGGGTCGAGCTGGAAATCCTTGGGCAGAACCTGGATCTTGTTGCCGTCGACATCGATCGTGGCGACCGTGGTCAGAAACCCGCCGCCATGGATCTTGTAGTAGATGTCCTTATAGGTCAGCGCAATCGCCAGGGGAGGCTGCTTGTCGCCGTAAATCACTGCAGGCACTTTACCGTTGCGGCGAACTGCACGGGCGGACCCCTTACCGACCTGTTCGCGCGCTTCGGCCTTGAGCTCGTAAGTATCGTGGCTCATGGCATTTCCTTTCGCGTTGTTCTGGAGCGCTCACGGTCAGCGTGGCTGGGCCGTAAACGTCGAAAGCCGCCGGGCCTGCATATCCGAAAGCCGGCAGCCGCATAAGCAAGCGGACCTTTGTTCGGGATCACAAGGGAAGGCAGCCTTCCGCCGCGTTGCCTCCAAGGGTGTCTACGCGGGTGGCGGCTCTATAGCCGAAGGCGGGAAAGGGTGCAAGTCATGGCAGGCGACAGGTCTACAAGGGTTTCCCCCATAGCATGGCGACCACCCATGCCGATGTTATAAACACCGACATGCTGGCCTTCTTCAGGGCGTAAGGCCTTTCAGAACGTAACAAAAAACCCGCCATCTGCGGGTGATCTCGTGTCAGGTCGTGCCGATGTCAGGCGATGCTCAAGCCGCCATCGATCAGCATTTCCGCACCGACCATGAACGGGCATTCGTCCGAAGCAAGAAAAACCACCGCGTTGGCAATTTCCTCGGCGGTTCCGAAACGACGGGCAGGCACCAGGCCGACCACAGCTTTCGCACGCGCCTTCGCCGCTTCGGGGTCCAGCCCAAGTTTGTCGTTGAGCGGAGTGTCGATCGGACCCGGGCTGATCACATTGGCGCGAATACCGCGTTCTATCAGTTCGCCCGAGAGCGTCCGGGCGAGCGAAATCATGCCGGCCTTGGCCAGCGCATAGACGTGCGTTCCAGCCATTCCCATATGCGCGTTGACCGAGCCGCTGAGGATGATCGACGACGGGTTCGAAAACAGCGGAACGAGCGCCTTGACCAGGAAGTACGGCCCCTTGAGGTCGACGTCGATGCTCCTGTCAAACGCGGCCTCGGTCCAGTCGCCAAGCGGGCGCAGGTCGGCGATACCGGCATTGAGGAAGAGAGCGTCGAGCTTGCCGAAGGTTTCCTCGATCCGCCGCGCTATGTCGTTCTGGGCAGCAGCATCTCCGGCGTCGGCGGCAATGACAAGCACATCACTGCCGAGGATGGTGCGCGCCTCCTCGAGACGGCTCGCATTTGTTCCGGTGATAGCGACGCGCGCACCTTCCTCGATGAAACGTCGCGCCGTCACCAGGCCGATGCCGCTGGTGCCGCCGGTAATCAATGCGGCCTTGCCTTTTAGTCTGGACATAAGCGAATTGCCTTTCCTGGCGCGGAGCGCTGCGCAGCATCAGGGTTGAGCCCGGTATGTTCAACTTGAAGGCGTTGCTGACCAAAATTTTGCCTTCAGGGGTGACCCTCTCTAACAGGCTTTTCACCCGGCGTATGATGAAAGAATCATCGAGGGCGCGGCAACTGTCGCGCACTCGTATCAATTCCGAAAGATGAACTGATTTTTAGCTGGCCGCCGCCTCCATCTTCCTCGCTTCCTTCATGTTAGGCAGGAGGACCGTCAGTAGCCCGAGCAGCGGCAAATACGAGCAGACCTGGAAGACGAAATCGATGCCTTTCATGTCGGCGACGACGCCAAGCACGGCGGCGGCGATGCCGCCCATGCCGAAGGCGAAGCCGAAGAAGATGCCGGCGATCATGCCGACGCGGCCGGGCACCAGTTCCTGGGCGAAGACGACGATGTTCGAGAAGGCCGAGGACAGGATCAGGCCGATCAGCACGGTGAGAACCATCGTCCACTCGAAATTGGCATAGGGCAGGGCCAGCGTGAAGGGCAGCACGCCGACGATCGAGAACCAGATCATCGCCTTCTGTCCGTAGCGGTCGCCGAACGGGCCGCCGAGCAGGATGCCCAGGGCCGAGGCGCCGAGGAACAGGAACAGCATGACCTGCGACATCTGCACCGAAACGCCGAATTTATGGATCGCATAGAAGGTGTAGTAGCTGGACAGGCTGGCGATGTAGGCGTTCTTGGTCAATACCAGCAAGGTCAGCACCGCCAGCGCGCCCAGGACCTTGCGGCGCGGGAAGGGCGAGACGAAACCTGCCGCCTTGCGGGTGCCCTGTGCGGCATGCAGGCGGCTGTACCAGCCGCCGACCTGCCAAAGCACGATGATGCCGATCAGCGAGCCCCCGGCGAACCAGGCAATGCTAGTCTGGCCGAAGGGCACGACGATGAAGGCTGCCAGCAGCGGCCCCATCGCCTGGCCGAAATTGCCGCCGACTTGGAACAGCGACTGCGCAAGACCGAACCGGCCACCGGAGGCGAAGCGGGCGATGCGCGAGGATTCCGGGTGGAAGATCGCCGAGCCGATGCCGATCAGCGAGGCGCCGATGAGGAGCAGCGAGTAATGTCCGGCATAGGCCAGCACGACCAGCCCGATCAGCGAAGAAGCCATGCCGTAGGGCAGCGAATAAGGCATCGGCCGCTTGTCGGTAATCATGCCGATCACCGGCTGCAGCAAGGATGCCGTCACCTGGAAGGTGAAAGTCAAAAGGCCGATCTGCCAGAAATCGAGACCGTAATTGTCCTTCAGCAGCGGATAGATCGCCGACAGCAGCGACTGCATGATGTCGTTGATGCAATGGCAGAAGCTCACCGCCAGGATGACGGTGAAGGCCGTCGCCTGAGCTGAAATGTGGCTGGCCGCTGCCGGCTTGGCGTCGGCGGTTGCTGTGGTATCGGTCAAGGCAGGCTCCGTGGTCTTTTTGGCGGGCGCTCCCGCAGGCGGTCTTATAGGCCGCAGCCTTATACGTTGCTTGTCACGCGACTTCTTTCGTGGTTTGGTCCAATAGTTTCGCAAGTGGGCCATAGCTGATGCCGCATGGCAGGGAAATGTTCAGAGCGGGCGACACCGATCTCGGGCTGTTGCATGAGCGTCGCTGGCAATGGCTGGAGCAGGCCGTAGGGCCGGCAGTGGCGCTGCCGACCGAATATCCGGACGGCTACCATGTGCCACGGCACCATCATAGCCGCAGCCAGTTGCTGCACGCGCTGGTCGGTGTCGTGCTGGTGACGACGCGGCATGGGCGCTGGATGGTGCCTCCGGACCACGCGATGTGGATCCCCGCCGGCACCGAACATTCCGTCGAGATGCTGGGCGACGTCAGCATGCGGTCCGTCTATGTGATGCCGGAGGCCATTCCCGGCCTGCCGGACGGGTTGCGTGTCGTCGGCATCACCGACCTGATGCACAGCCTGATCGTGGAATCGGAAAAGCTGCCGCAAGGCGCCGAGCTGGAGGGGCGGGGCGGACTGATCATGAAGCTCCTGCTGCACGAAATCCCGAACCTGCCGGAACGGCCGCTCGGCCTTCCGTTCCCGTCCGATGCAAGGCTGGCGACGCTATGCCGGCGCTTCGTCTCGGCACCGTCACCGCATGCGACGATCGACGAGTGGGCCGCTATCGTTGGCATGAGCCGCCGCTCTTTCACCCGCGCGTTCCACCGCCAGACCGGATTGTCGCTGTCGACCTGGCGTCAGCAGGCCTGTCTGTTCGCGGCGCTGCCACGGCTGGCCGACGGCGAGCCGATCACGAGGGTGGCGCTCGATCTCGGCTATGACAGCGTGCCGGCGTTCATCACCATGTTCAAGCGCATGCTGGGAGCCTCGCCACGCGGTTACATGCGGGGCGCCCGTGATGCTGGCGAAGGTGTGCGGCGAATAAGCGGTCCGGCTCGGCCTGAGTCGCAGCCCTGAAGGGCGTCGCGTTCGACCGGCCTCATGCGACGCGCTTTGGGTTCTTGCTTTTATGCATGTCGTTATCGCAAAACCGCTGCACTTTGCGCGACACGCATTAATCGAACAGGCTCGACACCGATTCCTCGGTCGCCGTGCGCGAGATCGCCTCGCCCATCAATTCGGCGATGGAGATGACGCGGATATTGGCGGCGTCCAGCACTGCCTGGGTCGGCTGGATGGAATCGGTGATGACCAGTTCCTGCAGTTTCGAGGCGCCGATGCGGGCGATGGCGCCGCCGGACAAAACGCCATGGGTAGTATAGGCAGTGACACTGGTGGCGCCGTCGGCAAGCAGCGCATCGGCCGCATTGCACAGCGTGCCGCCCGAATCGATGATGTCGTCGATCAACAGGCAATCCTTGCCGCGCACGTCACCGATGACGTTCATGACTTCCGATTCGCCGGGGCGCTCGCGGCGCTTGTCGACGATGGCAAGCTGGGCGTCGATGCGCTTGGCGAGCGCGCGGGCGCGGACCACGCCGCCGACATCCGGCGACACCACCATGACGTTGGCAAGCTGCTTGTATTTCGCCTTTACGTCGCGGGCCATGACCGGCACGGAAAACAGATTGTCGGTCGGGATGTCGAAGAAGCCTTGAATCTGGCCGGCATGGAGATCCAGGGTCAGCACCCGGTTGACGCCCGCCCTCGTGATCATGTTGGCGACCAGCTTGGCCGAGATCGGTGTGCGGCCCGAGGCACGGCGATCCTGCCTGGCATAGCCGAAATAAGGAATAACTGCAGTGATGCGCTTGGCCGAGGAGCGCATGAAGGCGTCGATCATGATGAGCAGTTCCATTAAATGATCGTTAGTCGGGAACGAGGTGGACTGCAGGATGAAGACGTCCTCGCCGCGCACGTTCTCCTGGATCTCGACGAAGATTTCCTGGTCGGCGAAGCGCCTGACGCTGGCCTTGCCCAGCGGAATGTTGAGGTAACGGGCGACTGATTCGGCCAGCACCCTGTTGGAATTGCCCGCGAAGAGCTTCATGCACCGTTCCTGGCGAAGGATTGAGAGACTCCGATAGCACTCCAGCCTCTTAGTCGGGCTTTTAGCGGCCCGCGCCGGTATTGCAAGCGTCGTGAATGGGAATCCGCCGGCTAATCTCAATAAACGCTTACGGCTTGAGCATGCGGCGATAGAGCCAGTTCCATGCCGACGGAATCGGGATAGCTTCTAACTTTCAGTCTGAGCATGCTCTTTTCCGAAAACCGGATTCCACTTTTCGGAATCACGCTCCAGGTCAGCCGGCGCCGCCGCCAAGCCAGGTGGCGAACTGGTCGATTGTCTGGTCGGCAATTGCCTGCATGGTCGCCGGCGCGACCGCCGTCCAGCCTTCGCCGCCGCCAACGGACGGCGCCTTCTGCTGGCCGTTGATGCGATGCAGCCGGTTGCCGGCCGGGTCATAAATGTCCCAGACATAGATGACGGTAGTGTCCTTGCCTTCCGTCATGGTCGAGAAATAGCCCTTGAGCACATGCGTAGGGGTCTGGTCGGTGCTGCCGGCCAAGGTGATGCCGCGCTGCCTGGCGCGTGTCTGAAGCTCGGCGGTCAGCGGTGTCGCGGCTTCTACCGAGGCGCCGACGATCGGCGCCACCTGCAGCCGGGTCCGCGCAATGGCAGCCGCGCTTTTGGCGGGCGGCACGGCTGCTGCAGCGGAAGGCTGCGCCGTATCTCCAGTTTGCGCGGTGCCGGCAGGCTGAGCCGGAGTTGCGGGGGGCGTTGCGGCACCTCCGGCTCCGGAGAGCGATTGCGTCGATTGCGGGGCAATGGCCGAGGGTTCGAGAACGTCCTTCGCATTGGTGCAGGCCGCCAGTGCCAGCGCCACGAGCAATGACACGGTCGTCACATGCGATCGTCTCATTAGCCTGAAAACTCCTTGGCGACGAACGCCCCTCACACTCTTTCCATTATGGATTCACTGCACGATCAAGTCGAGATCATGGCGGGACAGCGGCTTCGGCTGGGATTCGGTGGTCAGATAGGTGCGGCCAAGCGTCATCGCGGTTTCGGTTTCGGAGTCCATGATGATCATATGGGCGAACAGCGTCATGTTCGGCGCAATCGGTTCGGGATTACCCTGATAGAACATCGGCATATCCATCCAGGACGGGGTGAAGCGGGCGCCGAGCGAATAGCCGCAGGCATTGAGCCGGTGCTTGGTCAAATTGTGGGCTTCGAGGGTGCGGGCATGGGCGTCGAACACGTCGCCGAACGTATTACCGGGCGTCATCGCCTTCTCGACTGCAAGTAGCGCGGCGCGGGCGGCATCGAACAATTCCTGGTGGCGTTTCGATACCTTGCCGGTCAACACCGTGCGCATCATTGCCGCATGGTAGTGGTGGAAGACACCGGCCCATTCGAGCGTCAGCTGGTCGTTCTTGGTGAGCTTGCGGCGACCGGCCTTGTAGCGGCAAAGCAGGGCGTCGACTCCGGAGCCGATGATGAACTCGTTGGCCGGATAATCGCCGCCGCCGGCAAAGATCGCACCTTGCATGGCGGCGAGGATCAGCGCCTCATCGCCGCCCTGCTTGATCAGCGGCAGTGCTGCGTCCAGCGCGTCGTCGGCCAGATTTGCGGCTTTTTCCGCCTTGGCGATTTCTGCCGGGCTCTTGAACAGCCGTAGCCGGCTGACAATGCCGGAGGCATCCGCGATCTGCCCGAAGGTCTGCAACTGCTCGTCGAGGCGCCGGCCATTATAGGCGGTCAGGCCGTGGGTGTCGTATTCGACGCCGATCCGGGCGCCGAGCAGGTCAAGCTCGTTGAGCAGATTGCGCAGATCTACCGCCGGATTGGCGCCGTTGCGGTCCGTCCACAAAACGATGTTGTCGATGATCGAGGTGTGGCGCGCCTGGCGCAAGTCGGCCGAACGCGTCAGCAGCACCATCGAGCCGTCGGCCTTGACCACCAGGGACTGGAAAAAGCAGAAGCCGAAGGTGTCGTAGCCGGTTAGCCAATACATGCTTTCCTGGGCAAACAGCAGGACGGCGTCGAGCTTCTTTTCGGCGATCTCGATCATCAGTCGATCGCGCCGCGCGTCGAATTCCGAGCGTTCGAAATGCAGCGCCATCAGTCAGCCTCCAAAACGATTGCCGAAACCTGCCGCCCGTAGTCGGGCTCGTTGCGATGCGTGCTGCGCCGATAGGAGTAGAAAAGCTCTTCCTCGGCATAGGTGCAGCGGCCAAGTCCTTCGGCGTTGATGCCAGCCTTGGTCAGCCGGTCGACCGTGTAGCGGTTGAGATCGAACATCGCGTGTCCGGCAGTTGCGGAGGGCGCGAAATAGCGAGCATTGCCGGCATCGGCGTCGACGAAACGGGCGACGAATTCCGGTCCGACTTCGTAATTCCGTGGGCCGATCGAAGGACCGAGCACTGCGACGATGCGGTCGCGCCGGGCGCCGAGGCTTTCCATTGCCGCGATGGTGTTTTCCAGCACTCCGGTGAAAGCGCCTTTCCAGCCGGCATGGGCGGCGCCGATAATGCGCGCCTCGGCGTCGGCGAAGAGGACCGGTCCGCAGTCGGCGGTCGAGGCACCGACGGCAATGCCCGGCCGGTCGGTGACAATGGCGTCGGCCTTGGGCCGCTCGCCGGCAAAAGGCTCCCTGGCAATGACGACGTCCGGCGAATGAACCTGGTGAGCGGTCAGCAGATGGTTTGCAGGCACGCCCATCCATTCGGCGACCCGGCGGCGATTCTCGCGCACCAGCGTCTGGTCGTCGTTCGAGCCGGTGCCGATGTTGAGGCCCCGGTAGATGCCGCTGGAAATGCCGCCGACTCGCGTGAAGTAGCCGTGGCGGATGCCTTGCGCCGTTTCCAGCAAGGGCGACCGAACGGGATCCGGTTTGGTCTGATTCAGCATGGCGGCTTTGTTGTCCGTATGGGCGATTTCGTCAAGCGAGTTGAAGGGGCGCAGTTGAAGGCTAGTCAGTTGAAGGCTGGCGCAGTTGATGTCGGGCGCTAGTCGGAGACGGGAGAGTGAGAGAGGCGGCAGCGAAAAGTCAATCCGTGCTTGGAAACGGCGGAACGGCAATGCCGGCGGGGAGGACGGCAAGCACCTTGAAGAGTTCGCCCATGGCCAGCGGGCCGGCGAGGCGCTCGACGTCGGCCGCGATCTTTTCGCGAGCTGCCTCATCGGCATTGGCGCCGAGCCGGCCAGCCCGTTCGAGAAGCCCCATCTTGAGCAGGAATTCACCTTGCGTTGAGAGGTGGGCATCGAGGCTGTGTGCCCGAACGGTTGCCGCGAGGGCAGCGAAATCGACATGGGCTGTGAGATCGGCCTGCCCCGGATTGGCCAGCACGTCCTCATGACCGTGCTTGCGCAACGCCTGCAAGGTGTCGCCGATCCCGGGCTGGAGGTGACCGTAGTCGAGAAACAGGCCGGCGCCGCCAAATCCGGCAAGTCGCCCGGCGATGGCCGCCATCAGGGCGGCGCGGGCTGGCGCCACCTCGACGACGGCACCTTGCGGCGCATTCTCGGCACCCTCCGGCAGCAGCATCGGGTCAAGCGAGCCGGCGCCGACGAAAAAGCGCAGCCGGTTCGCATCGTCGAGACCGATCATCCGCTCGCGCCAGCCGGCCCCAGCGCGGACGAACTGGCGGATGGGCACCGCGTCAAACAGCTCGTTACCAACAATCAGAAGCGGCCCCTGCGGTAGTGTGTCCACGGCCTCATGCCAGGCGATGGTGGCCGACGTCCCGGCAAGCGTTCGTTTCTGGACCTCGGTCAACCGCAGACTGGTCTCGATCAAGGCGAACGATGCGCTGGCGGTAAGCGTCCGATCGAGCCGCGAAAGCGTGCGCAGCATATCTCTCATCAGCGTGCCGCGGCCGGGGCCTATTTCGGCGATGGCGACCGGCGTCGGCCGGTCGATCGCCAGCCACGCCTGGTAGAGCCAGATGGCGACCAGTTCGCCAAACATCTGGCTGATCTCCGGTGCGGTGATGAAATCGCCGGCAGCGCCGAACGGCTCGCGTGTCGTATAATAGCCGTCCTGCGGATCGAACAGGCAGAGCGCCATGTATTCGCTGATGGGGATCGGTCCCACCGCACCGATCAGCTCGGCGATGCGGGTCTTCAGCCGCGTCATGCCGGCTGCGGTTTTGTCACCGGCTTGGCCGTTGCCATTGCCCAGATGCCGGCAAGCACCATCGGCAGTGACAGCACCATTCCCATGGTCAGCCAGCTCGTGCCAAGGAGGTAGCCAAGCTGCTGGTCGGGCTCGCGAAAGAATTCGACGAAGATGCGCGAGGCGCCATAGCCGGCGATGAAGGCGCCGCCGACGAAGCGCGGCGTCTTCAGCTTGAGCCGCGAATGGGTGAGGAAGCGCAGGACAAGGAACAACACCAAGCCTTCGAGCAGCGCCTCGTAGATCTGGCTCGGATGGCGTGGATCGGTGCCGGCCAGGCACTGACCGGCCTGCAGAATGCGGTTGTTACAAAAGACGACGCCCCATGGCACATCGGTAACGCGGCCCCAGAGTTCGGCATTGACGAAATTCGCGAGACGGACAAGACCAAGCCCCACCGGCACGCCGGCCGCCACCACGTCAAACAGCGACCACGTTCGGATGCCGCGCGATCGGGAAAACAGCGTCATGGCGACAATGACGCCGAGCAGGCCGCCATGGAAAGACATGCCGCCCTGCCAGACGGCAACGATATCGAGCGGATGGGCGATATAGCGCTTGAGATCGTAGAACAGCACGTAGCCGGTGCGTCCGCCGAGCACCACACCGATGGCTGCCCAGACGATGAAGTCATCGAGGTCGACGGGCTTCATCGGCAGGGTGCCGTCGGGCCACAGTTTTGGGTTGGTGACGAGGCGCTTGGCATACCACCAGGCGAACAGAATGCCGACGATGTAGCCGACGCCGTACCAATGCACCGCCAGCGGTCCGATCCGGACGATGACCGGGTCGATGTTGGGAAAGGGCAGGGCGGCCAGCGGCAGCAAATATTCGCTCAACAGGGTCTCCGGGTTCCCAATCAGGTTCGGGCGCGGACCATGCGGCAGGCTTTTGGCGCGGTCAAGGCAAGCATATGCTTGCATTCCGAATCGCGCGCCACTACGTCAATTCGACCAAGCGAGGATTTGCCATGGCGACCGGACCGAACCGCATTCTCGATGAATTCGCCAAGCTGATGACCGATGCAGCCGGTGCCGCGCAAGGCGTGCGGCGCGAGGTGGAGACCGCCTTCAGGGGCCAGGCCGAGCGCATACTCAACTCCATGGACGTGGTGCAGCGCGAGGAATTCGAGGCCGCTCGCGACATGGCGGCGAAGGCCAGGAAAGAAAACACCCGCCTCGCCGCTCGCATCGAGGCGCTCGAGGCCAGGCTTGCCGAATTGACCGGTCAAGCAGCGCCTGCGGCTGCGGCAAAGCCGCGTGCAAAAAAATAACAAGAAATAAATCGTTAAACTTTTCCACAAAGCCGGATCGCAAAAAGCGCTTTGTCGTGAATCGCTTACCGGTACTGCGTGAATCTTTGTGACAGCGCCTTTCCACATGCGAATGACGCAGTGCGAAAAATTTGGCTGGTCACGCGACTCCCGATCAATAGACTGAATTTGTTGCATGATTCGGAGCAGGGTCATGCGCCGGGCGGTGGGGTCCGGTCCGGGGTCTTTGCGTTGACGAAGTCCTGGCCGTCCGAGTTCTAGGCAGAATTGTTCGAGTGTGCCTCTCCCGCGGAGCGTGTGGTGGCGCTCCCAGAACGACAGGAAGCATTTCATGGAACTTCTCGAACTCGAATTCTCCCGCGAAATCCATCCGGTGGACGTTATCGAGCAGGTGGCGCACAACAACGATTGGTCCTTCGAGCGGGCCGGTGACGACGAGATCTCGATCTCGGTTGCCGGAAGCTGGACCGACTACCACGTTTCATTCTCCTGGATGGAGGACTACGAGGCGCTGCACCTGGCCTGCGCCTTCGACATCAAGGTCCCGGAGGCGCGCGCGCTCGAGGTGATGCGGCTGCTTTCGCTGATCAACGAGCAGATGCTATTTGGCCATTTTGACCTCTGGGAGCAGGAAGGCGCCATCATGTTCCGCCAGTCGCTGCTGCTGGCCGGTGGGGTCGAGCCGTCGAGCCAGCAGGTCGAGGTGCTGCTGTCGTCGGCGCTGGAAGCCTGCGAATGCTATTTCCAGGCGTTCCAGTTCGTCGTCTGGTCAGGCACTTCGGCCAAGGATGCGTTGGCCGGCGTGCTGTTCGAAACCTACGGAAACGCCTGACCGTCGATGAGTTCGAGCAACGCGCGAAAACCCGAGATCAGCTTTGCCGATTTCGACCGCATCGACATCCGCGCCGGCACGATCGTCGAGGCCGAGCCTTTTCCCGAGGCGCGCAAGCCGGCGATCAAATTGAAAATCGATTTCGGTCCCGTGATCGGGGTGAAGAAATCCTCGGCCCAGATCACGAAATATTATACGCCCGAAACCCTGATCGGCCGGCAGGTGTTCGCTGTGGTCAATTTCCCGCCGCGTCAGATCGGGCCATTCATGTCGGAAGTGCTGACGCTCGGCTTTCCTGACGAGGAGGGCGCCGTCGTCCTTGGCGCGATCGAGCGCAAGGTGCCGGACGGCGGCAGGTTGTTCTAGCTGCGCTGTTGTTCACGCAGCCAGTTTACGCGTGGTACCCAGCGCCTCTTCGACCGTTTCCATGAACATTTCCGCGCAGGCCTTCCAGCTGTAGCGCATCGCGCGTTGCCGCGCCTCGGCGCGGTCGACATGAAGGGCGGCGAGCGCTGCTTGCCGCAGGTCGTCCGATACCGCGCCGCCGATGCTGTCGCCGACGATATCGATCGGTCCGGTGACGGGATAGGCTGCGACCGGCGTGCCGCTGGCCAGCGCCTCGATGATGACGTTGCCGAACGTGTCGGTACGGCTGGGGAAGACGAAAACATCGGCCGAGGCGTAGATCTCGGCCAGTTCGTCGTTCGGACGATGGCCAAGGAAATGGGCATCGGGATATCTGGCCTTCAGCTTCGCCAATTCCGGCCCTTCGCCTACGATCACCTTGCTGCCCGGCAGGTCGAGGTCGAGGAAGGCCGGCAGGTTCTTTTCGATCGCGACGCGGCCGACGCAGAGGAAGATCGGTCCGGGAAATCCCAGGTCCTTTCTTTTATCCGGCCGAAAATGATCGGTGTCGACGCCGCGCGTCCACGGCCGGAGCTTGGTGAAGCCGCGCGCCGCAAGATCGTCGGCAAGCGACTGGGTGGCAACCAGCGTGCCCTGTCCTGAATTGTGGAAATCACGCAGCCAGCGATAGGCCCATGCTTCAGGCACCGGCAGGCGCGCGCTCAGATATTCCGGAAAACGTGTGTGATAGCTGGTCGTGAACGGGCGGCCGGCGTTGCGGCAGTAGCGCCGGGCCATAATGCCGAGCGGTCCTTCGGTGACGATATGGATGTGGTCCACCTTGCGTGCCTCGATCAGCTGCGCCACGCGGTGCGGCGTCGTCAGCGCCAGCCTGATATCGGGATAGGTCGGCAGAGGCAGGGTGCGAAAGATATTCGGCGTCAGGAAGTCCGTCTCGATATCGAAGGATTTCAGGGTCTCCGAGAGGCGCTCCAGCGTGTGGACGACGCCGTTGACTTGCGGGCGCCAGGCGTCGGTGACCATCAGGATGCGCATGGCGGTCCCTTGGCGGCAACCTTGATTGGCTTGCCGCGATGCCTGAACGGCGACCACGCCGCCACTCTGGCCTCGCACCGGCGCACCCGGACAGGCGCGGGGTCGAAATGAGGCCGCAGGGCCGAATCAATCAGGATCGCGCGCTTCATTGGCGCTCTTCACCATGGTTTCATGACGGGCCGATGAAGGCCGGGTGTCGCTGCCGTCAAGCGGGGACCTTGATCACCGCCCGAAGGCCGCCGAGCGGGCTGCGTTCGAGGACGATGTCGCCGCCATGGCTGCGGGCAATGTCACGTGCGATGGAGAGGCCAAGGCCGGTGCCGCTGGCGTCGAGGTTGCGGGCCTCGTCCAGCCGCACGAACGGCTTGAATACATCCTCCCGCTTTTCGGGCGGAATTCCCGGACCGTCATCGTCGATGGTGACGAGCAGCGAACCGCGCCCATGATTGGCATTGATCTCCACCGACTTGGCATAGCGGAATGCATTGCCGACGACGTTGGACAGCAGCCGGGCAAAGGCATTGGGGCGCACGTGCACATGCGGATCGCCGACGAGCACGGTCGACAGCTTGCGCTTGCGCAGCGCGGCCTCCTCGCGAAGCTTATCGAAGAAGGCTTCGAGATCGAACTGGCCGGCGTCTTCCGAAGCTTCGCCGCGTGCAAAGGCAAGGTAGCCTTCCAGCATCGACTGCATGTCGGCGATGTCCTGGTCGAGTGCCTGGGTATCGGCTGCCTTGGTCCCGGCAAGCGCCAATTGCAGCTTGAAGCGGGTGAGGATGGTCCTCAGATCGTGGCTGACGCCGCTCAGCATGGCGGTGCGCTGCTCGAGCTGGCGTTCGATGCGTTCGCGCATCTGGATGAAGGCAAAGCCGGCGCGGCGGACCTCCTCGGCTCCGCGCGGGCGAAAATCGCGCGGCATCGGCCGGCCCTTGCCGAAGCTCTCGGCCGCCTCGGCCAGCGTCAGAATCGGCCGGATCTGGTTGCGCAGGAAGGGAATGGCGATCATCAGCAGCACCAGCGAGGTGCCGACCATCCAGATCAGGAAAATATGGGTGTTCGATGCATAGGCCTGGCTGCGGCGCACGAAGACGCGCAGCACCTTGTTCTCGAGCTGGACGCGGACCTCGACGATATTGGAATTGCCGACCGTATCGATCCAGAACGGACGGTTGATCTGGCGGGTGATCTCGGACGAAAGGATCTCGTCGAGGATCGAGAAGAACGGCTTTGGCCCGGGAGGCGGCAGCGGGTCGGGCGGTAGGAGGTCGACTTTCAGCTGCATGCGATCCTGGGCGATGCGAATGACGTTGGCGTAGTCGGCGTCGTGAGGATAGGTCTCTATCAGGTCGATGATGGCGGCGATGTCGCGCACCGTGGCCTGCGACAGGCGCTGCGTCACGGTCTGCCAGTGGCGCTCCATGAAGACAAAGGCGACGACCGACTGCAGCATGATCATCGGCGCGATGACGATGATCAGCGAGCGGGCATAGAGCCGCTTCGGCATGTAAAGCGACACCAGGCGCCAGAAACGGTTCCAGGCGCGCGGCACGGCCTTGAGCGCCCGCGTCGCGCGAGCGCTCAAGCCGCCATCTCCCGGCCGTTCGAGTTGCCTGGTCGCCATTCGTCTTTTCGCTCACCGGCGGCCCGGCAAAGGACCGCTGTCGGCGACATTCTATTCCACGCTGAGCCGATACCCAATACCGCGCACTGTCTGCAGCCAGACCGGATTGGACGGATCGCGTTCGATCTTGCGGCGGAGCCGATTGATCTGGACGTCGATCGTGCGCTCGCCGACCTCGGATTCATCGCCGACAAGCTCATGCCGCGGTATCGTTTCGCCGGCACGCGCAGCGAAGATCGCCAGGATTTCCTGCTCGCGGTCGGTCAGCTTGAGCGCCTCGCCGCCGCGCTTCAGCTCACGCCTGGCGATCTGGAATGTATAGGGGCCAAAGACCAGCTGTTCGACCTTAGGCGTTGTCGCGGGGCCGCCGCGGCGCAGGATATTGTTGATACGCAGGATCAGCTCGCGCGGGTCGAACGGTTTAGGCAGATAGTCGTCGGCGCCGGCCTCGAGCCCGGTGATCCGGCTGTCGGTTTCGGACAGTGCGGTGAGCATCAGGATCGGCACGTTTTTCTCCGCCCGCAGCGCCTTGGTGAGGTCGACGCCACTTTCACCCGGCATCATGACGTCGAGCACGATCAGATCGAAGTCGAGGCCGCCGAGCTTGCGCCGCGCCTCGCCGGAATTTCCGGCGACGGTGACGCGAAAGCCGTTTTCGGTCAGATACTGTTTCAGAAGATTGCGGATACGGGTGTCGTCGTCGACCACAAGCAGATGCGGCGCATCGTCTTCCGGTGCTGTCGGATGATCAACCCTCTCAATGGTCTCCATGGCTTTTCCCTGACATCTTTGCGGGCACAATGTCGATCTGCGCCCTTAGTTCCGGATTGACCATCGCTTCAAGGAACCGTTCGATAACGGCGCGTTCGGTGGCTCCGGAATCTTCCAATGCAGCATGGATGCGGCGCGACTGTGGCCGCGCCAGCGCCAGTGCCAGCGCACGGCCCTTGGCCGTCGGATAAAGCTCGCGCTGGCGGCGGTCGCGAGGGCCCTGCAATTGCACGATATGGTCGGTGTCGATCAGTTGCTTGAGCACGCGCGCCAGGCTCTGCTTGGTGATCTTGAGCACGTCGAGGAGTTCGGCGACCGTCAGACCGGGCCGGCGATTGACGAAATGCAGAACCCGGTGATGGGCACGGCCAAAACCGTATTCGGCCAGGATCTGGTCCGGATCGGAGGTAAAGTCGCGATAGGCGAAGAAGAACAACTCGATGATGGCGAAATCGATGCCGTCCTCGTCGGTGATCGCCGTCCTGATCGGTTCTGCGGCTGCGTGGCTCGTCATCTTTTCTCCGTGTGAAGCAGGAAATTATGTCAGCACTATTGACGTATTTTCCGCGCGATGCTAATTTTTGGCAAGCTTTTCGGCGGATTGCGAACGAAAAGGCAAGCGAAGCCGTTTTTTCCGGAACTTCCTGAGTTTGCCAGACCTTAAATATCCGCCTACGCTTTGAGACAATGGCCGCCCACAGCGGCCGAAACGAAACACGCAACGACACAATGATGTGCGGGCCGCCGCCCGCGGGAGGTTACCATGGCATCCGTTCCCTTCGACCAACTGGACGGCTTTATCTGGATGAACGGCGAGTTCGTCAAATGGGCCGACGCCAAGATCCACGTCTTGACCCACGGGCTGCACTACGCCAGCGCGGTATTCGAGGGCGAGCGCGCTTACGGCGGCGAAATTTTCAAGCTGACCGACCACACCGAACGCCTGCATGAATCGGCGCGCCTGCTCGGCTTCAAGATACCCTACTCGGTCGCCGAGATCGACGACGCCTGCCGCTCGCTGTTGAAGAAGCAAGGTTTCCAGGACGCCTATGTCCGGCCGATCGCGTGGCGCGGCAGTGAACAGATGGGCGTTTCCGCACAGAACAGCCGGATCAACTGCGCCATCGCCATCTGGCAGTGGCCAAGCTATTTCGACCCGGCGCAGAAGCTCAAGGGCATCCGGCTCGACATGGCCGAATGGCGCCGCCCCGACCCGCGCACCGCACCGTCGAAATCGAAGGCGGCCGGCCTCTACATGATCTGCACCATGTCCAAGCATGCCGCCGAGGCCAAGGGCTATGCCGACGCCATGATGCTCGACTGGCGTGGCCAGGTGGCGGAAGCGACAGGCGCCAACATCTTCTTCGTCAAGGACGGCAAGATCCACACGCCCAAGCCTGATTGCTTCCTCGACGGCATCACCCGCCGCACGGTCATCGACCTTGCCAAGGACCGCGGTGTGGAGGTGATCGAGCGCGCCATCATGCCGGAGGAGCTTGAAGGCTTTCACCAGTGCTTCCTCACCGGGACGGCGGCCGAGGTGACACCGGTTTCGGAGATCGGTCCGTACCGATTCGAGGTCGGCGATATCGCCAAGACATTGATGAACGACTATTCTGCGGCGGTTCAACCCAACCACGCGATTGCTGCAGAATAACGAAAGTCACAGGTTTTTTATCAAGTAGGGGCGGTTTTCGGGCCGCGCCTTTTATTTAAGCGTTTGCGCATTTGACTTTCATTCAATTCGGCGTCTCATGATGGCGTCGGCCTGGGAGGCTGGCAGCTATGGAGGGACTGGAAATATGGATATGAACACGCTTCTTCCGATCATTATTCAGGTGATTACGGGCATCATCGGTGGCCAGGCGGTG
This sequence comes from Mesorhizobium sp. M0590, assembly GCF_040320905.1. Taxonomy (NCBI): domain Bacteria; kingdom Pseudomonadati; phylum Pseudomonadota; class Alphaproteobacteria; order Hyphomicrobiales; family Phyllobacteriaceae; genus Mesorhizobium; species Mesorhizobium sp. M0590. Next base: position 207,981 of record NZ_JAMYQN010000003.1, read on the forward strand.
GGTGCGGCTATCAAGAGTGCGGCGATGGGGCAGCTTACCAAAATCCTGGGTGGCGCTGTCGGCGGCGTCGGCGGTGCGGCCATCCTCAACAGTCTGCTGGGTGGCGCGGTCGATCCGGCAGCAGCCGCCACGGCGGCAGGGGCCGGCAGCGCGTTGAACATTTCAAATATCGTTGGCGGTGCCGGCGGCGGCGCCATCCTGACCGGCATCATCGGTGCGGTCATGAACGCGATGAAGAAATAAGCTTCGACGATTCAGGTTTTCAAATGGGCGGCTTCGGCCGCCCATTTCGTTTGCCGTTTGTGGAGCGGTGGACGCCGTTCGCGTGTGTCTCTACATCAGTGTATGGTTCAAGGTTGGAGCTCTCCTGACGCGTTCGAGGGGAAGCGCAGCACTCCGACAGCGTGAAAGGACGAATATGGGTCAGCTCAACGCCGGCATCGTGCCGGTCACGCCGTTCCAGCAGAACTGCACCATCCTCTTCGACATGGACGACAGACAAGGCGTTGTCGTCGATCCGGGCGGTGACATCGACAAGGTGCTGGCGGCGCTCGAGGACAATGCGATCACTGCCGGCGCGATCTGGATTACGCATGGCCATATCGACCATGCCGGCGGGGCCATGGAACTGAAGGAGGCGCTCGGTATCGAGATCATCGGTCCGCATGCCGCCGACCGGCCGCTGCTCGCCAATCTCGAGAACCAGGCGAAGCGCTACGGCATCACCGATCCCGTGCGCAACTGTGTCCCCGACCGGTTCCTTGCCGAAGGCGAGACCGTTTCGTTCGGCTCACACGAGTTCGAGGTGCTCCATTGTCCGGGCCATGCACCCGGCCACGTCGTCTACTATAGCCGGGCTGCGAAGTTCGCCCATGTCGGCGACGTGCTGTTCCGCGGTTCGGTCGGCCGCACCGATCTGCCGGGCGGCAACCACGCCGCGCTGATCGCCTCGATCAAGGAGAAGCTTTTGCCGTTGGGCGACGACATCGGCTTTATCTGCGGCCATGGTCCCAGCGGCCGTTTTGGTGAGGAGCGGCGGAGCAATCCTTTTCTGGTCTGAAACCGCTTGCCGGAAACAAAAAGCGCGGCCTGTGCGACCGCGCTTTTTTCCGACGGGAAACTGCCTCCGCTAATTGGCGGTGCAGAAATGCTGTTCGCCGTCATAGCCGGTGAACGTGCCGGTACGGGCGTTGAAGCTCCGGTAGCGGTCCGAGCAGTATTCGTACCAGCCGCGGGTCCACGGCTCCGCATAGCTTTCGGCATAGGCCACTCGCGGCTGCAAGTAATAACGGCGCACCGGGGCAGGCCTGTAGTATTCATCATCATAGGCCGGGTCGTAATAGCGGGGCTGCGGGCTGGCGAGCGCACCGCCGATCAGGGCACCGGCCGCAAGGCCGAGCACGCCGGCCGCAACGGCGTCGCCGTGGCCGTGGTGGCGGCGGTGATGGCGCCATTCGTCGGCATTGGCCGCGGGCAAGGTCGCAAGCGTGGTCGCAACGACCGCGGCGGACAGGATGGCAGTCTTGAAAATTCGGTTCATGTCGGTCTCCTTCGTGCCGGCCCGGGTCGTTTTCGGGGGATGCGGTCCGGCTTTAACGAAGATTAATATGCGACCGTGGCTGAACGGGGGCTGAACGAAATTTGACCAGGCGGTTCATCTAACTGGGCGGTTCAAGCGTGCGGCAAACACCGCAGGCCAGACCGGCCCACGTCCATTCTGTCCGGGGGTGGTTCAGCCGATCGACAGGTTGACGGCTTTCGGACCCTTGCCGCGCTTGTCCGGCTCGGTGTCGAATGTCACTTTCTGCCCATCCTCAAGACCGGGAAGACCCGACGCCTGCACGGCCGAAATATGGACGAAGACATCCTTTGCCCCGTCGTCCGGCGTGATGAAGCCGAAGCCCTTGGCGTGATTGAAGAATTTGACGGTGCCGGTCTGCGGCATGGGAAGCTCCTTTGATCCCACAAGTCCAGTCTCGGGCCGGCAAATGCCCGGACGGAAATTTGTCCTTTATTTTAGTGCCATCGGCAAGAGAAAGTTTTGCGGCTGCGGGCAAGCATCCCGGAACACAAAAGGCGCGACGAAAACCGCCGCGCCTTTACAGAATTCAAGTTCACTCCAAAAGCCTTGCAGCATCCTCACCCCGAAAGGACGCGCGGCACGCTGTGGTTTCAGGCAGCGCGGAGATTGACCGCTTTCGGACCCTTGCCCATACGGTCGGGCTCGACATCGAAGGTGACCTTCTGACCGTCGACGAGCGTGCGCAGCCCGGAAGCCTCGATCGCCGAGATGTGGACGAACACATCCTTGGCGCCGCCATCGGGCGTGATGAAGCCGAAGCCTTTGGTAGCGTTGAAGAATTTAACGGTGCCGGTCTGGGCCATTGGGGAAACTCCTTCACCCGTGTCAGTCTTGGTGGTTCCGCCCGCCGCCTGGCGCCGTGGGCAAGTCCCGGTGGTTGCTTCGGCAGTCATGCATTGGCGCATGGGTAAAACCCCCCGCCGAAAACGGGGCTGTCAGAGATTCACAGTATCGGGGAAAGGTCGTCCAAAACGTTCCGCTCTCCGGGTCGCAAATGCCCGAACACAAAATTTATCGCACGGAAACGTGATCCTTGCAAGACACAGCCGCGGGCGGCCCCAACAGGCGCATCCCGACGCATCGCACCGATAGTCCCGGTTCTCTGCGCGGTCATCGGCCAGACTTCACCCAGGCATGGTCCAGCCAGCGGGGCAGGTGCTGTCTTGGCTTGCGCCGCCATACCGCCCTGGCTCGCCAGTTGCAAACAGGGGTTGCATCTGGCAGCGGAATGACGAGGATCGGCCTGACCCAGGCACCATTTGTGCAGGCAGGAGTTTCGAGGGAGGGAACATTCATGCGGTTTCTTGCGGCAATCTTTCCGCGGCAGGTTTTTTCCATCCTGTTCCTGTCGGTAATTCTCGCAGCCTGCACCGTCGTGGTGGATGATGAGGGGCCGGGGCCGCGCCCGCCACGGCCGGGGCCGCAATTCTGCACTAGGCAATATGACCCGGTCTGTGCCCGGCGCGGCGGCGACCGCCAGACCTTCGCCAATGCCTGCCTTGCCGAACGGGCCGGATACCGCATCATTCGCGAGGGCGAGTGCCGCGGCGGTGGTGGTGGCGGTGAGGAGCAGACATTCTGCACCCGCGAATACCGCCCGGTCTGTGCCCGTCGCCATGGCGAACTGCGCACATTCCCCAACGAATGCGAAGCCCGCGCGGCGGATTATCGCGTCGTCGATGACGGGCCCTGCTAGCGCACCGACCTACAGCCTGGCCGGATAAGCACCATCTGGGGGCCGGCGTAGAGCTCAGCGCCGTTCCCGTTGGAGATGCGCAGGCGACGCAGATCTGCGGCACCATCAGCATGTGAAGCAGCGTTGCGGCGCGTCGGCTCAGTTGGCCGGGTTGTCGACCGGTTCGAGATTGTCTTCCGTGGTGACCCGCTCATAGGTCTCCTGATCGCTGCGGATGCGATATTGCGGCGAGCCGTCCTTGACCGGCAGCCGGCTCTTGATCTGGAACAGCTCCGCGGTCTTTTGGGCAAGGCCGGTGCGGCTCTTCATGCGGACGGTCTGGCCGACGGTGAAGATATGCGCCGGCGTGTCCGTGCGCCGCGCATTCTGCTGGAAGCGGATCATGTGACATTCTCCCGGTCGTGCCGAAGCGCTGCGTCGAGCTCGGCATGGTCAATGGCGACAAGCTGGCTGGTCGCGCTTTTCACTGTCCTTGCCGGCAGATGGATGAAAGTGGCGACGCGGCGCCAGGCAGGCCAGGACATGCCGTCGATCAGTTCTTCGTCGTGGTCGATGTCATAGTCGCCGGCCGGCTGCACGCCATCCAGCCCGCCAAGCACGAAAGGTGCCGCGAAATGCGCTATGGAATGGGTGGTGCGAGCAGACATTCTTGTGCCTCGAAGTTCTCGCTTGTGCCTTGAAGTTCTCGTGCCTTGAAGTTTCTTTCCGGCCTGCCCCGGAAGCGGAGCCTGCATTGCGGTACCAGGTGTCGGCGATTTGGATAAGTTTGGCGGGCCGAGAATCCCTGACACCGCGGGGCCAAGCATGGCCCAAAACGGTTTCATACCAATAGTCTGAAAATGCGGCTTATTCAAGAAGTTTTCGGCCTCTTACCCCTACCAACGTCAAATTACTTTTCTATAGTTATCCGCAGAACGATGATACGGTCCCGGTGCACCTCAAAAATTGTTTGAAGAACTTCCGAAAAAATTCCTCCGGCATTTGTATTTATCTAGCAATGGAAGGAAGAGAGTCATGAACTCCGCAAGAACACCGGATGTCCCGACAGTTGCAGTCAGTCCTGTCGCAAAGCCGATAAAGGTCTTGTCGCCGCGTCTCACGATAAGAAGCGACGAGGCGGCAAGGCGAAGGATTGCCGACACCGACGGCACGGCGCGGCGGGCGCGCCAGCTTGCCGAAAGCAACCGCCTGATTTGACGCGCAAGCCATGACGCTCAATTTTCCCAATCCCAGCCGCTCCTATGACGCGGCGGCCAAGCGCATTCGTTTCGTCGGCCATGACGGCATGTTCGAAGTCCCGTTCTTTGTCGAGGTCGCGGCACTTTCGGCGGCAAACCCGGCAGCAAGCGGAGCCGAGGCCGAATTTCTCAGCGCCTTCGACGCCAAGCGTTCGTCGATCCACGAGATTGCGCGCCAAGCCTACTCGCACGGCCGCAGGAACATGTATGTGCTGACGCCGGCCGACTTTCGGTAGGCTCCCCCGGGTTCGAAGTTTTGCTTCGTAGCGACCGCCGTCTGCTCTTGCACGCGCCGCAGCGATGGCCTAGATCGCGGCAGGCGGACAACACGGCAGGTTTCCCATCAACAGAGATCCGAGACAACCGGCAGGCGCACGTTACGGCTCAGGCGGACAGCCGCCGCTGGGGCTCGACCAGCACGTGCAGCAGGCGCTGCAGCTGCACCAGGCCGGGCGCCGGCAGGAAGCCGAGGCGCTTTACCGACAGGTGCTGGCGCAAAAGGCCAACCACCCGGCTGCTGCGCATTTCCTCGGGCTTCTGCTGCACCAGACCGGGCGCAGCGCCGAGGGGCTGGCGCTGATCGAACAATCGGTGCGTCTGCAACCGAACAATCCGGATTTCCTCAACAATCTCGGCACCGTGCTGCGCGACCTCGGCCGGGTCGCGGCCGCCGCCGATCTCTTCCGCAAGGTGGTGGCGATTCGGCCGGACCAGCTGGCGGCGCGTGACAATCTCGGCTCGTCGCTGAAGCAGCTCGGCCAATTCGAAGGCGCCGAGGATATTTATCGCGGCACGATCGGCCGTAACCCGTTCCATGTCCGCGCCCGCGTCGGGCTTGCCGAAACGCTGCAGGAAGCGGGCCGGCTGGATGAGGCACTGGCTGTCTTTCGCGAGGCGCTGACGATCCGGCCGAAGGATGCCGATCTTTTGCACGGCCTGGGTGTCGGGCTGATGGAAAAGGGAAATCTCGACGAGGCTGCGGATCTTTTCAGGCAGGCGCTGGCTGTGGACCCCGGCATGGCGAGGGCCTGGCTGATGCTTACCCAGGTCAAGCGCCAGAAGGAGCGCGACGCCGAGTTTGCCCGCATGGAGGCGGAGCACGCCAAGGCGCCGCAAGGCAGCCTGGCGCGCATGCAGCTTTCCTTCGGCCTCGGCAAGGCCAATGACGACCTCAGGGATTATGGCCGCGCTTTCGACTATTTCGCCGAAGGCAACGCGATCCGCCGCCAGGGCATCGACTACGACGCCGGCAAGACGCGCGGCGAGTTCGAGGCGATGAAGGCGGTGTTCGACAAGGCCTTTTTTGAAAGGCACAGGCCGAGCGGGATAGCCGACGACACGCCGATCTTCGTCGTCGGCATGCCGCGTTCCGGCACCACGCTGGTCGAGCAGATCATCGCCAGCCATCCGCAGGTCTATGGCGCCGGCGAGCTCAGCATATTGAAGACGGCGGTCGGCAAGCAGTTTCCGCTCAGCATGAAGGGCGGCTTTCCCTGGGGCATCGCCGACATGCCCGACAAGGCCTATGCCGAGGCCGGCCAGGCCTATCTCGACATGCTGCACGCCCGCTATCCGGGTTCTCGGCACGTCACCGACAAGATGCCCGGCAATTTCCTCTTGGTGGGCTTCATCCATTTGATGCTGCCGAAGGCCAAGATCATCCATTGCGCGCGCGATGCGGCGGCGACCTGCCTGTCGATCTACAAGGTGCACTTCCGAGGCGACAGCCATCGCTACGGCTACGATCTCGACGAGCTCGCCGATTTCCACAATCTGTACACCGACATCATGGCGCACTGGCACGCCGTGCTGCCTGATGTCGTGCACGACGTTCGCTACGAGGATTTCGTCGCCGACCAGGAAGGCCAGTCGCGGGCGCTGATCGCCCATCTCGGCCTGCCGTGGGACGACGCCGTGCTGTCGTTCCACCAGACCGACCGGCCGGTGCGAACGGCGTCGGCTGCGCAAGTGCGCCAGCCGATGTATCAGGGCTCGGTCGACCTGTGGAAGCGCTATGGCGAGCGGCTGAAGCCGCTGCTCAACAAACTTGATCGAGGGGCGCCTACAGCTCGATGAAGGGCTGGAAGCCGCCGAAGATCATGCGCTTGCCGTCGAACGGCATCGTCGACCAGTCCGGCTTGAGGCGTGGGTCGGCCATCACCTTGGCCATCACCACGTCGCGGCTCTGCCGCGATTCATAGACCACCCACGAGAAGATGACGATCTCGTCGTCCTTGGCCTGAACGGCGCGCGGGAACGAGGTGAGCTCGCCATAAGGGACGTCGTCGCCGACGCATTCGACATAGGCAAGAGCACCGTGCTCCTTCCAGACGGAACCTGCCGTCTCGGCCATTTTCTTGTAGGCTTCCAGATTGGCCTTGGGTACGGCGAGAACGAAACCATCGACATAAGACATTTGGATTTCCTCCTGGTAGGTTTTCCTTCTCCGGCAAGGGGCGAAGGAAAGAATGTGCTAAGCCTTCTTCACCGGTGCGTTCATTGCCCATTCGACGCCGAACGGATCACGCATATTGCCCCAGCGATCGCCCCAGAACATCACCTGCAACGGCACGACTTCCTCGCAGCCCGCCTCGACGGCTCGCTGCCACCAGGCGTCGATGTCGTCGCTACCGAGATGGAGCTGCATGGTGTAGCCCTGCGGCTTCACAGCGGCCATTCCATGCTCGGGATAGAAGTCGGAAAGCATCAGGGTCGAACCGTTGATGTGGAGATGGATATGCATGGTGCGGCCCTGTTCGTCCGGCGGATAGGCAAAGACCTGCTCGGCACCGAAGGCCTTTTGGTAAAATTCTGCGGCTTTGAAAGCGCCGTCCAGCTGAAGGTAGGGCGTCAATCCGCCAAGCACTTTGGCGGCGGGCTGGGTCTGCGGCTGGTCATTCATGTCATGCTCCTCTTTGCGTCTGGTTTGCCTTTGCGAACCACAGGACGAACGGAACGGCGACGATCCTACACGGCCGATGGTTTTTGGATTCGAAATGGCGCCTGCCGCGACGGCAAAATGCCACCTTTCAACCTTCGATGCGAATCCGCGGGCTGTTTTGCGCGTCGACGACGATTTCCGGCCAGCCAATATCTTTGCGCAGCTCGATCGGCAATGAAAGGATGGCGCGTTCGCTGCGATAACGGGCGCGAGCCGCCGAGTAACGCGTCACGGCGTGACCTATGGATGACAGAATAGACATGATGCTTTCTCCTCGATTGGCGCCGGCATCACCGTGTCGGCAACCCAAGGACGTGGCATGCGATCATCATCCGACAGAGCGCCGGAATTTTTTTCCGCAAGCCTTCAGCCGCCGGCTTCGGCAACCTCCCGGAAGAACTCCTCCGGGCTGTCGATCTCGGTCAATCGCCGTTTCTCGATCAGCCAGAAGCGGTTGCCAACCGCGCGGATGAAGGAGCGGTCGTGCGAGGCAAGCAGGCAGCTCGCCTGATGTTCCAGCAATTCCGCTTCCAGTGCTTCCTGACCATCGATATCGAGATGATTGGTCGGCTCGTCGAGTAAATAGAAATTGGGATTGGCGAGCCTCAGCGCCAGCATCATCAGCCGTGCCTTCTGTCCGCCCGACAGCACGCCGATCCTGCGCTCCTGCATGTCGATGCTGACGCCGGCGCCCGCCAGCAGCGAGCGGGCGCGCTGCTCGCCGACATCGAATCTGCGCGAGAGCATCGCCAGCGGCGTGTCGTCGCCGCCGATGCCCGACAATGCCTGGTCGCTATAGCCGAGCACCGTCGACGGCGTCACCTTCAGGCTTCGCGCCGCCGTTTCCGGCTCGACGATGGCGTTCCGGATCAGGCCGATCAGCCGTGACTTGCCGACGCCGTTACGGCCGAGCAGGACGATGCGGTCGCCTTGGCGGATGTGGCGCTTGCCGGTGCTGAACAGAACCGTGCCGTCAGGTGTTCCGACCACCAACTCGTCGAGCGTGATCAGCACCTTGGCATGGCTGCCGCGGTTGGCGAGCTTGATCGCGCCCGCCGACTTTTCGCGATGCGCGGGGGCTGCGACCGCCTCGAGGCGCTGGGCGCGTTGGTTCAGTTGCCTGGTCTTGACCGTCAAAAGATCGCTGCCGGAATTGATGCCGATATTGTTCAGCTTGGCCGCTTGCCGGCGCAACTGCTGTGCCATCTTCATGTCGCGCTGGAACTTGCGTTCGGTCGCGGCATCGACCTCGTCCAGTGCAAGCCGCGCCCGCGAATAGGGCAGCGAAAACACCGGCGACTGTTCGGGGCGCAGGAACAGCGTCCGGTTGGTCGTCGCGTCGAGGAACGCCCGGTCGTGGCTGGCGATCACCAGCGGCACCTCACGTGGCAGCGCGTTCAGCCAGGTCTCGAGCTGGCTGATCTTGCCGAGATCGAGGTGATTGGTCGGCTCGTCGAGAAGCAGGACGTCGGGATCGGTGACCCAGACGCGGGCGATCAACGCCAGCCTTTGCCAGCCGCCGCTCAGCGCCTGGATTGGCCGCTCGCGCATCGGCTCCGGCACGTCGAGCGAGTCGAGAACCACGTCAACGCGCCATTGCTCGCTTTCGGCCTGCTCGGCCGGCAAGGCGTCGGCCACCACCTCATGAAAGCTACGTCCGGCCAAGGCTGCGGGGACGACCTGCTCGACATAACCGACGCGCAGGCCGCGCGTGCGGGTGATGTCGCCTGTGGTGGCTTCGATCTCGCCGGTCAGGCACTTCAGCAAAGTGGATTTGCCCCGACCATTGGCGGCGACGATGCCGAGCCGGTCGCCGGTGCCGATGGTGAGGTCGAGGTTGGACAAGAGCGGCGCACTCATGGTGACGCCGAGAGACTTGAGGCTGATCAGGGCCATGTCGATTTCTCTGGTCTGTCCGGAGTGAATTCCGGTTCAATGCACTTTGACGGTGCGCAGGCTGGCCATCAGGCTCAGCGTTGCAGCACCACGAAGGGCGGACCAAAAAAATCGAAGCGGGAAGAAAAACCCGGACCGTCTCTGGTCAGCCCTGCAAGCAAGCTCGCAGGGCAGGGACAGGGCCGCGCTGACGGTGGTGAGAAAATAACACGCAGCCCTCCTTTCAAGACGTTCGAGTTGTAGAAACTGGCTACACCAAGGGTAGGGCCGATGGCAAGTGGCTAGGCTCCCCCTTCTCCACTTGTGGGAGAAGGTGGCCGCGAAGCGGTCGGATGAGGGGTGCTCCAGCTTGGCACCGACGGCGATCCGTCCAGCACCCCTCAACCGTCTCGGCGCTGCGCGCCGATCCACCTTCTCCCACAAGGGGAGAAGGGAAGCTCGCTACCGTCCCGGCCGTCCCGTCTTGCCGGGACGGCGCTTTTCGCGGCGGGCGTCGGCGGGGTCTTCGTAGGAGCCGATGCCGGCGCGCTGGCGGGCAACAGGTTTGGCGGAATCGTCGCGTTCCTTCGCGCCCCCCTCTGCCCTGCCGGGCATCTCCCCCACTTGGGGGGAGATCGGCTGCGGCTTCGCCGGCACTCTTCCCTCAACAGGCTTTTCTGTGCGCCGCACGGTCATCTCATCCAGCGAATTCTTCCTGAACAGCGGCTTGGTGGAGTCACCGGGGATGCCGAAATCGGAGCCGTGCGCTTCTTCGGCCGACTGTTTCTTGAACAGTGAACGCGACACCGCGCCGGCCGGCGTCGGCATGTCGGTGCCCGGCCCCATTGCGTCGAGCGACGGTTTGGCAAAGAGCGGCTTCTTGACCGGTACGGCGCCGTCGGCGCCCATCTCGTCGAGCGCGGGCTTGCGAAAGAGGTTGGGCCGGGCCGCCTCTTCGGCGGCACGTGCCTCGTCGAGCTTGCGGAAACGCTCCTGTTCCTCAGCCGTACGATGTTTGGCCATGCCCTTGTTGTGCTTGCCCTTTTCGCGGCCCGAGACCGGGCTTTCCATGTCGGCATATTTGGCCAGCGGATCGTCGGAGATGGACAGTTCCATCTCGCGCAGCCGTTTGATCTCGTCGCGAATGCGGGCGGCCTTCTCGAAATCGAGGTTGGCGGCGGCGTCGCGCATCTGCTTGTCCAGGGCGTCGAGATGCGCCTTCAGATTGTTGCCCATCATCGCGCCGGCGCTGTCGGTGAACTGCGAAATGTCGGCGCGGACATGGTCCTTCTCGTAGACCGAGTCCAGGATGTCCGAAATGCGCGACTTGACCGATTCCGGGGTGATGCCGTTGGCCGCGTTCCACTCCATCTGCTTTTCGCGACGGCGGTTGGTCTCGGCCATTGCCCGCTCCATCGAGCCGGTGATCTGGTCGGCATAGAGGATGACCTTGCCGTCGACGTTTCTGGCGGCGCGGCCGATGGTCTGGATCAGCGATGTCTCGGAGCGCAGGAAACCTTCCTTGTCGGCATCGAGAATGGCGACGAAGCCGCATTCGGGAATGTCGAGGCCTTCGCGCAGCAGGTTGATGCCGACCAGCACGTCGAAGGCGCCGAGGCGCAGGTCGCGCAGGATCTCGATGCGCTCCAGCGTGTCGATGTCGGAGTGCATGTAGCGCACGCGTATGCCTTGCTCGTGCAGATATTCGGTCAAATCCTCGGCCATGCGCTTGGTCAGCACGGTGACCAGCGTGCGGTAGCCCGCCTTGGTGGTCTCGCGGATTTCGCCGACAACGTCGTCGACCTGGCTCTTGGCCGGGCGCACTTCGACCGGCGGATCGATCAGGCCGGTCGGGCGGATGACCTGTTCGGCAAAGACACCGCCGGACTGCTCCATCTCCCAACCGCCGGGCGTTGCCGAAACCGCAACGGAAAGCGGGCGCATGGCGTCCCACTCCTCGAAGCGCAGCGGCCGGTTGTCCATGCAGGACGGCAGGCGGAACCCATACTCGGCCAGCGTCGCCTTGCGGCGAAAGTCGCCGCGATACATGCCGCCGATCTGCGGTATGGTGACGTGACTTTCGTCGACAAAGACCAACGCATTGTCGGGGATGTATTCGAACAAGGTCGGCGGCGGATCGCCCGGCTGGCGGCCGGTCAGATAGCGCGAGTAATTCTCGATGCCGGCGCAGGAGCCGGTCGCTTCCAGCATCTCCAGGTCGAAGCGGGTGCGCTGCTCAAGTCGCTGCGCCTCCAGCAACCGACCGGCCCGTTCGAGTTCGACCAGCCGGTGCTTGAGCTCTTCCTTGATCGATTTGATGGCCTGATTGAGGGTCGGACGCGGCGTCACATAGTGCGAATTGGCGTAGATCTTGACGCTCTTCAGCTCGCCGGTCTTCTGTCCCGTCAGCGGGTCGAATTCGGTAATCGCCTCGATCTCGTCGCCGAACAGCGAGATGCGCCAGGCGCGGTCCTCGAGGTGGGCCGGGAAGATCTCGATCGTGTCGCCGCGCACCCGGAACGAGCCGCGGACGAAGTTGATGTCCTGGCGCTTGTACTGCTGGGCGACGAGGTCAGCGAGCAACGCGCGCTGGTCGAGCCGGTCGCCGATCTGCATCTGGAAGGTCATCGCCGTGTAGGTCTCGACCGAGCCGATACCGTAGATGCAGGACACCGAGGCGACGATGATGACGTCGTCGCGCTCGAGCAGCGAGCGCGTCGCCGAATGGCGCATGCGGTCGATCTGCTCGTTGATCGAGGATTCCTTCTCGATGTAGGTGTCGGTCCGGGGCACATAGGCCTCAGGCTGGTAATAGTCGTAGTAGCTGACGAAATACTCGACGGCGTTTTCCGGGAAGAATTTCTTGAATTCGGAATAGAGCTGCGCGGCCAACGTCTTGTTGGGCGCCAGGATCAGAGCGGGGCGCTGCGTCTCCTCGATCACCTTGGCCATGGTGAAGGTCTTGCCCGAGCCCGTGACGCCGAGCAGAACCTGGGTGCGGTCGTTGCTGCTGACGCCCTCGACGAGATCCTTGATCGCCGTCGGCTGGTCGCCGGCGGGCTCGAAATCCGAGACCATCTTGATGGCGATGCCGCCTTCGGATTTTTCCGGCCGGGCGGGACGGTGCGGCGTCCACAGCACGCCGTCCTTATGCAACGGATTGCCGGATTCGATCAGCGCCGACAGCGCCGCGACGGTGGCGGTGACGCCGCCCGAGGCCATTGTCTCGGCCTCTTCCAGTGAGACATCGAGGCCGGCGACAGGGTTGAGACCGGCCGCAGTGCGCTCCCGCGCCGAAGCCGCGCCGCCCATCGAGGTACCGCGTGCCGTACGGCCGGGGGAAGAGGAGCGCTCGGGGATTTTCTTGGCAGACTTGGCGCCTTCCCTCCCCCTCGAGGGGAGGGTGGCGGCGGAGCCGCCGGGTGGGGTCGGTGCGGCAGTACTCGACGTTCCTTTGCGTCCCGCGCTGCCTCCGGCGACCCCCTCTGTCGCCTTCGGCGACATCTCCCCCTCGAGGGGGGAGATTTGGCGCCCTTCCTTCTCGGCTTCCTGCTCTATCTGCTCGGCCCAGTCGGCGATCGAGCCGGTCAGCGGGGCGCCGGTGAACTCGGTCTGCGGCGCCTCGGCAAAGCCGCCCTTGTACAGGGGCTCCGACGCATCGAGGAAATCGGTCAGCGGACTGCGCCGCTTGGGCGGTGAAGCGCGCTCGTCATTCGCCGGCGGAGGCGTTTTCTTGTCGGACAGTCTGGCCATGGCCCGAATATGGGAGGTATCGGCCAAAATGGAAAGAGCGGAGTGGCGGGTGGCGCGAGGCGCAATCCAGCTGCTGACAGAAGGGTGTCAGGAGCACCCTCCACGTTTCCCGCTCAATTAAACCAAAGCGCGAACGTCAGAAACCCGGCGCCGCCGAATTGGCGTTGGATCTGATCGAACTCCTCGCTGGTGAGAATCTTCCCGCGTTCGAGATAGGGCGCGATGGCCGGGCCGGTGATCGACAGCACCAGGTCGAAGGGCTTCGGCTCGTCGAAGAAGCGCTTCATGTTGATGCCTTTGTCGGCGATGCGGAAATGCGGCAGCAAGGTGCGGCCTTCCAGCAGATCCTCGGCCATGGCCAAGGCGGCGAGCCAGGCCTGCACCTGCTGCTCGCCGACTTCGAGGCCGGTCAGCGGGCTGGCGCCTTTTTGCTGCGGGCCGGGCAGCCATTCACGGTCATTGTCGGTTTCGGCTCGGATGGCTTTCCAGTCCTCGCGCGACAGCCGGATCATTTCCATGAGATGGCGGCGCGCCGCTTGCCGGCGCTCCGGCTCGACCACTTGCCAGTTGATGAGATGGACCAGCGAGATGAAATCGGCGATGCGCCATTCGGACGACAGAATGCCGCCGCTCATGCCGCCGTCCGGCGGAACGAGCGTGTCCTGCAGCGGTAGTTTGGCGCGCGGGAACAGCATGTGGAAGGAGCCGTCGAACGTGTCCCTGAAATCATGCGCCAGCCAGAAGTCGGCCTGCGCCATCAGGAACTCGGCATAGCCCTGCAGCCAGTAGCCGTCGGCGCGGTCGAAGCGGAAGATGAGGGCGGGTGCGGCCGCGTCTGGCGCACCGCCGCCGCGTGACAGAGACGCCATGATCGCCGCGGCGCTTTCGTCCGGCGCGATCGTACCGTCCTCGTTGAGGTCGATGCCGAGGCGGGTGAGGTCGATGACCATGCCGATGTCCGCGTCGGCGGGTACCGAACCCAGCGTGGCTGCGGATTTCTCCAGCCGGTCGCGGAAGGCGACGAGAATGGCGCGGAATTGTTCGTAGGTCAGCGGCTCGGGATTGGCATTGTCCGGCACCGGCAGCCGCATCAGCGGCAGCATGAAGGATTGCGGGCTGTCGAAACCGTGGCGGTGCAGACCGCCGGCCAGGATCTCCAGCGCTGTGAAGAATTCGCCGGCGCCGGCGGCGTAGGCGGCTGCCGGATCGCCTGGCGCGGCGGCTTCCAGAGCGGCAAGAGCGCTGTCGCGTTCGGCTACGATTTTTGCCTCAAACAGGGCCGCCGCTTCGGGAGCCGCGGCGCTGGGTAAAGCCAGCGGCAGGAGAAGAATGATGGCGCACGCCACCAGCCTGGAAAAACGCTTCATCGTGATCGCCCCTTTTGTCGCTCCGCAGTGGATCATACACGCATTTGGTTCGCTGCGCCTGTGGCCCTGTGGTTCACCCACAACAGTCGACGCTTCAATCAATCCGGCGGACGGTCTACACAAGGCAAACGATTGGGCGTCGCGTGTCGAACTATCCGCTTTCCTACAAACTGTCGTGGCTGCCACGCTTCCTCCGGCCTTCGCTCGATGGCGACGCGCGCGGCTTTGCTCCGGCGGCCGCAGCCGTGCTCGAACCACTGCCGGCGCGGACGGTGCGGCTGGTTTTCGTCGGCGATATCTCGGCGGTGGCCAATCGCCGCGCGCCGGACTGCGATCCGGCGATTGCGGCACTGCTTGCCTCGGCCGATCTGGTGGTCGGCAATTGCGAAAGCCCGGTGGTGGAGCGGCCGAGCGCTGTTTTGGGCACCAGGCTTGGCACGCACCACGCGATGAGCGAGCGGTTCCTTGCCGAGGCGCTGGCCGCCGCCGGCATTTCGCGTGAAAAACTGGTGCTGTCGCTGGCCAACAACCATGTGCTCGACCAGGGTATTGCCGGCTTCGACGAGACCGTCGCCGCGCTGGAGCAATTAGGCATCCGCACGATCGGCACTGCGGCTCCGGTCGAGCGGTTTGCGGTTGGTTCGCTGACCATAGGCCTTGCCGCCTTTACCTTGTGGCGCAATACCGACGAGGCTCAGTTCGCGGGCCGAGTCTCGATGCAAGCCGATCCGACGCAATGGCCGCACGCTGCCGCTTTGGGTGTCGACCTCCTCTGCGCGGTGCCGCATTGGGATTGGGAATTCCGGCATTTTCCACGTGCGAAGACGCGGGCAATGGCGCGACTTCTGGCCGAACATGGCGTCGGCCTGATCGCCGGACATCATGCCCATGTCGTGCAGCCGATCGAGCGGATCGGCAAGACGCTCGTTGCCTATGGGCTCGGCGATTTCATCGGCACCGCCTTCGCGCGGCAGCCATGGCCCGGCCGCATCGGCGCCATTCTCGTCGTCGAGATCAGCGACGATCCCGGCACGCGCGGGGCCATCGCCGCCTACCGGCTGCATGCCTTCATGCGGTTGCGCGCCGGCGATCACGAGCGGCTGGTCCCGCTTGAAACGCTGGCGGGAAAATCCAGGCAAAGGGTTCTAGCCCGCCTCGATGCGGTCTTCGGTGCCGTGCGCTGACGCAGTCCACCAAACCGGCTATCATGCCCAGCGCGGGCAGGCTTGTGGCGGCGGGTGGGTGATGGAAACTGCGGATTTCATGCCGAACGAAGCGGTGATCGCCGGCCTCAGGAAGAACATCGAGGCCTATGAGGCGCAACGAGCTTCGGCCCATCGCCGGACGCGCTGGCGGGTGCCACTTTTCATCGGGCTGGTGCTGGTGTTCGTGGCGCTTGTGGCCTGGCTCTTCAACGGGGTTGCCGACCCCAACGAGCAGTGGTTCTCGACCCCGCATGTGTTCCTCTATATCGGCGGATTCCTGGCCGCGATCCTGCTCTATTTCCAGGCGATCAAGCCGGCGAGCAAATTGCAGCAGTCGTTTCGCAGCACGCTGTTGCCGATCATCTTCGGCTTCATCGACGACATGCGGTACCGGCACAACATCAAGCCGAATTCGTTCGACCGGTTGCCGCGCGAGACGGTTGGTCCGTTCAACCGGCAATCTTTCGATGATGTTTTTTCCGGCCGTTATGAGGGGTTTCCGTTCGAGCTTTACGAAGCAGATCTCCGGGAAGGGACGGGCAAGAGCACGACGGCAGTGTTCAAGGGCGTCATCGTCGCCTTCGAGACGATCGTGCCGTTCCCCGGCACATTGGTGGCCGCGCGCCGGACCAACAAGGTCGTCGGCTTCTTCCGCGGCATCTTAGGCAGCAAGATGCAGGAACTGTCCAGCGGCGTGCCGGAGCTCGATGCCGCCTACGAGTTCCGCACCGACAATATCGAGGCGGCGCGGCCGCTGGTGACCGGCCGGCTGGCGCAGGCACTCGAATGGCTTGGCGAAACATGGCCGAAGGAACCGGCACGCGTCGCGCTCAACGGCAGCGACGGCTTTCTGCTGCTTCCGCAGACGAAGAACTTCTTCGAGCTGCCGGACATCTCTGTGCCGCTCGACTATGTCAAGCATGTTGCGCCGATCATCGCCGACATGGCCACGATCCTGGCGACCGCGGCGCTGGTGCGCAAGATCGGGGCGCAGGACGAGGAGGCGGGGTAGCGGCTAAAGCGCCTCGCGCTCGGACATCAGCAGTCGAAGCCGTAATTGTCGCGGAGATAGTCCGCGTCTTCCTTCGACATCTTCTTGAGCATCACACAGACGGTAAAGCTGCCCACCTGATGGCCGTTCTTGGTGTATCCCCAGTCCGAAATTTCGTCCCGGGTGAATTCGATCTCCTGGCCGGCGACGACGTTGTGCACTGCCTGCGGCTCGTTTGCTAAAATTCCGGCAAATCCGCTCGCCGTTCGGTGAAAGGGAATGATCCAGAAATGTTCCGTCGCGGTTCCGTCTTCGATCCTTACCTTCAATTTGAACGTGGCTGTTCCGGACGGCGGCGCCTCGGACAGGATCAGGAAGTCATCCAGGCTGGCGCGGGCCTGCTCAATCGCCGCCGCCATCTCCGGATCGTCCCTTGCCACACCGAGGACTCCCTTTTCACCGCTTTGGGCGTCGGCTGAGACCGGAGCAAACGCGAGTACCAGGGCAATCGTGGCACGGACGGCAAGCTTCATGGTGCGGCTGCTTTCGACGCTTTCGCCAGAACGACTGTGATCATCATTTGCCGAACGTCTGATGGCAACTGGTTTTTGTCTCCATCTGGCGCTATTCCTGGGACAGTGGGGTGGGGCTATGGTCGAGGAACGCAAGGGGTTTCGCCTGTCGCGGCGGCTGCTGCTGGGTGCGGCGGTGGTCGGCGGCGCGATGCTCTGGGGCGGGACGACCGTGGCGCGGCTGGCGCGCGGTCCGTCGGGGCAGAAGAATTCCGGGCGCATCGCCGACATTGACGGGATCGACCTGGCGCAGAAGCCGCTGGAGGGCCCGCCAGCCTACGATCCGGCGCTGCCATGGCTGACCAAGGGCGGCAACATCAACGATGCCAGCGGCCTGTCGATGACACCGGTCTACGGCGTTATCGAAGTCAGCGAGGAAGACCACATCGCGAGCGCGCTGGCCCTTGCCCGCGCCAATAGCCTGAAGGTCTCGGTCGCGGCGGTGCGCCATTCGATGGGCGGCCACGCCTTCGACGACAACGCGCTGGTCCTCGACATGCGCAAATTCAACAAGGTCAGTGTCGACCCGACGGCGAAGACGATCACCTTGCAGCCGGGCGCGCGCTGGCACGACATCCAGAACCTTTTGCACCCGCGCTTCGCGGTGAAGGCGATGCAGTCGACCGACATCTTTTCGGTCGGCGGCTCGCTGTCGGTCAACGCGCATGGCATGGACCACCAGGCCGGCTCGGTCGCCGGCTCGATCCGATCGATGCGGGTGATGCTGGCGGACGGTTCGGTGACGACCTGCTCACCGGCCGAAAATACCGAGCTGTTCCGCCACGTCGTCGGCGGCTACGGCCTGTTCGGCGTGGTGCTGGAGGCGACACTCGACATCGTCGAGAACGCCGTCTACCGGACCTCGCGCGAGATCATCAAATCGGACGATTTCCCGACGTTCTTCGCCGAGGTTCTGGAGCCAAACAGGGCGATCGGTCTGTTTTATGGGCATCTGTCGACTGCGCCGGGCAATTTCCTCGAGGATATGATCGTCTACCGCTATGACAAGGTGGCCGACCAGCCGCCGGCCGACCAGCCGGCAATCGGTGAACCGGGTTCGGTCGGGCTCAAGCGGGTGATCATCAACCTGGCGAAATGGGGCAGCCTGTTCCAGGAGCTGAAATGGTTCACCGAAAAGACGCTGGAGCCGCAATTCGAGAGCTGCACGGTGGCGCGGACGACGGCAATGGCCGAGGGCGAGGCCTGCCTCGTCACGCGCAACAATCCGATGCACGATTCAGTGCCCTATCTGTTCAACGATCTGCTCGATGAGACCGACATCCTGCACGAGTATTTCATCCCGCGGGCGGCCTATAACCCGTTCATCGCGGAAGCGCGCGAGATCCTGCGCAACCAGACCCTGCCGGTGCTCAACGCGTCGGTACGCATCGTCCACAAGGAGGATGTGGCGCTGAATTATGCGCCGGAGCCGGCCTATTCGCTGGTGCTCTACATCAATCAGCCGACAGACGCCGACGGCAATGCCAGGATGCGGGCGCTGACAAGGGCGCTGATCGACGTGACGATCAAGCATGGCGGGCGTTTTTTTCTGCCCTACCAGCTCCACTACACAGGCAAGGAACTGCTTGCCTGCTATCCGGAATTGCCGTCCTTCCTGGCGAAGAAGCTGCAATACGATCCGGGCGAGCTGTTTTCGTCGATTTTTTATCGCGCCGTCAAGGCACTGATCGGCACGGCCTGAAGCGGCGGCTACAGACCGTCAGGCAGCTTCGCCGCCAGCCAGTTCGCCGAACGCCTGGCGATGCCGATCGTTGCCGATGCGGCGCGGCCGAGATCGGTCTTGACCACGGCGTAGCCGGCCTTCGTGCGGTAGAGCAGGGCGCTGCCGCCATCGACCGCCGCTTCATAGGCGACCGGCCGGACGGCTTCCGTTTCCGTCGCCGCGGCCTGCGTTCCGACCGCAGCACTGGGCCGATGGCTCAGTTCCGGTGGCAGCGGGTCTGTCGCTGCGGTGCTGGCCGTCGTCAATTCAGGCTCGGAAGCGGTCGCAGCGAGCTGCGATGACGAAGACGAGTTCTGTGTCCGGCAGATGCCGGAGACCAGCGGATAGTCGAAATTGCGCTCGTGCAGCATCTGGCTTTTCATCGCCGCTTCGCATTCGGCGATGGTCGACCATTTGGCGGGCGTCTCGCCGATATATTCGCAAAGCTTGGCGTCGCAATCGCAGCCGACGATGGTCATGGCGACAAGGGCGGTCTTGATCACAGTCTTGTCCCTCCGAGTTGCCTGGCACATGTGCGCAAGACAACGTGTCTACGGCATCATCAATCGTTGCGGAACAAGGCGGGATTTGGCCGCGATTGTGGAATGAGCGTGGCGGAGCATCACGCAACGTCTTGCCGAGGCCGGCTGTGACCGAAAGGCCTCAGTAATCGTAGACATGCTCGAGCCTGGCGCCCGCCGTCATCAGCGCCGGCAGCACGATGTGCAGCTTGCGCACGGCGACGGTCAGCCCGGTGCGGCGCGTGGAGGGTTCCGCCGGAAGCGGGTAGCTGAACAAGGTGCGTGCACCTTCGGGAACATTGATCTCGTCATTGGAAAGCATGGTGACCATGATCTCGTCATTGCCGCCGATCTCGACGAAGGAGACGCCCTTGTCGATCAGGCGCGGGATCATGTCGGTGAACACCTGATAGCGCCTGGTGACGAAGACCGTGCCGTCGGCGCCGAGATCGCGCTCCAGCAAGGTGTCGGGCTCGTTGCGCGTCACTTCCCCGACCGGACCCTTGGCCCAGACATGAATGTCGAGCAAGGCGGGATCGGTGGTGGCGGCGAGCGCCGACTTGATCAGATCGGCATAGCCCTGCTTGATCGTGTCGGCGAGGCCGAAGGCGAGCTTGCGTTCGCCGGCGCGGACGGCGCTGTCGTCCGGCGCCGGCTGGACGGCTAACAGGCCGGCACGTTTTTCGGCATAGGGAAACTGGTACCACGGCACCTGATCGAGAAAACCGGCGTAGTCGGCCGCGACCTTGGCCTGGTAGATGTCGACGGTGGTGCGCTTGCCGGCTGTCGCTTCGGTAATGCGGCCGACCGTATTTTCATAGGCCCACTGGATGGCGTGCTCGATCGTGTGGCTGGTGCCGATGACCACCAGCATCTGGTGGTTGTCGAGGTTGAACTTGTAGGCGGAGCTGGCGCGGGTGACCATCGCGTAATCCTGCCAGAAGCGGCCGATATAGGAGAGATAAGGGAAGCCGCTCGGCTGGTTCTTGTCGACAAAGCCGGCATATTCACGCGCGGCGTAGACGATGGCCCATTCCGGATAGGTGAGAAAGGTCGATTCCTCCGGCCGTTGGTAGCCGGAGATCTCGGCACGGACCTTGTCGGCCAGCGCCTTTGGCGGAGCACCCCCGGCGATGCCCGGCAATGGTGTTGTGTCCAGCGACGGCGTGGTGAGAAAGCCGTAGGCCAGCCCGGCGATCGGGATCAACACGACAATGACGACGAGCCAGAGGATCGCCTTGATGATGCGCTTCAGCCAGCGAAACAGGAACATGGCCGGTCAGGCCGTGGCGAAATGGTCGTACACACGTTTCGACAGCCAGAACCCGACGTAGACGGCGAAGCCGCCGATGACGATGTGCGGCAGGTTGGCGAAGAAGCGGGCCGGGAATTCGATGTCGTTCAGGGAGCGGAAGCCGTTGATGAAAATGCCGCCATCGAGGCAGCCGGAACCGGTGACCAGCCCGAGCACGCCGTCGAACAGATAGACCGAGCCGAACAGCTTGAAATAGAACACCGCCTGGCGGTGCGAGATGAAGGCGGCGGCCAGCGCCCAGACGCCGGAGAAGGCGTGCAGCAAATCGTCGTACCATTGCAGCGAGAACAGGCCGAACAGATTGCCGCCGGCGTCGTTGAAAGCCGGCACATAGCCGATGGCAACAACGCCGAAGAACAGGAAAGCATAGGCAACAGCAAGCTTCTGGATGAGCGTCATGAAATGTCCCCCTGCCGTCAGCCCCTTTAAACGGCCCCCGACGGCAAATGGATAGTAGCTGATTTTGGCGCAGCGTGAAGCGTCGCCGGCAAAATCGTCAGGCGGGGCCACAAAGACAGTCGGCGCCGGGATTTCTCCCAGCGCCTCCCTGTCAGATCAGGACACGGTCGCGGCAGCAACTCCCGAAAGATGTCGCGCCATGCCGGCCTTGATTTTGACGGTCCTGCCAGTCGCCACCCGAGGGCAGCGTCCGTTCCGGACCACGCCGGTCTCCACTCTTGCGAGCTTTGCCCAGCGCGCCATCGAAGGTTTTTGCCGTCCTTCATGGCAGCATCGGTCCGCCGTCGGCGTTCGCACGCTTCCCGCGGCCCCGTAGGTCTCGGCGTCCATCCCTCCAACAAGCAAGCCTGTTCTCGTTCAGGGCCGTACGGGCCTCAGGAAATCCGCCGTTCCGCTTTGCCTTTCGGCGTGGCGATCGGTAGCCGCCTGAGATGGGTTTTAACGTACGTCGGATAAGCGTTTGGCGGAACTGCCGCATGCCTGTGGATAGCGGGATTATCGGGGACTGACCCTGCCAAAATAGCGACTTTCCGATCTCTGCCGCCGCCGGTCGGGATTTGCCGCCTCGATGCCGAAGCCGCATTGTCGGGTAATCGACCCTTGCCCCGCGGCCCTGCGCGGGCTTCAATGCCGGCAAATGATTGGAAGGCGTGTTCGATGGCCTTGGGGAGGCAGGCTTGAAGGTCGCGGTGGTTCTCAATCCGATCGCCGGCGGCGGCAGGCTCAAGCGGCATTGGCCGGAGGTTGCGGCTTCGCTGAAAAGACATTTCGGTGATTTCGAGCTGCGTGAAACGCAGGCCGAGGGGGATGCCGAACGGCTGGCGCTCGACCTTGCCGCCATCGGCTTCGAGCTGGTGATCGCGGCCGGCGGCGACGGCACCGCCAGCGAAGTCGCCGACGGGCTGCTGAAGGCTTTCCGGGAAAGCGGCCGGACGGCTGAACTTGGGCTGCTGCCTTGCGGCACCGGCATCGACTTCGCCCGCGGGCTCGGCCTGTCGAACAATGTCGATCTGACGCTGAAGCGGATTGCCGAGGCCAAGCCGCGCAAGGTCGATGCCGGCTGCATCAGCTATGTCGACGACCATGGCGCACTGGCCAGCCGCCATTTCATCAACATCGCCAGCCTCGGGCTTTCCGGCGCCACCGACCGTGCCGTCAACGCCGACAGGCGCAAGGGCAAGGTTTCGGCCAAGGCACTGTTCTACTGGCGCACGGTCTGGGAATTCCTCCGCTATCGGTTCCAGGAGGTTGCGATCACCATCGACGACGGTGCCCCGGTCGAGGCGCGCATGGCATTGGTGGCGGTGGCCAACGGCAAATTCTTCGGCGGCGGCATGATGATCGCGCCCGACGCCGAGCTTAACGACGGCGAGTTCGACATCGTCATCCTGCGCGCCGCCGGCAAGCTGAAGCTGATCTGGGACATCCGCCTGCTCTATGGCGGGCGGCACCGCAACCATCCGGCGATCACCATCCTGCGCGGCAAGAAAGTGGTTGTCGAGCCGCTCGGCGATGTGCAAAAGAACGCCGCGCTGATCGACATAGACGGCGAATCGCCGGGTCGCATACCAGCAACTTTCGAGATCCTGCCCGGCGCATTGACGCTGAGATATTGAATCAAGGTGTTGAGGGATTGATTCAAATCCTTTCGGCGGTGATTCCGATCCTGCGTCCAACACGTTGAAATCGCGTGATATTGTCTGTCGATCCCGCTCGACAGGTCACGGCATCAACGGCGTCTGCAGCATCTGCAAATGCAGGTCCTTGCCGGTCCAGGGATGCGCCTCGCAGACGGCTTCGTCGAGTTCGACACCGAGGCCTGGCTCCTTCGACGGGATGACGTTGCCGTCCCGCCATTCGATCTTCTTCTTGAGCAGCTTCGCGTGAAAACCGTCCCACTGTTTCAGCGATTCCAGAATGAGGAAATTGGGCAGCGTCACCGCAAGCTGGATGTTGGCGGCGCCGACGATCGGTCCGCAGTAGCAGTGCGGCGCGACCTGGATGTGGTAGGCTTCGGCCATGGCGGCGATCTTTTTGGTTTCGAGAATGCCGCCGGAGCGGCCAAGGTCGGGCTGAAGAATGGTCGCCGCACGGTTCTCGATGACGCGGGCGAACTCAAATTTGGTTGTTAGCCGCTCGCCGGTGGCAATCGGGATCGAGGTCGCGCGGGCGACCTGCGCCATCACCTCGGGCATGTCGGGCGGCACCGGCTCCTCGAACCACAGCGGATCATAGGGCTCGATGGCGCGGGCGAGGCGCAGCGCGCCCGATGCGGTGAACTGGCCGTGCGTGCCGAACAGGATGTCGGCCCTGGTGCCGACCGCCTCGCGGATCGCCTTGACCATGCGGGCGGAGAGGTCGACGTCGACGAGGCGCGGCTGGTGGCCGTCGAAGGCGGTGTAAGGGCCGGCTGGGTCGAGCTTGACCGCGTTAAAACCCTGCTCGACATATTCGAGCGCGCAGGCGGCGGCCAGGTCAGGATCATTGTAGACGTTCTTGCCGCGGGCGTCCTCGGAGTGGACGCTGCCGCTGTGCGGGTAGAGGTAGGTATAGGAACGCAGCGTTTCGTGTACCTGGCCGCCAAGCAGCTTGTAGACCGGCTTGCCGGCCTCTTTGCCGATAATGTCCCAGCAGGCGATTTCGAGCGCCGAGAAACAGCCCATGCCCGACACGTCGGGCCTCTGGGTGAAGCCGGACGAATAGGCGCGGCGGAAGAAATTCTCGACGTCGTGCGGATCGCGGCCGATCAGATAGCGTTCGGCCATGTCCTCAACCATTTTCGCCGTGACATGAGCCGAAAAGGTGGCGTTGTAAGCTTCGCCATAGCCGACGACGCCGCCATCGGTGGTGAGCTTGACGAAGATGAAATACTTGCCGCCGATGCCGGGCGGCGGATTGCCGACCACCCAGGTCTTGACGTCGGTGATTTTCATTTCTGATCCTCCAGAACCAGTTCGGCGCCCTTCCATCCGGTCATGATCGCGGCGGCGTTGGTGTTGCCGGTTATGTTGTCGGGAAAGATCGAGGCATCGATGACGCGCAACGCCTGGATGCCGTGCACCTTGAGGCGCGGATCGACGACGGCGCGCGCCGCGTCCGGCCCCATGCGGCAGGTCGAGACCGGGTGATAGACGGTGCCCGAGCGCTTCCTGAAATCCTGAATGAGATCCGCATCGGAGGTGATCGAGGGACCGGGCAAAACCTCTTCCTCGATAATCTCGGCCATCGCCGGCATCGAGGCGATCTTCCTGACGAATTTCACCGCCGCCAGCATTTCAGCGACGTCCGCCTCGGTCGAAAAGGCATTGGCGACGATTTTGGGATAATCGCGCGGATTGGCGGAACGGATCATGATTTCGCCGCAGCTCGACGGACGGCAATTGGACAGCCCGATGGAAAAGCCCGGCCATGGATCGGGCGTCAGGATCGGGCGTTCGCCGCTCTTCGGAATGACGGTCGAAAACGCCTGGAAATAGAGCTGCATGTTGGGCCGCGCCGCGGCCGGATCGGTGCGGAAGAAGCCGCCGGCATTGTTCATCGACAGCGACAGCGGGCCTGAGCGCAAAAACACGTATTGCATGCCGACCAGCAGCTTGCCCCACCATGGGTGCAGGATCTGGTTGAGCGTCGGCAGCCTGCCCTTGAAAGTGTAATTGATGCCGACATGGTCCTGCAGGTTTGCCCCGACATTCTCGTTGGCGTGAACGACGGGAATGCCGAGCGCGCCAAGAAGCGCCGACGGGCCGATGCCTGAAAGCTGTAGCAATTGGGGCGAATTGACCGAGCCGCCCGACAGGATGATCTCGCGGCCGGCGCGGGCGGTTTTCGTCGCGCCATTCTGGAGATACTCGACACCGACGGCACGCTTGCTTTCGAACAGGATCTTTGTCGCCAGCGCGTTGATCTCGACGCGGACATTTTTGCGCTTCATCGCCGGGCGCAGGAAGGCGCGCGCCGCCGACATGCGGCGGCCGTTCCTGGTGGTGATCTGGTAGACGCCGACGCCTTCCTGCGAGGCGCCGTTGAAATCCGGGTTGAGCGGCAGGCCGGCCTGGTTGGCGGCGGCGAGATAGCGCTTGGTGAGCGGATGGACGGAGGTCGAGCAGTCGGTGACATGCAGCGGCCCGCCGACGCCGCGCCATTGGTCGGCGCCGGCCTGATTATCCTCCAGCGCCTTGAAGGCGGGCAGCAGGTCATCGAAGCCCCAGCCGGGATTGCCGGCCGCTGCCCAAGCGTCGAAATCCTCACGCGCGCCCCTGATCCAGACCATGGCGTTGATCGAACTCGAGCCGCCGAGCAGCTTGCCGCGCGGCCAGTGGTCGGCATTGCCGGCCAGGCCGGGATCCGGCTCGGCCTTGTAGTTCCAGTTGACCGCCGGGTCGAAGAAGGTCTTGCCGTAGCCGAGCGGCATCTGCACGTAGAAGCGACGGTCGCTGCCGCCGGCCTCGAGCACCAGCACCGAGAAGCGGCCGGAAGCCGACAATCTTTCGGCCAGGACCGAGCCGGCCGAACCGGAGCCGACGATGATGAAATCATAGGTCTGCATGGTGGATACGGCTGGCTCCGGAATTCGGCTCTAACCTAGGCTTGGGCGCGACGCGGCGTCGCCGGGTCTTCCGGCATCCGTTGTGAAAAAAGCGACCGGGGATATTCAGTCTGAATGTCAGCCTGTCGCCTGCTGCCCGAGTTCAGTCGTGTTCGCGCCCATCCGGGTCGAACAGGGCCGCCGCCTCATTGGCTTCTTCCAGCAGGAAGGTGAACACGCTTGAGTAGGACTTGGTCGAACCGGACAGAGGATCATCACTCTCCCAGCGAAAGACCCCCCCGTCCGGATTCATGCCAATTAAATCGTCATTGTCCCCTAGCGCACCAATAAAGAGAACATCGTCTGGTGCATTGCCTGGTCGTCTCTTTATATTTGGTTCCAGTATGGAGAAGGGTTGTTGACCCGCCTCCACCAAATTCGTGCGTGACCAGCTACGTCGCAGCCCATAGACGCTTATATAATTCGCAAACAGACCTATCCCGTTGTGGAGCATGAGAAAGCAACGGAAATTATCTGGGAGTCGACGCGAAATTTCAGACTCCATCTGCCCAATTCCGATGGCGTCAAGTGGTGCGTACAGCTGATGCAAATACGCTTGAGGCGCTCGATGCGGGGTATGGCCAATCCACTCGGTTCCATCCGGATAGGTCTTGTATCCGAGGCGTTTCCATTTATCGACCAAGGTTCGGAGCTCTCGGTAGGCACGAGCGTCTTCTTCGCTTGACCATTCTTCCTGCTTAGGCATTTCCTTAATATCCTTAATAGGCTCCATTTACCCAGTTCGACGGGTCCGTAGGGTCTAACCTGTCGAACGCATCCATCGCATCGAAAACTTTACCAA
The DNA here is from genome assembly GCF_040320905.1 of Mesorhizobium sp. M0590. Taxonomy (NCBI): domain Bacteria; kingdom Pseudomonadati; phylum Pseudomonadota; class Alphaproteobacteria; order Hyphomicrobiales; family Phyllobacteriaceae; genus Mesorhizobium; species Mesorhizobium sp. M0590. Next base: position 234,606 of record NZ_JAMYQN010000003.1, read on the forward strand.
GTGGCTCTAGCGACCGGCCGGAAGCCGACAATCTTTCGGCCAGGACCGAGCCGGCCGAACCGGAGCCAACGATGATGAAATCATAGGTCTGCATGGTGGCTGCGGCTGGCTCCGGAATTCGGCTCTAACCTAGGCTTGGGCGCGAGGCGGCGTCGCCGGGTCTTCCGGCATCCGATGTGAAAAAAGCGACCGGGGATATTCAGTTTGAATGTCAGCCTGACGCCTGCTGCCCGAGTTCAGTCGCGTCTGCGCCCATCCGGGTCGAACAAGGCCGCAACCTCATTGCCTTCTTCCAGCAGGAAGGTGAACACGCTTGAGTAGGAGTTGATCGAACCGAACAGAGGATCATCACTCTCCCAGCGAAAGACCCTCCCGTCCGGATTCATGCCAATTAAATTTCTATTTTTTCCGAGCGAACCAATAAAAAGAACTTCGTCTGGTGCATTGCTTGGTCGTCTCTGCACATTCGGTTCCAGTATGGAGAAGGGTTGTTGACCTGCCTCCACTAAATTTGTGCGTGACCAGCTACGTCGCAGCCCATAGACGTTTATATAATTCGCAAACAGACCTATCCCGTTGTGGAGCATGAGAAAGCAACGGAAATTATCTGGGAGTCGACGCGAAATTTCAGACTCCATTGACGTTGCCCCCAGTTTCTATCCAGTTTTGAGTTCGTTTCCGGCGTGGGTTGTGCCCTGCTGGGCGGGTGAAGCGACGGGCGCTGGCGCGGAGCCTTTGGCATCGCGCAGCGCGAGCGACCGTCGCAGATTGAAGGTGGTGGCGAACTCGGCCGGTGTCTGCCAGGCGATTTGGGAATGCGGCCGGGCGGTGTTGTAGTCGGCGCGCCACAGGGCGATGGCGACGCGTGCCTGAGCCAGCGAAGTAAACAGCGTCTCGTTGAGCAGTTCATCGCGTAGTCGGCCGTTGAAGCTCTCGATGAAGCCATTCTGCATCGGCTTGCCGGGCGCAATGTAATGCCATTCGACGCGGTTCTGATCCGCCCAGGAGAGGATGGCGTTCGAGGTGAACTCGCTGCCATTGTCGCTGACGATCATTCTCGGCCGGCCGCGCTCGGTGATGAGCCGGTCCAATTCGCGGGCAACCCGCATGCCCGAGAGAGACGTATCAATGATGAGTGCCAGGCACTCTCTCGTGCAGTCGTCGACGACGGCCAGGATGCGGAAGCGGCGCCCGTCTGTGAGCTGGTCCGATACGAAGTCGAGCGACCAGCGCTCGTCGGGCCTCAGCGGCACCACCATCGGCGCCCTGGTCCCGATCGCCCGTTTGCGGCCGCCACGGCGGCGAACGGCGAGCTTCTCCTCCCGATAGAGCCGGAACAGCTTCTTGTGGTTCACGACCAGGCCCTCCCGCCTCAGCATCACGAGAAGACGCCGGTAGCCGAACCGGCGACGCTCCTGCGCGATCGCCTTCATCCGCTCGCGAAGCTCGCGGTCGTTCGGCCTGCTAGTCTCGTAGCGAACCGTCATGCGGCAACAGCCGATGGCTTTACACGCCCGCCGTTCGCTCATCCCGAAGCCTTCCTTCAGGCGAGCGACAGCTTTCCGCTTGGCCGCGGGCGTCACCATTTCTTTCCCACAAGATCCTTCAATGCGGCATTGTCGAGCATGGCGTCGGCCAGAAGCCGCTTCAGCCGCGTGTTCTCGTCCTCCAGAGCCTTCAGTCGCCGAGCCTCGGAGACATCCATCCCGCCGAAGCGGGCCTTCCAGTTGTAAATCGAGGCGTCGCTGACCCCGTGCTTGCGGCACAGATCGGCAACCGATACCCCGGCCTCATGTTCCTTCAAAATTCCGATGATCTGCTCTTCAGAGAAGCGGCTACGTTTCATGTCCTGGTCCTCTCGATGGGCCAGAACGAACTTCAAACCGGATTAGATTAGAGGGGCAAGGTCACCATCTGCCCAATTCCGATGGCGTCAAGTGGTGCGTACAGCTGATGCAAATACGCTTGAGGCGCTCGATGTGGGGTATGGCCAATCCACTCGGTTCCATCCGGATAGGTCTTCTGCCCGAGGCGTTTCCATTTATCGACTAGGGTTCGGAGCTCTCTGTATGCACGAGCGTCTTCATTGCTTGACCATTCTTCCTGCGAACGCATTGTCCCTAATAGCTCCATTTACCCACTTTTGACGGGTTCTAGGGTCTACCTTGTCAACCTGATCTATCACATCGAAAACAACGGGCGAACATCACAGAGTTGGTAATCACGCCCGACGGTGACTTTCGCGCCTACAACCTAAGGTCGCCAGCCAGTTCGTTCGGCCGGAGACGTGAGACTTGCCAAGCTGCGATCCGCTGCGGAAGTCTAGTCTTGCTGTTGCAATGTCGGTGAGCCTCGCTACGGCTTTGATTAATCTGTTTGCGTTCAGTAATGTTCGCCGGTGACAGCGAAGCGGGCGCAATAGCGGCTGGATGGCAACTTTCCACCCATAGCCGAAACTTCAAGCTGCGATCACAGACGAAGATCGGCAATCTTGAAATCATAGCGCATGATCGGGCGGGCCGGCGTTCTGCGAGCGACGACCCTGAACCCGGCGCGCGCGAAGGTGGAGGCATATCCGCTGCCGGAAGCACTCGGCGATACGTCGGCCTCGAAAGGATAGGCTTCGAGTGCCGGAGCATTTGCGCGCCTTGCGACTTCCAGTGCTTCCGCAATCAGCTGGAATGTTACGCCCCGCCTGCGGTATCGTTTTCGCACGTAGAGGCAGGACAGGGACCAGACCGGCCTGTCGTCCACGCGCTTGAGCTGCCATAGCCGATCGAGCCAGGGCAGGGCATCTCGCGGCGTCACCCGGCACCAGCCGACAGCCGTATCGCCGTCGAAAGCGAGCAAACCCGGAGGCGGACCATGCTGGACGGCCTGCCGGAACGCTGCCTTGTTTTCCTCGCCGGGTCGCTTTCGATAAGAACTGCCGATCCGTCCGTACATACACCAACAGCGACTGCAGACGGCGCTGTCACCGAACAGGTCCTCGAGCGCCGGCCACAGATCGGGCGTTAATGGGCGAAAGCCAAGTTCCATGTCAGCCGTCATCCGCTATTGATATTGCCCAGTCTAGCCTGCACTGCGCGCTAGCGCATCATAGGTTGCGGTCCATGCGGGGATGTTCAAACCGGGGTTTCACTCAGCGTCCCTGTCGTGCTCCATCTCAGCGCAGAAAACCAAGCACGGCCTCCATGAACTCGGTGGGGTACTCGACATTCGACAAGTGGACCGCGGGCAGGACAACCAGTTTCGCGCCGGGCACCATCGCCGCGATCAACTCGCTATGGCTGGCGGCTGTCACAGTGTCGTGCCGGCCGGCGATCACCAGCGTTGGCCTGGAAATCAGCGCTACGGTTCGGCGAAGGTCCGCATCGCGAACCGCCGCGAACAAGCCAGCCAAGCCTTGCCGGTCGATGGCCAGCAGCATGGTGCGAAATTCTTCGATGACGGGCTCGTTGGCCGCCAGCATACGCGCAGGAAACCAGTTGCCCAGGAACATCTCGGCGGTTTCGGACATATCCGGCGCCTGCAGCACGGCGGCAATCCGCTCGTCAAACTGCTTTGCCGGTCCGAGGTAGGATGAGGTGTTGCTCAGGATCAAGCGCTCGATCCGCTCGGGCGCGTGGATGCCGAGCCACTGCCCGACGAAGCCGCCCAACGACAGACCGAGGAAGTGTACGCGTTCAATGCCCAGGGCGTCGAGCAACTCGATCACGTCGCGGCCAAGCCGGTCGAGCGAATAAGCGCCGGCCGGAACGCTCGACCCTCCGTGGCCACGAAAGTCATAGCGCAGAACACGGAAATGCTTCGACAGTTCGTTGACCTGCATTTCCCACATCCGCAGTGTGGTGGCGATTGAATTCGACAGCATCAGCACGGGCTTCCCGGCGTCGCCGTCGATGCGGTAGGCGATGCGGGTACCATCGCCGACGGTCACGAAATCCAGCTCATTCATGGTGAATACACCTTCCTTCTTGGAGCGTTGAGTGTGGCAAAGCCTAGCTGCGGCGCGCTTTTGATGATATTACAAAGATAGGACTATCTCTGTAATAGAAGCTGACATGGCCGAATTCACCCTGCACGACCTGCAATGCTTCGATGCCGTGGTCCGCTGCGGCGGCTTTCAGCCTGCGGCGGCCATGCTGCATCGCTCGCACCCGGCGGTGTTCGCAGCCGTTGCAAAGCTGGAGCGGCAACTCGACCTCGTTCTCTTGGATCGCAGCGGCTATCGCGTGCGCCCCACCGAGGCAGGGCTGTCGTTCCATCACAGGGCACAATCGCTGCTGCGCGAGCTGGAAGGCTTGCGGCTTCATGCTGCTCAGCTGTCAATGGGCGAAGAAAGCGAGATCCATGTGGTGATCGGCGACCTGTGCCCGCGCCCACAGGCACTGGGCATGCTCGGACGGTTCTTCGCCCAGTGTCCGGGCACACGCCTGCATCTGCATTTCGAGGCGGTGGGCGGCCCGTGGGAGCGCCTCTTCGACGACGAAGCCGATTTGATCCTGCACTGGATCGACAAGAGCGATCCGCGGGTGGAATGGATCGATCTGTGCAAGGTGCCCTTCGTCCCAGTAGTGGCGTCGGGCTTTCTGCCGGAGCGCATCAAGCACCCCATCACGCCGGATCAGATGCACGCGTTCACCCAATGTGTCATGCGCGACACGGCCCGCCATTCACCGCAACAAGACTACTTCATGATCGAGGGTGCGCCTCAATGCATGGTGGCCGATCAGGGCATGAAGAAGGAAATCATCCTGCAGGGCCTCGGATGGGGCCACATGCCCCGCTTCCTGATCGAGGAGGAACTGCGCGACGGACGCCTGCAATCCATGGCCGGCCGTCATCTGCCAGGCCGTACCGAGGAGTTGGTGGTGGCGCGCCGCCGCGACCGGCCGCACGGGCCGATCTCGAACCGTCTGTGGGATTATATCGAGCAAGAGGCGCCGACGTTGCGCCGAGCGCTCGAGCCCCGGCAACCTGTCCAGTAGGTGAAGCCGGGGCTCAGCGAGGCCGTTCGGAGGGCCGAACCAGCGGCCTTACTCGCTTAAGTTCACTGCTGCATAATCTGCAGCAGTGAACTGCATCCCATCGCTATTCCCGCAGTTTGTGAGGCGGATTATTGATGTCGCAAGGAGTTGGCCATGAACCGCGCCGACCCCCGCCCAAGAGCGGTCCGAGCGGTCGGCATCCGCCCCGGCAGCGACGACGTAGTCTGGGACTAGCTTCATCTGCAATTCGAAGGACAAGACCATGAATATCGACCGTCGAACCTTCGGCATCGGCACCTTTAGTGCCGGTGCCCTGCTACTTTCCCCGATCAGCCTCTTTGGGAGCAACGCTGCGGCTATCGCCGCCCGGTCTCCGGCTTCGCTTGCGAGCGCCGACAGGTTCATGCTCGGCGACCTCGAGATCACAGCACTGAGCGACGGCTACCTCAATCTCGGCCTCGAACTCTTCCCTTCCGCAGATACGGCTGCCGCCGAAGCGCTGCTGGCAAAGGCATTCCTGCCAAAACCACTCCCGACCTCGGTCAATGCTTACCTTGTCACCAAAGGCGACAGACGGGTGCTGATCGATACCGGCACGGCATCGGCGATGGGGCCTATACTGGGACATATACCCGAGGCGCTCGCCGCCGCTGGCGTCAGGCCGGAAGAAATCGACACGGTAATCATCACCCACCTCCATCCCGACCATGCCAACGGCCTTGTCGGTATTGGAGGCAAGGCCGCCTTCCCGGCAGCGGAGGTCGTGGTTGCCGCGCCGGAATTCGCTTTCTGGCACGATGACGGGATCCGGTCCAAGGCGCCCGACCAGATGAAACCGTACTTCGAAATAGCGCGCAAATCGCTGGTGCCTTACCATGGCAAGGTCCGGAAGATCGAAGGCGAGGTCGAGATCGCGCCCGGGATCAGGGCATTGCCTGCGCCCGGACACACGCCGGGGCATCTCGCGCTTCGAATTGGCTCTGGTGACGCCAACCTGCTGCTCTTCACTGACGTAATCCACGCCTCCGCGCTGCAATTTGCGCATCCGGAATGGGCAATCGCCTTCGACGTGGACCAGCAGGCCGCAATCGCCACACGCAAGAAGGTGCTCGACATGGTGTCGGCGGATGGCCTGCTCGTCGCAGGCATGCACCTGCCCTTTCCAGGCATCGGTCATGTTATTCGCGAGGGCAACGCCTACGCCTACGTCCCAACGCCCTGGCCCGCTTTGTGAAGCACGCCTATTGGTAAGCTTTCTTACCTCGGCCATGGAATGCAATCCTGCTGGTGCGCTCGTCTAGCTCCGCACAGCATCTTTTCAACACTGTCGACCGATAGCCGAACCTCAGGCCGCGACCTGTTCAGTGGCGCGTTGACCTGTCCGTGCCATGACGATACGGGATCGGGACAATCGGCTTCGAGAGGATTGGCCAAATGGTGCATTACGCGGACGGGCGGCCGATCGGCGATCTGACGCTCAGGACGCTGGCCATGCCTTCCGACGCCAATGCGGCAGGCGACATTTTTGGCGGCTGGGTGATGGCGCAGATGGATCTCGCCTGCGGCATCCGCGCCGCCGAGCGCGCCAAGGGCCGCGTGGTGACGGCGGCGGTGAAGGAAATGTCCTTCGCCAAACCGATGAAGATCGGCGACACGCTGTGCATCTATACGCATGTCGAACGCGTCGGCCGCACCTCGATGACGCTCAAGGTCGAGGCCTGGGCGCAGCGCTATCTCTCCGACCTGATGGAGAAGGTCACCCATGCCGACTTCGTCATGGTGGCGCTGGACGGCGAAGGCAAGCCGAAGGCGGTTCCGGCCGAAGGCTGACCCGGCCTGATTCCAGAAGACGGATTTAAACAGCCGTCTCTCCCGCGCGGGGGATGCGGACAGCGATCCCGCGTGGTCTTTGGCTAACGGGTTCCCGCATGCGCGCCTGCAGCGCGACCGACGGGATCTTGGGAGGAAAGACAATGCGTCAACACATGCTGAACGCTGCCCTGGCGGGTGCCTTTGCAGCCTTGCTCTGCCTGTCGTCAGCAAGCGCTTTGGCCGAGGTCAAAAAAGGCGATCCAGGCGCCACCTGCACGTCGGAAAACCGCACCATCAACGGGCAAGCGGCCAAGTGCGAGATCTGCTCGGCGACGAAATGCGACACCAGCGGCACGACGGTGAGCAATTGCCGCAAGGAGACGACCACGACCTGCACGATTGGCGGCAGGGTGGTCAGTCCCAACCCGAAATGGAACCGGATCGAGAAGCTGCCGAAGAGCAAGATGCAGTTACAGCAGTAGCGCTCATCCGAGGCTCCCCGACAGGTTCAAACCCTTGCAGCACAAGGGTTCAGCTGTGCATGGCGTCGAACTTCTCGCGCGCCGCCTTGACGCGCTCGGTGTTCTTGCGTGCCCATTCGCCGAGCGCATCGACCGGCACCAGCAGTTCGTAGCCAAGATCGGTCAATTCGTAGTCGACCCGCGGTGGGATGGTCGGGAACACGGTGCGCGTAACGAAGCCGTCGCGCTCGAGCCCGCGCAAGGTCGTGGTCAGCATCTTTTGCGAAATGCCGCCGACCGCGCTGCGCAACTCGTTGAAACGCAGCGGCCCGTTGCCAAGCTTGCCGACCACGAGCACCGTCCATTTGTCGCCGACGCGCTGCAGGATTTCCGAGATGGCGCGGCAGTCCTCGGTGCGGTGCGGGTGCCTTGGTAACAAAAAAGTGCCTCCTTGCACATTGAGCGGCCAGTTACTCATATAGCTCAGGTATCTAAACGATACCAGTATTCCCGTAAGGAGAGCCCCCTCTATGTCAAAACCCAAAATCGCCATCATCATTGGTTCAACCCGCGCGGCCCGCTTTGCCGACGTCCCGACCCAATGGATTGCCAAGATAGCCAAGTCGCACGCCGACATCGACGTTGAAGTCGTCGACCTGCGCGATTTCCCGCTGCCGTTCTTCGATGAGGTCGCATCCTCCGCCTGGGCGCCGTCGCAGAACGAAGTGGCGCAGCGCTGGCAAAAGAAGGTCGCCGGATTCGACGGCTTCATCTTCACCGCTGCGGAATACAATCATGGCCCGACGGCCGTGCTGAAGAACGCCATCGACTACGCCGCCAACGAGTGGAACAAGAAGCCGGCCGGCTTCGTCGGCTATGGCAGCGTCGGTGGCGCGCGCGCGGTCGAGCAGCTGAGGCTGCATGCGGTCGAGTTGCAGATGGCGCCGGTGAAGTCCGCCGTACACATCTCCTGGGCCGATTTCCTTGCGGTCAAGCAAGGCGACAAGAAGCTCGATGAGTTCGAGCACCTCAACCAGGCGGCAACCGCGCTGGTCAACGACATTGCATGGTGGGCCAGGGTGCTGAAGACGGCGCGTCAGGCCGATGCCGTCGCCGAGGAAGTCAAGGCGGCCTGAGCACAGGTTCGAGCAGTCCTCCCAAGGATTAATTCTCCCAAGCATTGGGGCGGCGCATGCGCCGCCCTTTTCGTTCACACGGCATGGGCGTACTGCGCTTGCCGTGGTCTGATGATGCAATCGGCAAGGCGGTCCATCTCATTCAGCTCGTCGGCGTGATGCTGGCCCCACTGGCAAAGTGCCAGCAGGATCGGCTCGAGGCTGAGGCCGAGCCGCGTCGCCGAATATTCGACGCGCGAAGGTATCTCGGCAAAGATCTCGCGGCGGACGAGGCCGTGCTCTTCCATTTCGCGAAGCTGCTGGATCAGCACTTTCTGGGTGATATCGGGCATCAGCGCCTGCAGCGCCGACAGCCGCCGGGGGCCGTCGAAGAGATGGTACAGGATGACCGCCTTCCAGCGGCCCGAAATCACTTTCAGCGCGCGCTCCGCCGGCAGCGCCGGCAGTCTCTTGATCAGCTTGGCCATGGTCACCTCCCGGTCAGCAGCGGACAAATCGGTATGTAGTCGAAGCCAGGCAGATAGTGGCAAACAGCGGCCGATGCCAACAGCGATCGGTGCATGCGATGATAGCCATTCAACTGAGCCGCTTCGGCGGGCCCGACGTTCTCGACATAGTCGCGGTGCCGAAGCCTGAGCCGCAAGCCGGCGAGGTCTTGGTCCGCGTTCATGCGGCCGGGGTGAATTTCTTCGAAGTGCTGATGCGCGCGGATCGCTATGCGGTGACGCCGCAACTGCCGATGATCCCTGGCGTCGAGGCCGCCGGGATCGTGGAGGCGCTTGGGCAGGGGGTGGACGCTTCCTTGCTCGGCACGCGCGTCGCCGCGTCGTTGTTCGCCTCGAGCCGCCCGTTTGGCGGCTATGCCGAGTATGTGACGATCGACGCAAGCCTGGCCGTGCCCTTGCCGGATTCGCTCTCGTTCGAAAACGCGACGGCATTGATGGTGCAAGGACTGACGGCATTGTATCTATCGCGGCAAAGCCCGCCGGCCGGCAGATCGGTGCTGGTCGCCGCTGCCGCGGGCGGCGTCGGTTCGTTGCTCGTCCAGCTTGCCAAGCGCGCCGGCGCGAGCCGTGTCATCGCGGCAGCCGGCAGCAAGGCCAAGCTCGACCTTGCTTTGTCGCTGGGAGCCGATGCTGCCGTCGACTACAGCAACACGGATTGGCCGGTGCACGTCCGGTCAGCCACAGACGGCGCCGGCGTCGACATCATCTACGACATTGTCGGCGGCCCGCTGACGGCGGTTGCGCTGGAGGCTCTGGCACCTCGCGGAGAGTTGGTGTTTGCAGCACTTGGCAGATACGCGCTCGGCGCCCCGGAGATGGAGGCGATGATCGGCCGCAACCAGTCGCTGAAGGGTTTTGCCCTGCTGCCGTTGCTGTCTAGGGACGGGCTCCGTGACGGCCTTTTGGAGCTTTTCGATCTGGCCGCTGGTGGTCAGCTTGTGGTGACCAAAGGTGGCCGCTTCCCGCTCGACCAGGCCAGCCAGGCGCATCGCCTGCTGGAGGAGCGCGGCGCGACCGGCAAGGTCGTCTTGATACCTTAGTAGGTGCTCCGCAAGGATCCGGGGTTGTGCCGTACAGGCCGTCAGCGAACCCGGTAGAACGGATTTGGCAGCAGGAACAGCCTCTCGGCATGCCCGCCGAACAGGTCGGATGGCTGGTCACCGACATTGGCAATTATCGTGTAGCCGGCCTTTTCGATTTCGGCCCTTATGGGTGACTTGAAATCTGCGGCGGAGCCGTATTTGGCCCCAGGCTGGACCATGTAAAGGTGCTCGTAGCCGGCATAGCCGGCCGACTGCAGGTTCTGTTCGGTTGCCTGACGCTGGTCCTCCGGACGTCCGGTGATGAAGAACACCGCGACTTTCGCCGTTCGCGCCTGCCGGAAAACCTCCAGCACGGCGTCGATGGCCGGATCCTTCGCAAGCTGATCCCAGGCGGCCCAGCCACAGGGACCATCGATTGCGATGTCGCAGGCGCCGCCGATCGGGCGGCCGAAATTGTCACGTGTGATCACTTCCCAGTTGGCCAAAGCCGTCTCGTCGATATCGAGCACCAGTGCGGGGCGAGGCACCTCCATTGCGCGCTTGATGACCCAGTCGCCTGCCTGCTTCGCCACAGCGGCAAGGTCGCGGTCATAGTCGCCGGAATCATGATAATTGGCAGCCGCCAGCATCGCATCGCCGACATTGGCTGGCTGGGACGGGCTTGTGAGAAGGAGCGAGTCGGAACGTGCCGGCGCAGGAACATTTGTGCCAATCATCAGCACGATTGCCCCGGCACGCGCAATTCTATTCCAACCAATCGCCCGCATCACGAGACTTTGCTGTCACGAGAAGTCGGCTGTCAAGCGAGGTCTTCCAAAGGTAGTGTCTCAGTTTGAAATTTGAAATATGCGAAAGCGCCTATCCCGGTTTGCTCGCCTAGGCGAAACCGCCTATGTGCTCAGCGGAAAGCATGGAAGGCACCCAATGTCAGATCCGATTCAGTTGCTACCATTCGCCTTGTTGACAGTCCTCACAGCAATCCCCGCGTGGGTGCTGTTTGGGCGACTAAGAATGTCTCGGGCGTGGGTGCTTCTCTCTGTGGTCCCGTTGGGAATGATAATCATTCTCTGGGTCGTCGCGTATAAGCGCTGGCCAATTCAGGAGGCAGCAATTGCCCACCGGACCTAAAGGCCAGAAGCGCCCCGCCGATGTGATCGGCAACGCCGTCCGCGTCATGCGCATGCAAGACTCCTGCGAGGAAGTCGTGCTTCGGTGGCCAGGCACGCCGCCACCGCCTGACTACGATGGACCGTCGTCTTAATTTCAAACTGAGACACTACCCTTCCACAGGTCCTCGAGACCGCGACGCTGAATTGGACATTCCAGATGCCGAATGTCTCTATGGGTTGCTGCACGCTACACGATTTCCGCCGTCGCGGTCTTTGCCTCCAAACAGGTGACGCACCGCCGGAACCGCCGGTCGAAATGCGTCACCCGAAAATCATGGCCGTCACGCGCTTTGCCGTGCCCTACGCCGCCTGAACGATCTCGACCAGTTCAACGTCGAACACGAGATCGCGCCCGGCCAACGGATGATTGCCGTCGAGCTTGACGCTGGTGTCGTCCACGCCGACGACTGTTACCGGCATCGGGCGCCCTTCCGGGGTTCTGACCTGCAGTCGAGCGCCGATATCGACATTGATGTTGTCTGGTACGCGGGCGCGGTCGACGGTCATGACCGCTTCGGGGCGGTGGGGGCCATAGGCGGCGTCGGCGGGAATGGTGACGGTGCTTTTCGCGCCCACCTCCATACCCTCGACATGGGTTTCGAGACCGGCGATCACTTGTCCTTCACCCAACGTGAATTGCAGCGGTTCGTTGCCGGAAGAATCGAACTGAGTGCCGTCAGCCAGGCGGCCATTGTAATTGATGCGCACGGTGTCGCCATTCTTGGCCTGTGTCATGATAGCCATCCTTTGAAAGTTTCGAGGGGCCGGCCAGAGCTCACGGTCCCGTCCTCGATCATCCACACACTTAGGTGCGCGGCGCGAAACGCTAAAACTAGGGACCTGGCTGCCGATGTAAACCCCGATTGCGCGACGCCGGCATGACCCGCCGGCCTTCGTCGCCTTCGGCAGCAGTGCACCGGTCTAGCAGTCATGCCGGCTCAGCCCATCCAGGCGGCGTGCAAATGGCGGCTAGATCAGGTTATGGCCGCCATCGATGCGGATCGTCTCGCCGGTCGTGAAGTCGCTTTCCATGAGGTAGAGGTAGGCGGCGGCGACGTCCGCAGCGGTCGGAATTTTTCTCGATGGCAACCGGGCAGCCATGTCGGCAAAGAAGCTGGATTTGGCTTCTCCAACAATGTCCCACATCGGTGTGTCGACCCATCCGGGCGACACGACATTGACGCGCGTCGGGGCCAGTTCGAGCGCCAGGGCGCGGGCGAAGTAGCTGAATGAACCGGCAATCGCGGAGACGACCGAGCCTCCCGGCACCGGCGGCCGATCCTTATTTATTCCCGAGGTGAAGGTCATCGAGCCGCCGGCTTTCAGGGTGCGCACAGCATGCTTGGAGAGCATGACAGCGCCAATCAGCTTGTTATCGACGAAGCCTCGCACAGCCTCCATGTCGGTACTGCCGATCGGATCGCCGGGCGGCAGTGTTCCGGCGGTCGATACGAGGTGATCGAAGGGACCGACCTCGTCGAACAGGCGAGCGACGTCCGCTTCGTCGGTCATGTCGGCGACCACGCTGGTCACGCGGCCCGCATTGAGCGTCCGTTCGGCAGCCAGCAGTTTCTCGGGCGAGCGTCCGACGATCACGACCTTCGCTCCGCCGTTGAGAGCAGCTTCCGCGACGCCGAGACCGATGCCGGAACTACCGCCGACGACGATGACTTTCCTGTCCACGAGCGATGTCATGAGGGTTCTCCGTTCGTTGCGATTGCGGTGAGGGTCAGGCCTTGCCGGCATAGGCGGCTTCGAGGTCGGCGATGATGATCTTGCGCATCCCGTACATCGCCTGCCGGACGCGGTTGGCCTTTTCGCGGTCCGGATCGGCACTGAGCCGCGGCAGGATTTCCGGGATGACCTGCCAGTAGACGCCGTATCTGTCGGTGAGCCAGCCGCAGGGTTGTGCCCTGCCGCCGCCGGCGGTGAGCGCCTCATAGTAGTAGTCGGTCTCGGCCTGGTCCCTGGTCTCGATGTAGAGCGAGAGCCGCTCGTTGAAAGGCGGCTGCGGCCCGGCGTTGAGCGCTGTAAGGTGCAGTCCTTCGAGCTCGAAATCGAAGGTGGCATGCGGGACCGTCTTGTTGGTTCCGGACACCCAGTCGGTGTATTCGATGGTCTGGAGCGCTTTGCTGTTCTTGAAGACCGAGAGATAGAAATCGCGAGCTTGCTCCGCATCGGTGTTGAACCAGAGGAATGGGTGGATGGTGGCCATGTCCGTTCTCCATTAATTCCTTGCGACAGCGATCTTTTGCGAAGAGCCTGTCCGCTGTTGCTTTCGTTCAGGCTAGCGGTAGTCCGACGGCCGATAGACCGAGCCGTCCCAGTCGCGGGCAAATCCGAGGTCTTCGAGCCGGCGGGTCGAGAAGCGTGCAATCTGCCGCCCGGTCCGGCGCCGGCTGCTCGAGGCGAGGATGCGGCCGGCCATGCCGGTCAGTACGTCGACGATGGGTTCAACTCGTTTGGCGTTCATGGTGCTCTCCCAGAGTGGCGGCAGTTTTGGTTTCAGCAGTTGCCCCGCGACTTTCGTCAGCGAGAGTATCAGTCACATCAAACTCGCCTTTTGCAGCGGCGGTGAATGACTGATTACGCGAGCAAACATGCCGGCTTCTGGCCTGGACGACAAACGACTTATCGGCGACAATGTGTGAGCATCACTCACACGTACAGGTATCGATCCATGCCCCGGAAGCTGCCTCCCCTCACCACCTTGCCAAGTTTCGAGGCCGCGGCGCGCCTGTTGAGTTTCTCCAAGGCGGCAGAGGAACTTCATGTCACCCACGGTGCGATCAGCCGGGCGATCAAGAATCTTGAGGATCAGCTCGGTGTGCAGCTGTTCGAGCGCGGTACGCGTTCGGTGAGTCTGACAGCCGTTGGCGAGCCCTATGCGCGGGCGGTGCGCGAGGCGCTCGCCCAGTTGGCCACCGCCACCGCTGCAGCAACAGCCCGCTATTCGAGTTCGACATTGAACGTCAGCACCTCCGATGGCTTCGCGGGGAGATGGCTGGTGCCCCGCCTCTATCGCTTTCACCGTGCGCATGGCGACGTCGATGTGCGGGTTTCGACAAGCGGGAAGCTGACCAACTTCCTCGGCGACGGCATCGATGTCGCCGTCCGTTATGGCAACGGAAACTATCCGGGGCTCACGTCGGAGTTCCTCACAGGCGAGGAGGTGTTTCCAGTGTGCAGCCCAAAGCTTCTTGAGGGTGCACATCCGCTCCGCACGCCTCAGGACCTCAAACACCACACGCTGATCCGTGACAGCTTTCCGATCGACTGGGCGACCTGGCTAGCAAGCGCCGGGGTCGAGGGCGTGGACCCGCAGAGCGGGATTACCTTTGACTCTGCCACCTTTGCCATGGAGTCGGCCGCACAAGGCGAGGGGGTGGTGCTCGGCCGGACCATGCTGGTTGCGGCCGACCTTGCCGCCGGGCGACTTGTCCGCCCCTTCGGCCACGCCCTGAAATCCCCCTCCAGCTTCTATTTCGTCTACCCGCCAGAGGCGATCCGTCAGCGCAAAGTCAAGGCTTTTCGGGATTGGCTGCTCTCAGAAGTCGCGCCGCAAATGGACTGACGGGAAGGCCGAGAGAACAGGATCGTCTACATCGCGCAGTCACCATCGGCTCGCCCGAAACGCGGTGACGATCCAGGCACGCGAGTCGAAAAGCACACCGTCCGCGGTCAAATGCGCGTCAAGCAGATCGCGCAACCGCCGCAGCGCCGCGTCGACATCCACATCTGCGCGGGCGAGCGGATCCTTGACCAGTTGCAGGCCAAGCAAAGCGTCATAGGCCGCATCGACGTCCTGGCCGTAGAAGACCGGCTCATGCACTTCGGCAAAGTCGACCGAAACAAAACCGGATGCACGCAAGATCTCCGCGGTGATGGCGGGGTCGCCAAGCGAAAACGGGGTGGCGGCGCCCCCCGATATGGCGGTCCCCGGCGCAATTGCCCGCTGAATGGCAGTTGCCCACTCGTTACGGTCCTGGCATTGCCATACCATCCACACAAGACGTGCCCCTGGTCGCATCGCCCGGGCGATATTGGCGAACGCCGCCGCCGGATCGGCAAAGAACATCACTCCAAATCGACTAATGCACAGATCGAAGCCGGCAGGCGGAAATACCAGCAATTGCGCATCGCCGCGCTCAAAGGCGACGTTTCGCAATCCCTCTTTCGCGCTACACTTCCGGGCGATCTCGAGCATCTCGGCCGATACGTCCACGCCGAGCACGCTGCCTTCCACCGCGACACGGGCAGCATCACGAGAGGATTGTCCCGAACCGCATCCGATATCGAGCACGCGATCGCGCGTTCCCACCTTGACCGCAGCCCTGAAGACCTCGTTGTGCCGTCGCAGTTCGGCGTCGTAAAACGCAGCGCAGTTCAGCACCATCGCACGCCTGCCTGGAGATGATGGGCCGGCAGCATTTCCGGCCGCTCTGCCCTGATCTTTTCGCGTCGGGCCATCCCCGAACTGTCAGCCGCGCCGCGCCGCCTCGATCGCTGCAACGTCGATTTTCTTCATCTCCATCATCGCCTCGAATGCGCGCTTTGCTTCATCGCCGCCGGCGGCCATCGCTTCGGTCAGCACGCGCGGCGTGATTTGCCAGGAGATGCCCCATTTGTCCTTGCACCAGCCGCAGGCACTTTCCTGGCCGCCATTGCCGACGATGGCGTTCCAATAGCGGTCGGTCTCCTGCTGATCGTCGGTGGCGATCTGGAAGGAGAAGGCTTCGTTGTGTTTAAACGCGGGCCCGCCATTGAGGCCGAGACAGGGGATGCCGGCGACCGTGAACTCGACCGTCAGCACGTCGCCTGCCTTGCCGGACGGGTAGTCGCTGGGAGCGCGGTGGACGGATTTCACCGAACTGTCGGGAAAAATCTCGGAATAGAAGCGGGCCGCAGCCTCGGCGTCCTTGTCGTACCAAAGGCAGATCGTGTTCTTGGCGATTGTCATTGCTGGTCCCTTTGCTTTCGAAATCAATCTGGGCTTTTGAAATCAACCCGGGTTTTTCACAGCTGGCCTCGGCGTTGCACCGGACATGGAAATGCGCTCGTGCCATCGACGTTCCGACAGCAGCAGCTGCCCGGAATCAAGGTACCACGGCTGGTGCTTTCAGGACCAGATGCGGGCAGTGACTCGAACCGGCGATGGTCCGCCTAGTCCGACCGGCGGCCTCACTCTTTGCGTAGGGCAGCGCCGCTTTGCTCAAGGTCGCGCTGGCTTTCCGTTGGCGCGCCGTTGCCTCAGAAGGCGCATGAGCAAGTTCCGTCTGTCCTTGCGCGGGACGAGTTCGATATCGCTGACAAGTTTTGCGCCGCCCTTGTGCCGCTCCAATGTGATCTTGCGGCTGTGGAAGGCCTCCAGCTCGGCGCGGTGCGCTACGCTTATGATGGTGACCGTCGGCAATTCGCGAATAATCATCTCCATCATCTTGTCCTGGCTCTTCTCATCGAGTGCCGACGTTGCCTCGTCCAGCACGATGATATCGGGGCGGTGCAGCAGAAGACGCGCGAAGGCGAGGCGCTGCTTTTCGCCACCCGACAAGGTCTGGTCCCATGGCGCGTCCTCCTCGATCCGGTCGTTGAGGTAGTCGAGCCCCACCTTGTCGAGGGCAGCCTTGATCTTATCCAGCGTCCAGTTGTCGGCGGCGCCTGGATAGGCGACAGCGCGGCGAAGCGTCCCGGTCGGGATGTAGGGCCGTTGCGGCAACATGAACAACCGTCTGTCGGCGCGGATGTTGACGCTGCCGCTACCCCATGGCCACAGACCCGCGACGGCCCGCACCAGCGTACTCTTGCCCGAGCCGGATTCGCCGGCGACGAGCACCCGCTCGCCTGGTTCGATCACGACCTCGGTTTCCTTGACCACGGCGGTGCCGTCGTCGAGCGACACGGAGAGATTGTTCAGGCTGAGCATCGCATCGCCGCCGGTCTCGCCGCGCTTTATGCGTCCCAGCGTGTTGCTCTGTTCCGCCCGCTCGAGCCCGTCGAGCGACATCATCAGCGAGGCGATGCGCCGTGCACAGGCGTTCCAATCGGCGAGACGGGGATAGTTGTCGACCAGCCATCCGAACGCGCCCTGCACGATGGCAAAGGCCGAGGCAGCCTGCATGACCTGTCCAAGTGTCATGCTGCCTTCGAGGAACTTTGGAGCGCAAAGCAAGACCGGCACGACAGGCGCAAACAGGCTCGACCCCTGAGACACCAGCGCCGTGCGCATGTGCTGGCCTGCAAGGAGCGCCCATTGCCTGAGCACATGGGCAAATGTCTTGTCCATGCCGCTGCGCTCCTCCTCCTCGCCGCCGAGCAATGCGATGCTCTCGCCGTTTTCCCGTACGCGCGTCAGCGTGTAGCGGAACTCGGCTTCCGCCTGATTTTTTCCCTCGGAGAGGTGGACGAAATGGCGGCCAATGACCGCCATCGAAGTGGACGTGATCGCGGAATAGAGCACTGCGGTGATGACCAGGAAGCCGGGAACGGTGACGGTCGAACCTGCAATCGTCAGGGTCAGGGCGCCGCCGATCGTCCAGAGCACCACGATGAAGGTCGAGGCCGACAGAAATGCGACGATGACACCGGCGATGAAATCGACGGGCGATTCGGTGGCAATCCGCAAATCCTCGGCGATGCGGGCTTCGGGGTTGCTATGATCGCCGCCGACGAGGTTCAGCTGATAGTAGCGGCCGCTTGCGAGCCAGCGCGCGATGACCGCGGTGGTGAGCCAGGAACGCCAGCGGCGCTGTATCCTCATGCGAAAGAAGACTTGCGCCACCACAAGGCTGGCGCTTCCGAGCACGAGTGGCACGAAAACGGCGCTCAGCCAATATACGGTATGGGCATTGCGTTGCTCAATGGCGTCGAAAATTGCGCGATTCCAGACATTGATCCCATACTGGAAGCCGACATTGGTGACGATCAGAACCAACAGCCCGATTGTCAACGGCCAGGCGACCCTGTCGCCACTGCTGCCCCAATAACCGCGCGCGCTGATCCAGAAGCGCTTCAGCAGATATCTCTTGCGCGCCTGCTCGGCCTCTTCAGGTGTCAACTCCGGATCGGGTTCGATGAAATCCGGCGGCGGCGCGGGCTCGCCGACGACCTCGGACGCGACTTCGACGGTCGATTGCTTCTCGCGGCGCGACTTCTCGGCATCGCGCGTTCGGGCGCCGTCAACCGATTTCAGCTTGAATTTAGCCTCGGGCATCCGGCGATAACGGCTTAAAAATCAGAAGGTTTCATAGCGTCGGCCGCCGAGTCTCGCGAACCGTAGCCTCAAGAAGTGGCGCCAACGTCAATTGAGCGCTGCCCATCCAGTCAAAAGGATGAGGGCCAACGTGACCAACGCTCCAGAGACGTACAGAATCGTCCCGAGACTATCTCCCTTGGCGGCGTTTCCGCCATGCCGATAGATTCCCAGATGGAGGAGGCGTATCGCCAGGTGAGCCCAGACCAATGTCGCCAAAGTGGGCGCTCCAACACCAACCATCATCGCTAGCACTGCGGGCGCGATGGGGGCGCCAATGCCTCGACCGAGTTCATGTGAACGCGGTCGATCCTATAGAGCCGGTTGTCGTCGTCTGCCGGGATTACCGGTCTCGCCAGCGCTCCTACCAACCCATTGGACGAACCCGAGTAGACTGCCAATACTATCGAGAGCAAACAAGAGCGCGAGCACGCCGAGAACGCTTAACAATAGACGTCCGTCTTGTCTCCACTCACTGGGATCGCAGTGAACCAAACGGTTCTTGCCAGTCACGCCCTCAAAGTCGCCAACGGTGTCAGGCGGTCGCACCGGGGAAAAGGTCGTGGAACCGCCGCAAGTACAGCGGCCAGCCTTGATCGCTATCAACCCCCCCGCGCACGCCCTCCCAGCCTTCGCCATGGCGTTCGAGATTCCGGTGCTCGATCTCAACCCGGGTTCGGTTCTCCGTCTCAGCCGTGAACCGGACTTCCCATTCGCTGGTTTTGTTCAGGTCGCTCTCAATCTGCCACCGAGGGCTGATGTCCCAGCTCAGAATCAGCCGGCTGGGGGGATTGTAAGCCAACACACGAGCCCAGCGGCACTCGCTGCCGTCCACGCCGCGATCGTAAACGTGGCCCCCGACCCAGGGTTCGAAGATCGTCTCTGCGATCGGTACGGCAAGAAGATTGTGCTCGCGAGGTTTGAATTTCCCGAAATCCTCGGTGAAGACCTTGAAGGCACGCGCGATAGGTGCCTCGACAACGACGAAATGCCTTACGGGCGCGGTTGCAGGAAGCTTGCTCATGGCTGGTCCTTCTTTGGGTGCTCGACGGCCAGTTTGTAGCTCGCCAGGGTCTTGCTCCAGAACTGATCGATTTCCGCGCGCAGACTTGCTAGGCCGTCCGGATCGATACGGTATATTCGTTCCTTGCCTGAGCGCGTGTCGGCCACAAGCCCGGCATCCTTGAGTACTTTCAAGTGCTGAGAGACCGCCGGCCTGGTTACAGGCAGCACACGAGCAAGTCCGCTGACCGAACAAGGCTGTTCGACCAACAATTCGAATATCGTGCGCCTCGTCGAGTCTCCGAGCGCTGTCCAATGTTTCGCGTTAGTGGCCACTAACGCGAACTTAAATCGATGGGCCTGCGCTGTCAACCTGGAGGGGTCGACGGTGCGGAACCACAGCCCCGGTCGGACCCTGTCGGTTAACGGGAAAACTGTTGCTCGCGTTTTCGGAATTGCTCACGTGCCGTCGCTGGATTCCGGAACAAGGGTGCGATTTTGCCGTTGAGCCAGAAACTGGAAGCGACCCGCATGTCCGAATTGCCCAATGAAGAGATCGAAGGGCGGCTGAACGCCCAGCGCGAGACTCTGGCGCTGGTCGTTGCGCTGCTTGCCAGCAAGGATACGGCACCCGAGCGAATATGGGCCGAACTGGAGGCCCGTTTTCAGTTTCAGAACAGTCAGGAGGACCCTGGCGTCCTGCCAAGCCGCGCATTCGCCATCGAAGCTGCGAAGATGCGGGAGTTCAAGCTGATCGCCGAAGAGGCGCAGGCGCGCAATGCGGAATGGAACGGCAGGGACAAGCCACAGGGCGCCAGCTGAAACCCCGGAGAGTGGATGCAGGACCGGCTATTTTACGATGACTGAGCAAGCGTCAGCTTTGCTGCAAAAGTGTACGTGCCAACTCTTGCCATTCCTCGTCAAGCGTTAAGGTCGACGGCGCCGCGTTGCTGCGGCGATACCAATATTCCGCATTCGACTGGTCGCCTTCCTTGCGGTGGAGATAGGCATGCACGTGCATGCCCGCCGTATCGTCGCGCTGCTGCGCGCACTCGTGCGCCTTAGCCCAATCGCCCTTTGCATCCCACCACAGCGCCTGCAGGGCAGGGCTCAAGCCGGCTGGCGGCTGTGGTTTCGCAATCGATTCCCTGAAGGCTTGCAGATCCATTTTCCACCTTAGCGACGGTGCAGGCGCCGATAATAACCGCGCCGGCAGCCGACCGCTAGCGCGCATCGGGCGGTATGACCGGAATGGGTGTCGGGAGCGCTGAGCGCGGACGTCCGATAACCGCGCGGCCGGAGGCTTGATTCGATGACGTGCATGAAATAGTGCGCACCACGACACCATGACGCCTGAGACAGCGAGGATGAGTAGCGAGCCGATGACAGCCACCGACGACCCGCGGCAATTCTACCACGGCACCCGGGCCGACCTTAAGCCGGGAGACCTGATCGAAGCCGGTTACAGCTCCAATTACGGGGCGCGAAAGCAGGCAGCCTGGGTCTATCTAACCGGCACTCTGGATGCGGCTATCTGGGGTGCAGAACTGGCCGCCGGTGACGGACGCGAAAGGATCTACATCGTGGAACCAACCGGCCCGGTCATGGACGACCCCAATCTTACGGACAAGAAATTTCCCGGCAATCCGACGCAGTCCTATCGCTGCCGCGAGCCGCTCAGGATCACGGGCGAGGTCACCGAGTGGCAGGGCCACTCCCCCGAGCGGCTGAAAGAGATGAAGGACCATCTCGAACGGCTGAAGGCACAAGGCATCGAGGCAATCGATTGATCGCTGAGCCCTGCGATTGCCAAGCTTGGCTCTGACCTACGGTCGGCGGCAGTCCCCGCGAAATACGGCTCCACGTCCGCAATGGGTCCGCGAGTTGTCGTTGCTTGCAGGGCTGGAGAGCGGATGCTCCTTTTCATCTCGTCGCGAACGTGATGATCTCTGGGCTCGAAGGGCCAAGTGGGCTGCCGTCAAAGCCGCCGAATTGCTGTTCGATTCGTAGCCCCGCGTTCCCCAGCAGGCTCGATAAGGCGTCCGTCTCGAGGAATCGCAAGGTGCTGCGACTAACTTGCGGAAGGCTCGGATGCTTTCCGCCGAACCTGTGGGTGAATGTCACCGTCTGTCCATCGAACGGCATGATCACCTCTGTTGTGATCTGCACCAGCGACCCGTCAGGCAGCTCAACGACGACCGCATTTTCGGGTGTCCAGTGCTCCCACGCCCGCACCGAAGGGTTCCGCGTTTCGAACGCGAAGCATCCGCCTGGCACAAGGGTATGTCGGACAGCCGCCATGAAATCCCTCAGGTCTTCTTCGCTGACAAGGGCCTGGAATGCGTGCCCCGTCATCACAATGAGATCAAACTCGGCTGTCCAGCCGGCCGATTGGAGATCGCCGAGAACCCATTCGATATCCGCGCGCGTTCGTGCGCGATTCAACACGCCGGGTGCTGGGTCGATGCCGCAGAGCCGCCCTGAATGTCCGGCCAGGCGTGCCTCGTGAAGGAGGGTGCCCGTTCCACATCCGACATCAAGCACCGCGTCTGCTGTTAGAATGCGGGGCAGGTAGAAATCATAGTCGTCGCGCGCAGATCTCGGGTGCCAGGCATCGTAGACGGCAGCGAGATATGGGTCGGCGAAAAGGTGGTCGACCATAGGCGGTATTCCCAATCAACTTTGACTGTGCGAGCGGTGTCGCCGCGAGCATATAGCCCATAAGTCGCGTCGATCGTTACCGCACGACCTCGCGGTGGCGGCCGGGCAGGCGGGTGGCGATGAGCTTGTCGATGCGGCGGCCGTCGAGGTCGACGACCTCGAAACGCCAGCCTTGCGCGTCGACACATTCGCCGGTCGCCGGCAGATGGTGCAAATGCGACAGCACATAGCCGGCGACGGTTTCGTAGTCGCGGCTCTCAGGCAGGTCGATGCCGAGGACCTCTGCCATCTCGTCGGCCTGCATGTAGCCGGCGAGCAGCCATGAGCCGTCCTCGCGCTTGACGGCGTTTTCCTCTTCGCCGGCGTCGAGATCCGAACGGAAGACGCCGGTGATCGCCTCCAGAATGTCGGCCGGGGTGACGATGCCTTCGAAATGGCCGTATTCGTCATGCACCAGCGCCATCGGCACGTCGGATTCCTTCAGTGTCGCAAGCACGTCCAGCGCGTCGGCCTGGTCATGCACGATCGGCGCGGCCCGCACGTGCCGGCGCGGGTCGAGAGCGCGGCCGCCGAGCATTGCGGCCAGCACGTCGCGGGTCTGGACGACGCCGATCATGGCGTCGACGCCGCCGTCGCCGGCCGGCAGGCGCGAATGCTGGGTGTCCATCAGCAGCCTCCTGATGGCCGCCTCGTCGGATTGCAGATTGATCCAGTCGACCTCGGTGCGCGGCGTCATCACCGCGCGCACGGCACGGTCGCCGAGCCGCATGACGCCGGCGATCATCCGCCGTTCGTCGGATTCGATGGTGCCGTGGTGCTCGGCTTCGGCGACCAGCATCTTGATCTCCTCGTCGGTGACCTTATCCTCGCTCTGACCGCGCTGGCCAAGCAGCCACAGGAGGGCGCGGCCGGAAAAATCGAGCAGGAAGACCAGCGGCGCCGAGACGCTGGCGAGGATGGTCATTGCCGGGGCGACCCTGACGGCTACCCGTTCGGGGTCGCGCAATGCGATCTGCTTGGGCACCAGTTCGCCGATGATCAGCGAGCCATAGGTGATGAGGGCGACGACGATGCCGACGCCGAGCGGATCGGCGAGGCTTTCGCGGATGCCGGCCGACGCCAGGGAGGTGGCCAGCCGCTCGCCGAGCGTGGCGCCGGAAAAGGCACCGGACAAGACGCCGACCAAAGTGATGCCGATCTGCACCGAGGACAGGAATTTTCCCGGATTGGCGCCGAGCGCCAGGGCCCGGCCGGCGCCCTTGACGTTGCGGTCGATCATCGTCTTGAGGCGCGCCGGCCGCGACGAGACGATGGCGAGTTCGGACATCGACAGAAGGCCGTTCACGCAGATGAGGACGACCACGATGGCAATTTCAGCATAAAGCATGCCGGGGTCCATAGCATTGCCGCGCGGTTTTCGAAAATAGGACGGTCGCGCTTTTTAAATTTAGCGAGCCGGGCAATCAGGCGGCACCCATGCCGCATCCCAGGGCGGCGCGGCAAAATGCTCGATCAGGGCGTCGACGACGACGCGCACCTTTGGCGCGAGATTGCGTGTTACCGGCCAGATGGCATGCACCACGGTGTTTTCGACAAGACAGTCCGACAGAACCATTTCGAGCTCGCCGCGCCTGATGCAGTCGGCCGTCAGCCATGTCGGCAGATAGACGATGCCGCAGCCGGCCAGTACCGCATCGAGCATCGGTTCGCCGTGGCCGAGCACCAGCCGCGCCTTGGGCGCGAATTTTTCGAGACGGCCGTCGACATGCCTGACGGTCCAGGGATGGACCGTGCCGTCGCGGCCGTAGCCGATGAGGCTGTGCCTGGCCAGGTCCTCGATCGATAGCGGCCTGCCATGGGCGTCGAGATAGGCGGGGGCGGCGCAGATGGCCGAACGTTGGGCATAGATGCGGCGCGCGGCGATCGACAAGCTGTCGTCGAGGTCGCCCATACGCACCGCCAGGTCGATGCCTTCCTCGATCAGGTCGACGCGCCGGTCGTTGAACGAGATTTCCATCGTCAGGTCCGGGAATTTTTTGGAAATGTCGAACAGCAGCGGGGCGACGCATCGCCGGCCGAAGGCCAAAGGCAGGTCGACGCGCAGCCGCCCGGAAGGCACCTGCTTGCGGGAAGCGAGTAGTGACTGGGCGGCTTCGATTTCGGCCAGTGCCCTGACGCAGGCTTCGTAATAGCTCAGGCCCTCGCTGGTCGGGCTGAGGCTGCGGGTGGTGCGGTTGAGCAGGCGGACGCCCAATCGCTGTTCCAGCTGCGCGATCGACTTGCCGACCGCCGATTTGGTGACATGCAGCCGTGCGCCAGCGCCGGTGAAGCTGCCGGCCTCCACCGCGTGAACGAATGCGACGATGCCTTGCAAATTGGCCGATTCCAATGAAGCGCTCCTATTGTAGAGTTTTGCTCCTTAATCTGTTGCAGAACATGCCACATGGAAGCACTTTTCTCCATAGTGAAACGGCGTAAATGTCTCGCGCAATCATCAACCACGGAGCGCGAACCAAATGAGCACCGAAAACAGATCCTGGCAGATGAACGGTTTCGGCCTGGCCAGGTTGAAGCCGGCTGATGGAAAGCTGCCCCAACCCGGGCCGCATGATCTTCTGGTACGCGTCACAGCGGTATCGCTGAATTACAAGGACAGGATGATCGTCGATGGCGTGCTGATACCGGACCTCAGCTTTCCGTTCGTGCCGACATCGGACGCGGTAGGCGAAGTAGTCGCCACCGGCAGCGAAGTCGGCCGCTTCGGCATCGGGCAGCGCGTGCTCGGCCAGGTGATCGCCGACTGGCCGGACGGCGACGCCCCGCCGGTGCTGCACAAGCACACGTTGGGATCGTCGCTGCCCGGCACGCTGTCCGAGCATGTGCTTTTTCACGAGGATGCCGCCGTGGCGGCGCCGCCATCGCTCAGCGATGTCGAGGCATCGACGCTGCCGATCGCTGCGCTGACGGCATGGTCCGCGCTGGTCGAGGCGGCCAAGCCGATCCCGGGCGAGACCGTTCTCATCCAGGGCACCGGCGGTGTGTCGCTGTTTGCGCTGCAGTTCGCCGCCGCCTTCGGCCTGCGCGCCATCGTCACCTCGAGTAGCGACGAGAAGCTCGAACGGGCGAAGGCGCTCGGCGCCTGGCAAGGGATAAACTATCGCAGCCGGCCGGCGTGGGATGAAGCCGCGCGCGAGCTGACAAACGGCGCCGGCGTCAGGCACGTGCTGGAAATGGTCGGCGGCGACAATGCGCGGCGCTCGCTCAATGCGCTGGGCGCCGACGGCAGGCTGTCGCTCATCGGCCTTCTCGGCAGCATGGAGCTCAGTTTCCCGATCATTCCGTTCCTGCGCAACCGGATCGTCGTCCAAGGCATATCGATCGGCCACCGCCGCGCTTTCGAGCGGATGAACCAGGCGATCGAGACGCTTGCCATCAAGCCGGTAATCGACAAGGTGTTTGGCTTCGACGAGGTGCCGCAGGCATTTGAGCGTCTGGAGACGGGACCGTTCGGCAAGATCGTGATCGCCGTGCCCTGACCCCGTCGGGACGAAATGGCTGTCAGACGGGAAGGCTGATGGCGCCTACGGCAGTTGCAGCAGCACGCCGACGATGGCCTTGCCGTCGGTGAAATAGGGATCGCCTTCGCCGTTGCGCCCGGTCTTTGTGGCGCCGACGCCTGGTATCTCGCTGGTCGAGATCAGCATACCGGCGGCGGAGAGGTCGCGCATCAGCCCGTCGCGCTCGGCGTCGATGTCGGGGCCGATGTGATGGGTGATCGCGCCGGTGTCATGGCTGAGGCCGACGCCGCGGTCAAAGCTTGCCGAGCCAAGCCAAAGCGGCCGGCCGTCGTCTCCGGTCGCATCGGTCTGCCAGAAGCGGACGTGGTGACGCCGGTCGGCGCTGTCGCCGACCGGCTTTTCGAAGGCTAGGTCCTGGGCGTGGCCTTCGAACAAAAGCCGGCTGACCGGCGCGTCGGGATAGGGGCGGTTGAACAGCACGCTTTCGCCGATCTCGATGGCAGTCTTCAGCGTGATGGCGTCTGCCGTATCCCAGCCGGCGGCGGCAAAAGCATGGACAAGCTCCTTCTTGGTGCCGACAAGGCCGACATTGATCGGATCGCCCGGAATGCCTTGCGGCGTGTGCGTCACCATCTCGAATTGCTGATTGCGAAAATTGCGGTCCCGTAACGTCCAGAACTCAGGCGCGGCGAAATAGGCGAGCGAAAGATAAGCGGCACAGCATGCCACCAGCCAGGTCGTTGCACGTCGTCGAAGGCTTCGTTGGCTCAAGAGGCACCACCCAAGCGTCTGCGCACCATCTTAACCGGCACAGCAAGTCTTGGGCAGGGGCTGCAATCAGCGGCAGGCGCGATAGCCGTTCTTGCGGTTCTTGATGTCGAAATGGAAATGGTTGCGGTGGTCGTAGTTGTAGCCGGGGCCGAGCACGGTGGTGAAATACTGGCAGCCGTCGGCGCGCACATTGTTGAGGAAGCCGCGCGTGCGGAAGGCGAACAGGCCGGGCTTGCGGACATCGATGTCGTCGCCATTGTTAAGCTCGATGCTCATCACGTCGAGCGCATTGCCCTTGCCGTGTTCCGACAAAACACCTTCGCCGGCAATCCTGCGGCAGGAATAGCTCGAGCCCTGGTGGATGGTCTTGACGCCTGAGAAATAGCGCCAGCGGGCCGACGGCACGAGTTCGTTCCTGGTCCAGCCGGCAAAGGTGGCGGCCATGTCGCAGGTCAGCGTCGCGGCCGGCTTCATCTCGACACTGCCGATGGCCGAGACCTTGACCGGATAGTCGATGCCGCACTGGCCTTCATGGATCGGCGCAACGTCGGTGTAGACGACGCCGAGGCGTTTCAATTCCTTGCGGCAATCGATCTCTGTGGCCGGCATCTGTTCGGCCGGCGACATCGGGTTGTCCAGGCGCGGATACGCGGCCGTCATAAAGGGATTGGACGGGACGAGGCGCTGCATACCCGAATATTGCGGCCCGGAATCTTGCGCGCCGGAATATTGCGGGTCGGAATTGGGCGGGACGGCAGCGGTCTGGCTGCCGACATCGACGGCCGGCTGCAGCGACAGCACGCTGCCGGTATTGCAGGCCGAGACCCCCGCAATGGCAAGCAGGGCGGCAAGCCTGCCGGCTATGCGCGCGCATTCTGTGTGCCGCACAGCGGCAAGCGCAGCGCGAAATAGCCCAGCCATCGGAAGGGTTCCTGTCCCTAGATGGCACAGACTCTAAACCTGAAGAGTAAAGGAAAACTCAGCGGCGCCGTTCACGCCTGCGGCCAAATTGCGGCGCCCCCATAGGCTAAGGTCATTGGCAAAACGTGCCGCCATTGCGGCGCGGTTCGAGGTCGAAGTGGAGATGCAGCGAATGATCGGCATCGCTGCCGGGGCCAAGCACGGTCTTGAACGGCCCGCAGGCCGCCTTGCGCACTGTATCCAGGAATTTCGCGTCCTTCTCTGGCGGCGTTGGACCGACATCGATCTCTTTGCCGTCGGAGAGCGTGAAGCTGGCGATGTCGAGCGCGTTGCCGAAGGCGTGCTCCGACAGTCTGCCGCCGGCGTGGCGCGGGCGGCAGACGAAGGCGGAGGCCTGGCCGATCGATTTAATATCCGCGCCGAACTCGGCCTTTGCGGCAGGCTGGATGACGGACGCAGCAAAGCGGGCGGCCGCTTCCGCCATCTGGCAATTCAGCTCGGGCTCCGGGCCGATGGCGATGGATTTGCCGAGCGTCTTCAGCGCGATCGGGTAGGGGATCGAGCAACCGACTGACGTATCATGCTCCGGCTTGCGCTCCTCGAAATCGACGCCCATCGACTTCAGCCGCCTGCGGCAGGCCAATTCCTCGGCCGGCATTTCTTTCCCGGCAATGGCGGCCGATCGAGGATCAGGAAGGATTTTTTGCTCCGCCTTCTCGTCTGCCTCGGCCGGGTTTGGTGGCGCGCCTGGTGGGCTTGCCGGCGGCTCAGCCCGTGCCGGCTTTTCGGGCGGCTGCGGTGCAATCGCCGGCGGCTCCGGAGCATCCTCCGGGCGCGGTTCGGGGACCGGGATCTCGGTTGGTGGCGGCGGAGTGACTTGCTGGTTGAGCTGCGGAACCGGTGCAGTTTGCGGTAGGTCAGGTGCCTTGGCTAAAACGGGTCCCGCCAGCGGCGTAGCCGCAACGGCCAGCAGCAATCTGCCCAATCTGAAAAAGCCAAACGCCGCCATTACGTCGCAACGGCCAGAATGCAGGGAAGTTGCCTTGAGCGAGGGGGGCGGCCGATCACAATCGGTAACCGCGCCGTCACGCGCCGATCGCTTCCAAGCCTTCCTCGAGCCAGTCCGCCAGCAGCGGCATGCCGAGCAGATATTTTGCCGTGCGCTTGTTGGCGCGCTCGCGGGCGGCGGACAGCGCGTCCGTCCATTCCGTCGCGTCATAGTCGCCGCGGCCGACCCAGGCCAACGCAATCAGTTCGGCCGCTTCGTCGACATTGAGATCGTCGATCAGCTCGCGCAATTCTTCTTCGGTGAGATCTTCGGAGCTTTCCTCGGCAAGGCCGTCATGATGGTGGTTGTCGTGCGCGTTGCCGTCGAGCTCTACCTCGTGCTCGGCGCCGTCGGCATAGTCTTCGTTGACGGCGGCGCTGAGCGCCTTCGCCTTCAGGATGAACAGGCGCACGGTGTCGGGACCGATCGAAAGCTCCCAGTCTCGTTCAACGCGTTGCTGCACCGGCCGTCTCCCTGCTTCGTGCTCGGTCGGCCCGATGATAGCGGATTTGCAGCGCTCGTCACATTATCTTGCGCGGCGGCGTTGATCGTGAAGCATGATTTCCGATGCCCTCTCTTCCCGGGATAAGATGGCCTTGCTGGGAGAGATCGCGGTTTTGAGATAGAATGACATTTTCCGGGACGAAACGGCGTTGGCCCGGCGTTAGTGTTGCATTGTCAGTTCAAAGGAGAATTCGATGCGCAGACGATTGCTGATTTACGCCATGGCCATCGCCGCCCTGCCGCTGATTGCGGCTCCGGCGTTTTCGGCTGGAGAGGGCGGAGGAGGTGGTGGCGGCGGTGGCGGCAATGGCGGCGGCGGCCAGTCCCAATGCAAGAAGGGGGAGGCGTGGGACAAGAAACAGAAGAAATGCGTCTCCCCGAAGCAAGGCATGCTGGACGACGACAGCATCTACGATGCCGGTCGCGCGCTGGCGATGGATGGACGCTACGACGAGGCGATCGCCGTGCTCAGCCTCGCCGCCAACAAGCAGGATCCGCGCATCCTCAACTATCTCGGCTATTCGCACCGCCATTCCGGCCGCGTCACCGTCGGCCTTGGCTATTACGAGGAAGCGCTGCGCATCGACCCGAATTACACGCTGGTGCGCGAATATCTCGGCGAGGCGCACTTGCAGATCGGCGATCTTGCCGGCGCCCAGGAACAGCTTCGCGAGATCGAGAAGCGCACGGGCAAGGGGTCTCGCGAATACGGCATGCTGTCGGAGCAGATCGATCATTTCATGAGGAGCTGATCCGACCTCCGGACGCTGCTCATACCGGCTGCGGCGATCGCAGCCGGTTTTTTGCTGTACTGGATGCTGCCCCGAACCCGGAATTTGGCATCACGGTACACGTGATGCGCTCCTTGACGTTAGGTCAGCCGCGCAATCGGTGGATGATTTTTCAAAATCCGACTTTTTGGACGTGAAAAACCCGCGAAGATTGCTATATCTTGCGAAATTGTGGTGAGACGGTTCCGTTAGCCCGAGGCTGCCGGACCGTTTTCTTTTTGTACCATCGACAAGGTCGCTCCCGATTGCGGGGGCGGCGGCAGGAAAGGTCAGGCATTATGAACAAGGTCCCGATGACAGGCGAGGGGTTCGCGTCATTGAAGGAAGAACTGCGCTGGCGCCAGCAACAGGAGCGGCCGCGTATCATCGAGGCGATTTCCGAAGCGCGCTCGCATGGCGACCTATCCGAAAATGCCGAATATCACTCGGCGAAAGAGGCACAGAGCCTCAATGAGGGCCGGGTCAACGAACTCGAGGACCTGATCGCGCGGGCCGAGGTGATCGACGTCACCAAGCTCAGCGGCGACAAGGTCAAGTTCGGCGCCACCGTGGTGCTGGTCGACGAGGATACCGAGGAGAAAAAGACCTACCAGATCGTCGGCGACCAGGAAGCCGACGTGAAGTCCGGCCGCATCTCGATCTCCTCGCCGATCGCCCGCGCCCTGATCGGCAAGGAAGTCGGCGACGCCATCGAGGTCAATGCGCCAGGCGGCGCCAGGGGCTACGAGATCGTCCAGGTGCAGTTCATCTAGGACCTTTTGATAATTCTACTCTGGCGGCCGACTAGCGCGGTTTTCTGCGCTTCCGGTGCTCACGTACTTTAAGTACGCTCCGCTCCGGTTCTCGAAAACCACGCTATTCGACTCGCCAGAGCGAATTCTGAAAAGGTCCTATGCAGCGCCTTGTAATTTAAGCGCCAGCAATCTCTCGGCTTCCGCCATCACCTCCGGCGGCGTGACGCTGCGGCCAGGCGCGGCCAGTAGCGTCGATGAGAACGGCCCGCGCGGGCCGGTCAGGCCAGGCTCGGTAGCGAGGAATATCGCCACCGTCGGCAGGCCGAAAGCGCTGGCGAGATGGGTCAGGCCGGTGTCGGCGCCGATGACCAGCGCCGAGCCGCCGATGACGGCGGCGATCTCGGCTAGCGGCGACCTGGGAACCACCACGGTTTGCGAAATGGCGCGGGCGATCGCCTCGGCAACCGCCTGTTCCCGATCGTTCGACCAGGTGGTGACCGGCGTTATTCCCTTGTCCACCAGCAGGCGAGCGGTTTCGATCCAGTCCGCGACCGGCCATTTCTTGTCCTCGCGGCTGGTGCCGTGCAGCAGGAAGGCGGTCTTTTCACCGGCAAAAGTCGATCTTCCGGCTGGCGGCGCGATACCCGATTCAAGCCTGGAAAAATCCGGCTCGTAGCCGAGCGCCAGCCCGAACAGGCGTCTCGTGCGCTCGATGGCATGCAGGCCGCGCGGCACGGCGTAGCGATGGCCATAAAACAGGCTCGCCGAAGGCTCGCGGGCGCTCGAACGGTCGAAACCGGCGATCGGCGCTGCCGCCAGCCGCGCCACCAGCGCCGATTTCAGCAAGCCTTGCGCATCGAGAACGAGGTCGTAGCGGCAATCGCGCAAGGCGCGGCGCAAGCCGATCACTTCCCGCCATGTGCCGGGCTGAAGCAGCTTCCTGCGCCAGCGCCGGATCGCCACGCTGTGGATGGTTTGGATGGCTGGATGCAGCGCCACGATGCCGGCAAATGCCTCTTCGACACACCAGTCGAAGGAGATATCCGGCCGAGCGCGGCGCGCGTCCTCGATCGCCGGGAAGGTATGGATGACGTCGCCCATGGACGATGTCTTGACGATCAGCACTTTCATGCGGCGGCCGGCATTTCCAGCAGCCGCTCCGCCGCCGCCACGACGCGTTCGACCTCCAACGTCTTCAGGCAGTTGAGATGACCGAGTGGGCAGGTCTTCTTGTGGCAGGGCGAACAGGACAGGCCAAGCCAGACCAATTCGCGGCGCTCGGCGAGCGGCGGCGTGTTCTGCGGCGAGGTCGAGCCGTAGACGGCGACGACCGGCGTGCCGACGGCGGCGGCGACATGCATCAGCCCGCTGTCGTTGGAGACGGCAAGCCTCGCCGCCGCGATCAGGTCGATGGCATCCTCGAGCCGCGTCTGGCCGGCAAGATCGACGGCGCCCGGAGCCAGCGCGGCGATTTCAGCCGTTACCTCGGCGTCGTTCTTCGATCCGAACAGCGCCACGCCAAATCCTTTCGCCATCATCTCGCGGGCGAGCCCGGCATAGTGTTCGCTCGGCCAGCGCTTGGCCGGACCGAATTCGGCGCCGGGCATGAGTGCCACGAATTTCCCCCCCGTCAGCCCGAAACGGCCGAGCAGTGCTGCCTGGTTGGCTTGATCGACGGCAAGCTTCGGCGCCTGGAAGGCGCCACCACGGGCAAGGCTGAAGTAGGCCTGCGCGGTGCGCCGTTTCAGGCGATCGGGCAAGGGCACGATGTCGGTCAGCAGCCCATAGCGCATTTCCTTGAGATGGCCGACGCGGCGCGGAATGCCGGCAAAGAACGGGATCAGCGCCGACTTCCAGCTTCCCGGCAGGACAAAGGCCATGTCGTAGCGGCCGCGCAGCAGGCGGCCGAAGCGCCTTCGGACGCGGAATTCGAACGCGCCGGATTGCAGCGGCAGGTCGATCTGCTGGCGGATTTCGGGCATGCGCTTGACCAGGGGTGCTGCCCACGCCGGCGCCAGCACGTCGATGGCGGCGTTGGGATGAAGCTCCTTCAGCGCCTGGAACAGGCACTGCGCCATGACCATGTCGCCCACCCAGCGTGGGCCGATCACGAGGATCGTTGGGCTTTCAGCCATTCGACATAATCTCTGACGCCGGTTTCCACTGTGCGGAACTGGCCGTTGTAACCGGCTGCGCGCAAGCGGGACATATCAGCTTGCGTAAAGCTCTGGTAGCTGCCCTTGAGGTGGTCGGGAAACTCGATGAATTCGATCTGGCCCTTGCCGAGCGTATCGATCACCGTCTCGGCAATGGCGCGGAACGGCTGGGCCTTGCCTGTGCCGCAGTTGAAGATGCCGCTCGAGCCGCGTTTCCACAGCCACAGATTGACGTCGGCGACATCGCCGACATGGATGAAATCGCGGCTCTGTTCGCCGGGCCCGAAACCACCATAGGCGCCGAACAGTTTCGGGTTCTGGCCTTGCTCGACCTGGTTGAACAGATGGAAGGCGACCGAGGCCATGGCGCCCTTATGCGCCTCGCGCGGTCCGTAGACGTTGAAATAACGCAGGCCCGCCACCGGCGAGTGGTCGGTATCGAAGACAGTGCGGCGGACATAGTCGTCGAACAGTTTTTTCGAATAGGCATAGACGTTCAGTGGGCGCTCGTATTGCGGCTCCTCGCGGAACTCGGCGCCGCTGCCATAGACGGAAGCGGACGAGGCATAGAGGAAGGGCAAGCGCAGGGCCAGGCAGGCGTGCAGCAGGCGCTTCGAATAGGCGTAGTTGACCTCCATCATGAACTTGCCGTTCCATTCGGTGGTGGTCGAGCAGGCGCCCTGGTGGAAGACGGCCTCGATGCGGCCGAGGTCGCCGGCCTCCATCCGCGCCAGAAAATCGTCCTTGTCGAGATAATCGGCGATCTCGAGATCGGCGAGGTTGGCGATCTTGTGGCCGTCGGTGAGGTCGTCGACGACGAGGATGTCGCTGAAACCCTCGGCGTTGAGCGCGGCGACGATGTTGGAACCGATCATGCCGGCGCCGCCCGTGACGATGATCATGAAAGCCTCTGGTACCTTGTGCCGGTTGTAGCCCTTGTGGGATTCTGGCCTTATAGGGGAGGCGGGCCGGGCTGTCGACAAAGCAGGTGGCGGGGCGGCCGGATGAGCGCCACAGTGCCGCCGCAAAGCTCTCGCTTCAGTCGGTGACCACCGGCGAAGCGTGACAGGAGCAAGGTAATGCCGTCAACCGAACTGCTTGTCGCCTTTTTCGCCACCACGGCGATCTTCGCCTATATCCCCGGTCCCGCCATGCTCTATGCCGCCGCGCAAACCATGGCGCGCGGCCGCTGGTCCGGGCTGATGGCGGCGCTCGGCATCCATCTCGGCGGCTACGTTCATGTCTTCGCCGCCGCTGTCGGCCTGTCGGTGCTTTTCCATGCCGTGCCGGTGCTTTACATGGCGGTCAAGCTGGTCGGTGCGCTGTATCTGGTCTGGCTCGGTGTTTCTTTGTTTCGCGCCAAGGCGCAAGGCGACGTTGTCTTGCCGGGAATTCAGCCGAAATCCGCCCGCCGCGCGTTTTTGGAGAGCGTTGCCGTCGAGGTGCTCAACCCGAAAACGGCGATTTTCTTCATGGCGTTCCTGCCGCAATTCATCGATGCCTCGGCAGCGTTTCCGGTCTGGCTGCAGTTCGTCGTGCTTGGAACGATCGTCAATTTGATGTTCTCGTCGGCCGACATTGTTTGCGTGATACTGGCCGGCGCGGTGATCGCCAGGCTGCGGCAGTCGAGCCGGGCGCAGCGCCTGATGCGGCGCGCCGGCGGTGCGGTGCTTGTCGGACTGGGCGTGCATGTCGCGTTGCAGAAAAGCTGACGCACTGTCTCGCCGCGGCGATCGGTCGAAGGCCTGCCGTTGCGTCGGCTGAAATTGCGGTATATCGGCATCGCCATGAACGGCCGGCCCTGCCCATCGAATTTCCCGTCACCGAAAATCGGCCCTCCCACGCGTTGACATGATCAAGCTGCCCTCTCCCGAACCCCTTCACCGCGCCATCTCGCGCTTCGGCAGCGCCACTGTGCTGGTGGTCGGCGATTTCATCCTCGACCGTTTCGTCAACGGCGTGATCGAGCGCATTTCGCCGGAAGCGCCGATCCCCGTGCTGCACGGGCGCGGCGAAACGCTGGCGATGGGCGGCGCCGGTAATGTCGTCGCCAACATCGTTTCGCTCGGCGCTGCCGTCATACCGGTCTCGGTGATCGGCGCTGACAAGGCCGGCAAGAACCTCATGCGCATGCTCGGCGAATTTGGCGTCGACACCGGCGGGCTGGCGCAGGATGCCGATCGCATGACGTCGTCCAAAAGCCGATTCAGCGCGCTCAACCAGCAGGTGCTGCGTTTCGACGAAGAGGAAATCAAGCCGCTGGGCGATGCCGAGCGCGCGACATTGGTCGGGCATTTTCGCGAAGCGCTGGCGCGCGCCGACATCGTCATCCTGTCCGACTATGGCAAGGGCGTGCTGCTCGACGGCGCCGCCGGCGAGCTGATCTCGATCTGTCGGGAAGCGGGCAAGCCGGTGCTGGTCGACCCGAAGGGCCGCGACTATGCGCGTTATGCCGGCGCGACGGCAATCACGCCCAACCGCAAGGAACTCGGCGAGGCGGTCGGCCGCGCAGTGTTTGCCGACGACGAAATCGAGGCGGCGGCGCGCCAGCTGATTTCGGCGCACGGTTTCGATTTCGTCGTCGCGACGCGCAGCGAAAAGGGCATGAGCGTCATCGGTGCGGACGACGCCCGCCATATCGCCACGCAGGCGCGCGAAGTGTTCGACGTTTCGGGCGCCGGCGACACGGTGATCGCGACGTTTGCACTGGGACTTGCAGCAGGCGCCGACCGCGTCATGGCCGGATCGATCGCCAACGCCGCCGGCGGCGTTGTCGTCGGCAAGCGCGGCACGGCGCGGCTGACGATCGAGGAACTCACCGGTGCGCTGTTTCGCTCGCATGGTCCGGTCGCCCACTTGGATGCGATCCTCGATGCCGCCGCCGCCGCGCGGCTGGTGGCGGGCTGGAAAGACGAGGGCTTGAGCGTCGGCTTCACCAATGGCTGTTTCGATATCCTGCATGCCGGCCATGTCAGCCTGTTGCATGCGGCCCGCAGCCAGTGCGATCGGCTGGTGCTCGGCCTCAACAGCGATGCCTCGGTGCGCCGGCTGAAAGGGCCGGGGCGCCCGGTCAACGACCAGCATGACCGGGCCTGCGTGCTGGCAGCACTTGCCTCGGTCGACGCCGTCGTCATCTTCGAGGAGGATACGCCGCTTTCGCTGATCGAGGCGCTGAGCCCCGACATACTGGTCAAGGGTGCCGACTATACGGTCGATCAGGTGGTTGGCGCCGATGTCGTGCAGAAGGCCGGCGGGCGCGTCGTGCTGGTCGACCTCGTCGCCGGCAAGAGCACGACCGGCACTATCGGCAGGTTGCGCGCCGGGAACTGAGGGTTTCATGTCCGAACTGAACGATTACCTGGCCCGCTCGGCGGCCGCGATTTCGGCGATGGTCGAGCGCGACCTGACCAGCGAGATGGAGCGGGCGGTCAGCGCCGTCGTCGCCGCGCTTTCGCAGGGCAAGGCGCTGCTGATAGCAGGCAATGGCGGTTCGGCCAGCGACGCCATCCATATCGCCGGCGAGCTGGTCGGCCGCTTCCTCAGGGAGCGCAAGGCCTACAACGTCATCGCGCTGCCGGCCAACGCGGCGGTGCTGACCGCCTGGGGCAATGATTACGGCTTCGACACGGTGTTTGCGCGCCAGGTCGAGGCGCATGGTTCGGCGGGCGCCGTGCTGCTCGCCATCTCGACCAGCGGCAATTCGCCAAGCATCCTCGCCGCCGCCCAACAGGCGCGCATGATGGGCATGACGGTGGTCAGCCTGACCGGCGACACCGGCGGCAAGCTGAAGCCGCTCTCCGACATCCTGCTCAATGTACCCTCGACCTCGACGCCGATCATCCAGCAGGGGCATTTGTGCCTCTACCACCATTTGTGCGAAATGGTCGAAACGCGCCTCTGCGACGCAGGGTGATTGCGCCAGGCCGGGTAGAGGCCGTCAATTGTCAACGGGGAGAAGGGACTAGCCGCAACGCTGGCGACCCCTCTCCCCGTCCTTCACGGGGAGAGGGGTCGGTGAGGGGCAGCCCTAGCCTGTAGCGATTATTATTTGACGCATAGCCACATTTTGTTCTTGCTTTGTGCCGGCAGCTATGCTACTAATTTCGGTATGGTGATGATTTCCACCGACGATCCCGCCCGCCGAGGCGGGTTTTTTGTTTCCGGGTTTTTGTTTCGCAGCCGCTTTGCCTGCTCTCTTAAGCCGAAAACGCCACCAGCCCTTCGTCTTTGACCCGGCGGATGGTCAGCGCGGTTCGCACCGTATCGACATTGGGGGCCGAGGCCAGTTCCTCGATGACGAAGGTCTGGAAGGTGCCGAGATCGCTCGCCACGCAATGTAGCAGGAAATCGGACTCGCCCGACACCATCCAGGCGTCGCGCACGATCGGCCAGCCGCGGGTGCGCTCGGCAAAGGTCTTGAGTTCGGCGTCGGCCTGGTGATGCAGGCCGATCAGACAGAAGGCGACGACGTCGAGGCCGAGCGCCGGAGCGTTGAGCAAAGCGCGGTAGCCGCGGATGATGCCGGCCTCTTCCAGCCGCCTGACGCGGCGCAGGCACGGCGGCGCCGAAATGCCGACGCGGCTCGACAGTTCGACATTGGTCATGCGTCCGTCCTGCTGAAGCTCGCGCAGGATCTTCCAGTCGATGGCATCGAGATCGGCCTTGATCGGCATGGTGGCTTCCGTGATGACGCGAAAGAATCTTTCGCGACTTTGTAATTAAACGACTTTGCTGTCTATTCCATCCGCTGGATCGAGGATTTTTGCATCATCTTGCTGCGGGTTGCTTGTCGCCGTCGCCGGCGCCGAAGCTTTCCGGGGACGAACGGCAACTTGCCTTGCTCGCGTCGCAGGCAACACTTACATTACGCGCAACAATCGACGAGAGTTCATGCCACAATCCATGGCTGCTCCCCGCAGAGGTTTTTCATGATCACCAAGCATGCGCCTGTTCTCATCATCGGCTCCGGCCCCGCCGGCTATACGGCGGCGATCTATGCCGCCCGCGCCATGCTCAAGCCGATGCTGGTCGCCGGCCTGCAGCAGGGCGGGCAACTGATGATCACCACCGATGTCGAAAACTATCCGGGCTTCGCCGAACCGATCCAGGGTCCATGGCTGATGAGCGAGATGCTCAGGCAGGCCGAGCATGTCGGCACCGACATCGTCAACGACATCATCACCGAAGTCGACCTCAACGTGCGGCCGTTCCGCGCCAAGGGCGATTCCGGCACGATCTATACCGCCGACGCGCTGATCATCGCCACCGGCGCGCAGGCGAAATGGCTGGGCATCCCGAGCGAACGGACCTTCATGGGATTTGGCGTTTCGGCCTGCGCCACCTGCGACGGCTTCTTCTATCGCGGCAAGGATGTCGCGGTGATCGGCGGCGGCAATTCGGCGGTGGAGGAAGCGCTCTATCTCTCCAACCTGGCCAAGAGCGTCACCGTCATCCACAGGCGCAGCGATTTCCGCGCCGAGCGCATCCTGCGCGAGCGGCTGCTGCGGAAAGATAATATCCGCGTCATCTGGGACGCGGTGGTCGACGAGATCACCGGCAGGCCCGGCAAGGCGCCGCTGCCGCCATCGGTCGAAGGGCTGAAGCTGCGCAACGTGGTGACCGGGCAGGAGATGCATCTGGTGGTCGACGGCGTGTTCGTGGCGATCGGCCACGCGCCGGCGGTCGAGCTGTTTGCCGGCAAGCTGAAGCAAAAGCCGAACGGCTATCTGTGGACGGCGCCGGATTCGACCCGCACCGATATGCCGGGCGTGTTCGCCGCCGGCGACGTGACCGACGATATCTACCGCCAGGCGGTGACGGCGGCCGGGCTCGGCTGCATGGCCGCGCTCGAGGCGGAAAAATATCTGGCGGGGATCGAGGTTCACCGCGAAGCGGCGGAGTGAATGTTGAACAAGCGGCTGAGAAAAGCCGCGCAAAAGCCTGATTTTTCATTCAGACGCCAAAACAGGCGGACGCCAGAAAACAGGACGAGGGGAAATCATGGCGTTGGATTGGGACAAGCTACGCGTGTTTCACGCCGCAGCGGAAGCGGGGTCGTTCACCCATGCCGCGGAAACACTGCATTTGTCGCAATCGGCGATCTCGCGGCAGGTCAGCGCGCTCGAGCATGACGTCGGCGTGCCGCTGTTCAATCGCCATGCCCGCGGCCTGGTGCTGACCGAGCAGGGCGAGATGCTGTTCCGCACGGCACACGACGTGCTGATGAAGCTCGAAACCATCAAATCGCGACTGACCGAAACCAAGGACCGGCCCTCCGGCGTGCTCAGGGTGACGACGACGGTCGGCCTCGGCGCAGGCTGGCTGACCGAGCGCGTGCAAGAGTTCATCGAGCTCTATCCCGAGGTCAGCCTGCAGCTCATCCTGGCCAATGAGGAGCTCGACCTCACCATGCGCCAGGCCGACTGCGCCATCCGGCTGCGCCAGCCGCAGCAGCCCGACCTCATCCAGCGCCGCCTGTTCACCGTGCATTTCCATCTCTACGCGGCGCCCTCCTATGTGAACAAATACGGCAAGCCGAATTCGATTGCCGAGCTGAAGGCCCATCGTATCGTCACCTTCGGCGTGCCGGTGCCGGCGCATCTGTCGGAACTGAACTGGCTGGAAACGGTCGGCGATTTCGAAGGCGGGCAAAGGGTGCCGACGCTGCAGATCAACGACATATTGTCGATCAAGCGGGCGGTGCAGGGCGGCGCCGGCATCGCCATGCTGCCGGATTACGTGGTCAGCAAGGATTCCGGGCTAGTGCAGTTGCTGCCCGAGACCGAAGTGCCGTCCTTCGATACCTATTTCGCCTATCCCGACGCGATGAAGAACCAGGCGAAGCTGCATGTCTTCCGCGATTTCATCATCGCCAAGGCGCGCAGCTGGTCGTTCTGATTTAATGCATGTCGCGCAAAAGTGTGCAGCGGTTTTGCGATAACGACATGCATCAAACAAGAACCTAAAGCGCGTCGCATCAGGTCGGTCGAACGCAACGCGCTTTAGGAACGCGTATCCGCCAGCGTGCTGGCGCCGTAGCGCAAACCGTCGACCAGCAGGGCAACCATGCGCCGCGCCTGGGCAGGGCCGCCGCCATGTGCCGGCATGGCAAGGCTGGCGGCCGCCCCCAACAGATCGCCCGGCTCGATATCGGCGCGCACCTCGCCGGCCGCGGCCGCTGCCTCCAGCAATGTTTGGAGCGCGGGCCGGAGCCGTTGGTTGAAATAGGCAGGCAAAGTGTCGAAGGCCGGATTGCCTGAGTACAAGGCTGCCGCGAGGCCGCGTTTTGCCGTGATGAAATCCACATAGCGCTGCATCCACAGGGCCAGCGCTTCACCGGGCTCATGCTTTCCGGCCAGGATCGGCGCGGCGTCCGCACAGGCGTCAACCTCGTTGCGGAAGACGGCCACGATCAAGTCCGAGCGCTGTGGAAAGTGGCGGTAGACGGTGCCGACGCCGACGCCAGCCTTTTCCGCGATCTCTCGCACCGGAGCCTCCACGCCGGAGGTCGCGAACACCGCCATGGCCGCCCGGAGCAACGCGTCGATGTTGCGCCGTGCGTCGGCGCGCACGTGCCGATCCGCGCGGTCGCGGGGTTCCAGACTATCGCCTTGATCCGTTTTGCCGTTCGGCGTTTTTTCGCCCATCAAATTACCTCTTGCAAACGGAACCTTGTTCCGGATATATGTGGAACGTGGTTCCGTTTGACTTGTATCTAGCACGGCAAGGCGGTGTTGGCCACACATCGGTGCACAAAAGGAGATTACCATGCAGGACAAACCCGTCGCCCTGGTCACCGGGGCCAACAAGGGCATCGGTCTTCAGATCGCCAAGGACCTCGCGGCGAACGGCCTTACCGTGCTCGTAGGATCGCGCAGGCTCGAGCATGCCGAGGCAGCCGCAAAGAGCATCGGAGAGGATGCCCACGCCCTGCAGCTCGACGTCACCGACCAGGCCTCGATCGCCGCCGCGGCAGAGCGCATCCGCATCGAAATCGGCCGCCTCGATGTGCTGGTGAACAATGCCGGCATCTCCCACGCGGGAAAGCCCGGCACGTTGTTCGAGGAGATCATCAACTCGGGCCGCCCGAGTGTTGCCTCTCTCGACGACGTACGCGCGGTGTTCGAGACGAACGTGTTTGGCATCGTCGCCGTCACGCAAGCGATGCTGCGGCTCCTTCGTGAGGCGCCGGCGGCGCGTATCGTCAACGTATCGAGCGGCGCCGGCTCGCTGACATTGAACGCGGATCCGGCCTTTCCGTACCGCGCTTCGTTTGGCGCCGTTTACAACCCGTCGAAGACGGCCGTCAACGCGATGACGCTCGCCTTCGCCATCGAGCTCGAGGAGACCGGCATCAAGGTCAACGCTGCGTGCCCGGGCTACACCGCGACGGAGCTGAACAACTTCGAAGGTCCGCGCACCGTCGAACAGGCCGCGCGGGAGCCCGTGCGCCTCGCGCTTCTCGACGCGAGCGGTCCGACGGGCACGTTCTCGAACGAGGACGGCCCGCTGCCGTGGTGACGTAGCGTTGGAGCCTGCTTCAGCCGCGCCAAGGTGTCAGGCGGGGCAGCCAGCCTGGTACGGCACGGCGGTAGGCCTCGTATTCGTCGCCGTAGCGGCGGGCAAGCGTCGGTTCCTCATATAGTCTCACGAAGGAGATCATGGCGGCCGCGGCGATGACTAGATAGGCGGCGACCGTCCAGCTCGAAAACAGCAGTGCCTGGCCGAGGACGATCGACAGCACGGCGACGTACATCGGATTGCGCACATGGCGGTAGATGCCGCCGACGACCAGCCTTTCGGTCGGCGCGACCGGGGCGGGGGTACCCAGGCCCTCTAGGGCAAACCGGGCAAAGGCGTGCAGCAGTATGGCTGTGCCGGCGACAACCAGCAGCCAGCCCACAGGAACGAAACCGGGCAGTCTCGACCAGGGCAGGCGATAGCGATCGGTCAGCAGCCAAGGCAACAGCCCGGCGACCACGCCGGGCGCTACAGCAAGGAAGATGACGCTGCCGGCGATCGCCGAAGTGGCTCGCATATAGCTCTCCTTACGGGCGCGGCCTTGAACGGTCTCCTGCAACGCGCTTCAGGTCTTGTCCGGCATGTAACCCAAACCGCTGCACCCTCAGGTCAAGCTCGATGGCGGGCTTTTGGGCGGCATGCACCAGCAAGGTCTGGCTGCCGAAAAAACAAACGCGTGCTGCACGATTCCACGTCATCCTGCGTTTTTCGACTTTCCGAGCAGGAATCGCTGCTGATTCGCTGCCGCGGATCGATTTTTGCCTTGCCGTAGGCTGTATTTCAGCGATTCAACTGGTCCTATTGCGCTTCGGGACGGATTAGACCACAGCCGGCGCCTTTTTGCATGTGAGTGTTGCAAAATAGATGCTTGTTTCTTGGGCATGAAGAGCACATATATAGATCATCTCCTGAGCGCGTTCTCCTCCCATTAGCGCTCTCGAGTGTTCCCCTCTGGAGGTTAGCCTTAACAGGCACTTCCAATCAAACTCAGCCGGGTCTTCATTGATCCGGCTTTTTTGTTGCCCGAAACCAACACATCGCCAGAAAATCGGCCGGAGCGGTCGCGTAACAGTGACATGTAACCTCGGGTAACATGCCGCGGGCGCGCCAAATCGATTAAGCAGAGCACAGGACGCGGTGTGGCTCGTCCGGGGGATGGGGGCATCACTCGGACGACCCGGGCTCAGGCAGCTACCGCGTCCGAACCTTCCTCCGCCGCCAGGCACCGGCGGCAAGCATGCGGCGGACCTGCCGTTTCGCCTCCCACGAAGACGGTCCGCAAGAAACGGCGCCCGGATCATCCGGGCGCCGTTTCCTGTTGGGCCGCAAAGGCAGATCAGGCGGCCTTGCCGTTGGCGTTCAGCGCTTCGTCGGCCAACCGGCCGGTGAGTTCGGCCATGTGGTCGAAGACGGCCCGGTAGCTGGCGACACCCGCCGTGGCCGAGCGCAGCTCGATGATGAGGTCGCCGATCTCGGCTTGCGGCATGGTCGCCTCGACGACGTCCCATCCGGGCCAGTCGGGCCGCGCGTCGTAGCCGAGGATCTGGCCGCGCCGCTGCGGGATCAGAGCGATGATCTTCGACGTCGCATCCGACGGCGTGACGATCTCGACCTTCATCACCGGCTCGAGCAGCACCGGCGAGCACGCGGCCATGCCTTCCTTCATCGCCAGCTTCGCTGCCATCTGGAAGGCCATGTCGGAGGAATCGACCGCATGGTAGGAGCCGTCGGAAAGGTTGACGGCAACATCGACGACCGGGAAGCCGAGCGGGCCGGATTTCAGGTAATCGCGCACGCCGGTCTCGACCGACTGGATGTAGGTCTTCGGCACGACGCCGCCGGTGATCGTATCGGTGAACTGGAAGCCTGACCCGCGCGGCAGCGGTTTGATCTCAATCACGACGTCGCCGAACTGGCCGTGGCCGCCTGATTGTTTCTTGTGGCGGCCGCGCTGCTGCGTCGCTTTGCGGATCGTCTCGCGGTAGGGCACGGCCGGCACATGGCCTTCGACCGGGATCTGGTTCTTGCCTTCCAGCCGCTCGCGCACGACGCGCAGATGCATCTCGCCATGGCCGGACAGCACGGTTTCGGCCGAATCCTGGTTGTGATGCAGGTTGAGCGAGGGATCTTCCTCGGCCAGGCGCTGGATGGCCGCCGACATCTTGACCTCGTCCTTGCGCTCTTTCGGCCGCAGCGCGAAGGCGAAGACCGGTTGCGGCGGCGCCAGCGTGACCAGCGGCTGGATGCCGCCCTTG
Source organism: Mesorhizobium sp. M0590 (assembly GCF_040320905.1). Lineage (NCBI taxonomy): Bacteria > Pseudomonadati > Pseudomonadota > Alphaproteobacteria > Hyphomicrobiales > Phyllobacteriaceae > Mesorhizobium > Mesorhizobium sp. M0590. The sequence goes on from NZ_JAMYQN010000003.1 coordinate 277,854, forward strand.
GTCGAGCTCAGCGTCTGGCCGGTCCTGACGGCGTCCAGCTTGCCGAGCGCGACCGTGTCGCCGGCCTTGGCCGAAGTCAGCTTGACCTGGTCCTTGCCGAGCATCTTGTAGATGCCGGAGACCTTTGCCGTTTCGCCATTGGAAAGGAACAGCTCGGCGGCGTCGGCGACCTGGCCGGACAGGATGCGCGACACAGACAGCTTGCCGCCATGCGCGGTGTGGATGGTCTTCATCACCTGGACCACGGTGGCATTGCCATCGAGAGCGCCGAGGCGCTGGCGCGTCGCCTCGATGTCGGGTGCGTCGTGACGGATCGCCTTCAACAGGCGCAGCACGCCATTGCCCTTCTCGGCGGTGCCGATCAGCACCGGCGTCACCATGCCGTCGCGCAGGTCGGCGGCAAGATCGTCGAAGATCGCATCCTTCGGCGGTTCGATCTCGTCCAGCAATTGCTCCATCAGCCGGTCGTCATGGTCGGCGAGCGTCTCCAGCATGGAAAAGCGCGCCTCGAGCTCGCGCGCCTTGTCGTCGCTCGGGATCTGGGCGACCTCGCTCTCGGCATATTCGCGGTAGATGTAGGCACGCTCCAGAGCGAGGTCGATCGAGCCGATGACGACGCCGTCCTTGCGCAGCGGGATCTGGCGCAGCAGCAATGGCACCGAGCTTGCCGGCTGCAGCATCTTCAGCGTGTCGCGCACACCTGCTATCGCCTTGTCGACCTTGTTCAGGAACAGCATGCGCGGCACGCCGAGATCGTCGAGCTTGCGCATGATCAGCTGCAGGGCAGGGATCTTCTTCTCGTCGGCCTCGGCAACGACCACGGCGACGTCGCAGGCGGCCAGCACCGGCTCGGCTTCGAAGGAGAATTCGATGGAGCCGGGACAATCGACGAAGGTGAACGGCTCGCCCATGAAATCGGTGGTGGCGAAGGTCGCCTCGACGCTCATGCCGTGAGCGCGCGCCTCGGGCGAATGATCGGAAACGGTATTTCCGGACGAAACGGGATTCTGGCGGGGAATGGCGCCTGTACGGGCGAGTATGGCTTCGAGAAGTGTCGTCTTACCGCTTGCGAAGGGACCGACTATGGCAATGCATTTCGGTCCCGTGCGTCGTCCTCCGGCGCGAGTACCCATGGCTGACCTCCACTCAGGCGTTTCCCTGTGAGCGGCGGCCGGCCTGTCGGCCGTCGCGGGCGAGGCTTTTTTCAATTTGCCACCTACCCAAAGGGCATCGTCCCACGGGCAGGCCGGGAGGGCAAGGGATTTGAGGTTGAAGGGATTTGAAGTTGGGGCCGGTTCAGCCGGTGCCGGTTAGGCGCGACGCCAGCGAGGGTGCGTCGACGCGCTGCACCGCCACCGTCTCGGCAAAGCGCGCGAGCAACGGATTGAACAGGTCCGCACGCTCCCAGAAAGGCGCATGCCCGGCGCTAGAGATGATGTGGCAATGCTCCCACAGCGAGCCGTATGCGAGTGTCTCAAAATAGCCGAGCCGGACGAACGGATCGTTCTCGCCATTGACGATAGCGACCGGAAACGCGGCTTGCTCGACCACCTGTCTCTGGTCGGCGCCCTTGCCGGTGAGCATGCCGCGCGTCACCGCGGCGCGCAGCCGGCCGTCGGTGCGCAGGATGGCTTGGCGAAAGGACGGATCGGCGGTGTCGCCGAAGCACAGCGTCTCGAAGCGCTCGGCATCGCGTTCGGAATACGTCTTTTTGGACGCCAGCAGCATGTCCCAATGCGCGTGGAAGCCGCGCAGCATGCCGAAAGGACCCTTCGATACCGGCGGCGCGCCGGTCAGCATCAGCCCGCCGACGGCGCGGTGAAAACTTGCGAGTTCGATTGCCACGTGCCCGCCAAGCGACCAGCCGAAGACGACGGCGCGGCCGATCCCCAAAACATCGAGGAGCTGAGCCGCCGATTGGGCAAGGCCGGCGATGGTGTAGTCCGTCGCCGGATCGCGGGCGTCCGACGATTCGCCATGGCCGGGCAGGTCGAAAGCAATCAACCGATGGGCAGCGGCCAACGGGCTGTCGAACTGACGGGCGAATACGGCGCGCGAACTGCCCGAGCCGTGGATCAGGACAAGCGGGATGCCGGGTCCCGACGACTGGCTGAGGCGCAAATCCGCTTGCGGCGTGCGGATCGTGCGGTGGGAAACGGCCATATCTGGTTTGGACCTTGGGATTGTCTCCAGGTCAACATCGCATGCCGAGGTCACCATGTTGTTTAGAACGGTGGTTAAGAAATGATTTCTCGGCTTGCGCCGGGTATGATGAACGAATCCACCACAGCTAACCCCGGGACCCTGATGATGGAATCCACGCTCGACCTTCTCCTCTCGATCAGCAGCATCGCGACGCTCGGGCAATATGCCTGGTCGATGCGCGCGCATTTCCAGTCGCAGACCATGTCTCAAGGCGCGATGATCATTTCGGCCGTCGTGGTCGGCACGGCGCTGTTCTTTCTTGCGCTGCTGTGGATCGAGCGGCAGCCGGTGGCGGCGAAGATCGGCGGGCTCGCCATCGAACTGGCAAGCTCGGCGCTGTTCTGGTGGGCGATCTCGGTCTCCCGCAAGGCGCGGCTGCGGTTCGCATTCGATCCTGACAATCCCGACAGCCTGGTGACCGAAGGCCCTTATCTCCATGTCCGGCATCCGTTCTACACGTCCTACATCATCTTCTGGATCGGATGGGGTATCGCGACCTGGTCGGTCTGGGCGGTGGTTCCGGTCGCCGGCATCGTTACGATCTACGTGATCGCAGCCTTGGACGAAGAGCGAAAATTTTCGCGGACAAGGTTGGCCGATGCCTACGACGCTTACCGCACGCGGACCGGTCTGTTCTGGCCGCGTTTTGCCCGCAGCCGGCAGGAGATGCAGCCGGCATCGGACGAAAGTGGTAGGGTCTAAGACACTGGATTGAATCGAGGACTTGCGACGATGAAGATTATTGCCTGCGGCAGCGTGCCGACGATTGTTGCGCCGGAAAAATACTTCACTGGCCGGGTTTTGCAGACGCCGATCATCGAGAAAGAGGCGCCGGCGCGGCTCAGAGCCACGCTGGTCAGCTTCGAGCCCGGCGCTCGCACCCACTGGCACACGCATCCGCTCGGCCAGACGCTCTATGTCACATCCGGTGCCGGTCTCGTGCAAAGCTGGGGCGGGCCGCTGCAGGAGATCAGGGCCGGCGACGTCATCTCCTTTGCGGCCGGCGAAAAGCACTGGCACGGCGCCGCGCCCAAATCGGCGATGACCCACATCGCCATGCAGGAGGCGCTCGAGGGTGTGCATGTCGATTGGCTGGAGAAGGTGAACGACGAGCAGTATGGCGGCTGAAACGTCTCAGACCAGCGCGGCGGTAAAGCGCTGGATGCGCGTGCAGGCCTCTTCGAGCAGAGCCTCCGACGTGGCGTAGGAGATGCGGAAGTTCGGGCCGAGGCCAAAGGCCGAGCCGAAAACAACCGCCACGCCCTCGGCCTCGAGCAGTTCCGAGCAGAAGGTTTCGTCGCTGTCGATCACCTTGCCGCTCTTGGTCTTCCTGCCGATCAGCTGGGCACAGGAGGGATAGACGTAGAACGCACCCTCCGGCGACGGACAGGTGATGCCGCGCGCCTGGTTGAGCATCGAGACGACGAGATCGCGCCGGCCCTGGAAGATCGCCTTGTTCTTCGGGATGAAATCCTGCGGGCCGTTCAGCGCTTCGACCGCCGCCCATTGGGCGATGGTGCAGGCGCCGGAGGTCTGCTGGCCCTGGATCATGTCCATCGCCTTGATCAGCGGCACCGGGCCTGCCGCGTAGCCGATGCGCCAGCCGGTCATGGCATAGGCCTTCGACACGCCGTTCATCGTCAACGTGCGCTCATAGAGCTTAGGCTCGACCTCGGCGATGGTCTTGAAGACGAAGTCGCCATAAGTCAGGTGCTCGTACATGTCGTCGGTCAGCACCCAGACATGCGGGTGCTTCAACAGCACGTCGGCCAGGCTCTTGAGTTCCGCTTCGGTGTAGGCTGCGCCCGAGGGGTTCGACGGCGAGTTCATCAACAGCCATTTGGTGCGCGGCGTGATCGCCTTTTCCAGCACGGCCGCCGTCAGCTTGAAGCCGTTGTCGATGGAGGTGTCGGCAAAGGCCGAGGTGCCGCCGCAGATCGCCACCATTTCGGGATAACTGACCCAATAGGGGCGCGGGATGATCACCTCGTCGCCGGGGTTCAGCGTCGCCATGAAGGCGTTGAACAGGATCTGCTTGCCGCCGGTGCCGACGATGGTCTGCTCCGGCCGGTAGTCGAGATTGTTCTCGCGCTTGAATTTTTTTGCGATCGCATCGCGCAGCGGCACAATGCCGGATACCGGCGGATATTTCGTCTCACCGCGGCGGATCGCCTCGATCGCGGCGTGCTTGATGTTGTCGGGGGTGTCGAAGTCCGGCTCGCCGGCGCCCAGCCCGATCACATCGCGGCCGGCGTTTTTCAGCTCGCGCGCCTTCTGCGTCACCGCGATGGTCGCGGAAGGCTTTACGCGGGAAAGGACGTCGGCAAGAAAGGCCATGACAGATATCTCCAGAAAAGACCGGCGGGCGAAGGCGCCGCGGCGCCTCTCATGTCGCATCGTCTTCTCAAGCGCAAGCCCAGCGCAGGCATTGTCGAATGAGCCAGCGCGCAATGCTGGCAACAATAAATTCACCAACGATCGGTAAAAGCTTGAACGGCAGGACCGTGGCCGGTCCGCCAGTCTCGCATAGCGAGGAACCGTGACGCGCAGCATCGGGCTTGCCCATATCATCCGCCATGATGACGGCACCGCCAGCGGTGTCTGGGGGGTCTATACGCTGCAAAGCGCGTTCCAGCCGATCTTCGCCTTCAACAAGGGCAAGCTTTCCGTCGTCGCGTTCGAGGGGCTGATCCGGCCGTTCCGCGAAGGCGAGCCGCAGCCGCCAATGAGTTTCTTCAACAGCTGTCCGGCGGTCGACCGCCTGCATATCGAGGCGCTGACACGGACGCTGCACCTTCTGAACGCCAGCGCCTGCCTGCCGCGAGACGCCTCCATCTTCATCAATTTCGATCCATCGGTGTTCACCGACCGCAGCATCGCCGACAAGGCGCTGCGCGACATGCGGCTGGTGCTGCACGAGGCCGACATCGATCCGCGCCGCGTCGTCTGCGAGGTCACCGAGCAGAAATCGGCGTCGCAGGAAACGCTCTACAATTTCGTCGAGGCGCTCAGGGGCAATGGTTTGCGCATTGCCGTCGACGATTACGGCGCCGAGGAGTCCGACATCAATCGCATCAAGGAACTCAGGCCAGACATCGTCAAGTTCGACGCCGACTGGATCATGACGCTGATGGAGTCCGGTGCCGGCTTCGCCTTGCTGACCGCTATGGTGACAAGCTTCGAAGAGCAAGGCATCCGGACGGTATTCGAGGGCATCGAGACGGGCTGGCAGCTCGAGCTCGCCGAAAAGTCGGGCGCCTCGATGGTGCAAGGCTTCGTGCTGGCACGCCCGGAGCTTGCACCGACCAGCTTTCACGTCTTCGACAAGGCCGGGCAGGCATCAGCGGTGTCGCCCGATAAGGACAAAGTGCCCACGGCCGTTTCGACCTCGCGGCGACCGATGCGGGCTTTCGGGCGCAGGGTGGCATCGTGACCGGGCGGGCCGACATGCGGCGCAAGGTCGGCGAAGCGATCTTTGCCGACGAGGTCGGCATCGAATATGGCGTCTATGGCGCATTCCGGCTGAGGAGCGCCTACCAGCCGGTCTTCGCGGCTCGCGGCAGGTTTCTCGCCGCCGTCGCGGTCGAGGGACTGATCGAGCCGCATCGCGCAGGCAGGCCGGTGGCGCCGCAAATCTTCTTCGAAGGTGTGCCGGCAGCGGATCGGCTGTTGGTCGAAACCATGTGCCGGGTGCTGCATTTGCGCAACTTCCGCAACATCGGCGTCGACGGGCTCGACCTGTTCTTCAATTACAATCCGCTGATCAACGATGACCCCGCACGGGCGCTGGCCGAAATCAGGCTGATGACCAGGCATCTGGCGGATTTCGGCCTGCATCCCGGCATGCTGGTCTGCGAGATCACCGAGCAGGCGGCCGGCGACAAGGTGCTTGTCAGCCTGGCGCGCGAGATGCGGCGCGACGGCGTCCGCATAGCCATCGACGATTTCGGCACCGGGCATTCGACCGAAGAAAGGGTAGCCCTGGTGCAGCCCGACATCGTCAAGATCGACGGCACCTGGTTCGCAGAATTCTGCCGCCATGCCGCCGCCGAGCGGTTTTTCCGGCCGCTGGTTTCGACGCTGCACGACCGTGGCGCCAAGGTGCTGGTCGAAGGCGTCGAGAACGCCACGCATCTGCGCGTCGCGCTGGATGGCGGCGTCGACCTGCTGCAGGGCTTTTACCTTGCCCGGCCGGCGCTGGCCGGTACGCTGTTCGACGAGGAGCCTCTGTCGATCGACAGGCTGCTTGGCAGGGACAACAACGTCATCCCCCTATTCGGCTAGGATATGTCGAGATTCAAGTGATGCCGGCCTGCGAACGGCGGTTTCCTGCGCTTCCGGTGCTCACGTACCCAAAGTACGCTCCGCTCCGGTTCTCGGAACCCACCCTTCTCGGCTCGGCCTGACTTGAATCTCGATATATCCTGAAATGCATCAGCGGCGCTGATGGTTACGCCAAAACAAATCACTGGATGAAGCCGCCGCTGCCGCGATAGAGGCTGGATCAAGCCCTGAGACGGGTGGTTGCGAGCAAGGGGCAGTACCGATGATACTCTATGGAATGATCGACAGCGGCAATTGCTACAAGCCGCGCCTGTTGATGGCCAAGCTCGGCATCGCTTTCACCAATGTCGAGGTCAGCTCGCACACCGGCGACACGCGCAAGCCCGACTATGTCGCGAAAAACCCGAACGCCATGGTGCCGCTGCTCGAACTCGACGACGGCCGGCGGCTGGCCGAATCCAATGCCATCCTGCTCTATCTCGCCGAAGGCACGCGGTTTCTGCCGGCGGACAGATACGAACGCGCGCTGGCCTATCAGTGGCTGTTCTTCGAGCAATACAGCCACGAGCCTTATATCGCCGTGCGCAGGGCGCTGCTGACCTTCCCTGAAAGAGCCAAGGACGCAACGCCCGAGCGGCTGGCGCTGACGCTGGAGCGCGGCAACAAGGCGCTCGGCGTCATGGACAAGCACCTGGCCGGGAGCAGCTTCTTCGCCGGTGATATGCTCAGCGTCGCCGACATCGCGCTCTATGCCTATACGCACACGGCCGAGACGGGCGGGTTTCAGCTCGACGCCTATCCGGCGGTGGCCGCCTGGCTGAAAAGGGTCGAGGCCGACCCGGGGCATGTGCCGCTGGAGTGGGTGGGTTGAGTGCAACTCGCCGACTTTGCTGAGCAACGTTGACAATTGGCGAAAGCTTCGGCGAAAGCGTCCTTCTCCCCGTCACTATACGGGGAGAAGGAGCTGTATCGCCGGTTTCGCCAATTGTCGGCGTTTAAAATCCAGACAGCAAAAAGGCGGGACAAAATCCCGCCTTCCCATGCTTGGTAGCCTGATCGGGAGCGTTTTGGCCGGGCCGGCAGCAATCTGCTGCTTCGGCTTGTCGGGGTCTTTCGCTCCAGCGCGCTTCTCGCGCGACCGCCAGTACATCCGTGACTTGCCGCGCGCCCCGGGCTATCGCCCGGCGCGCGCCATTCGCAAAATCAGGCTGCCTTGCTCAGAGATCCAGCGGACGACTTGCCAGTGCGGCGGTCCTGCTCGATCTCGAAGTTGATCTTCTGGCCTTCAACCAGGGTCGACAGTCCAGCACGCTCGACTGCGGATATGTGAACGAAAACGTCCGCGCCGCCGCTGTCAGGCTGAATGAAGCCGAAACCCTTGGTGGAATTAAACCACTTGACCGTACCTGTTGCCATTTCGATAGTCCTTTACGTTTGCTTTAGTTTGACTGGACCGAAACCCAGCCGGTTTGTATCGAGATTTTGGAGATAGAACGTCAGCAAACGCGAAGATCGCGAGGCCCGGATCGATCGGCCGAAATATCAATGGACGGCATATAATATGCTTTCGCGCAAAAAACAAGACGGGGCGGAAAATGGCGCCGCGACAACCCTGCCCAACGGCCGCCCCAATCGCGTGAGAGCGTCGTCGCTGCGCGCCTGACGCGGGAGGATCGCGCCGGCTTCGGGCGCGACCGGGTTTTGGGGAGAGGGGCCATGAAAATCGTTCTGCTTGCCGCTTGCCTGACGCTGGTGGCCGCCGAGGCGCAGGCGGTCTCGCGCTACGACCCGACCCGCATGAGCTGCGGCAAGGTGCAGGCGACGATCGCGCGCGAGGGTGCGGTCATCCTGCGCTACAGATCGGCGCGCGTGCCGGGCCTGGCGCTCTACGACCGCTATGTGCGGAGCCAGCAATTCTGCGACATCGGCGAAGTCAGGGCGCGGGCCTCGGTGCCGAGCGCCGATACGAATTCGTGCACCGTCTACAAATGCAAGCGGGTGGAGATCGATCGGCGCTTCCGCCGGCGCCTGCTTCCGGATTAGAGTGGGACGAAATGGTGCGCCGGGTGCCGGCCTCGCCTGAATATCAGCACACCTAAAACCCGAACGACACCTGCGCCGGCGGTGGCGGGCCGACGCGTACGCCTTCCATGGCCAGCATCTTTTCCTTGGTAGCCGAGCCGCCGGGCGCGGAAAATCCACCGATCTTGCCGCCGGCGGCAAGGATGCGGTGACAGGGGATGACCAGCGGCACCGGGTTGGCGCCGAGTGCGGCGCCTGTCTCACGCGCCAGCCCGGCATGGCCGGCGCGTTTGGCCAGTTCGCCATAGGTGGTGGTTTCGCCGAAGGCGAGTTTTCGCGCCGCGTCATAGATCGCCAGGCGGAACTCGTCGACGCCGCTGAGATCGACCGGCACGCCGGAGAAATCGATATCCTCGCCGGCGGCATAGGCCTTGATCGACGCGATCAGCTCGGCAACCCATTGCGGCTCGGGCTTCACGGCTTGTTCGACGTCGGAGGCATGGCGCAGCAGCCGGCGCTCGACCGCGTCGCGATTGCGCTGCGGCAGGCAGAGCCGGGTCAGTCCGGCTTCGCTCCAGGCGATGCCCATGAAGCCGAGCACGGTTTCGAAGACCGCGTGGCCGGCGGTGGCATGAGAGGCGTCCATGGCGTGCTCCTTTCCGGAATCCTTCGAAGTACAAATCCAGAACAATATCGCATTTCCCGGCCCGGCTCGCCACCCGAAAACGGTCGAATGCCGCGGATTGCCCGGGGAAAGATGCTGGTGTAAGGACTTCTTAACACCCGACGAACCGGACCCGAGCGCGGCTTGCCAGCAAAATTTCTCTTTCCCGTCCTAGTGGCGGTGTTGGCCGTGGCCGCTCTCAGCGGCTGCACCTCGACTTCGCCGGTGACCCCGGCGCCGGCCTTTACCGAAAATAAGGCCAATACCGACGCCGGCTTTACGATGGCGCTGCCCGACACGGTTTCGGTGCTGCCGGAACCGTCCGGCGTCGCCCAGACGGCGGCGCTGCCGGTCGAGCCGGCCGCCGCCTTTGCCGGGCCGACGCCGCTGGCGGCAACTACCCCCGCCGTCATGACCGCCAATGCCCAGCCTGTTACCGCGACGCCAGCCGTCGCCATGCCGGTCACCCAACAGACCGCGGCCATGCCCGGCGTTCAGCCGGTTTCCTACACGGTGCCGCAGAACCCGGCCGTTCTGGCCGCGACCGACCCCACCGAGGGTCAGTCGAACGCCGGCGGCCGCAGCGAGATCGAGCGGCTGATCGAGAAATATTCCGCGCTCTACCAGGTGCCGGTCGATCTGGTGCGCAGCGTCGTCAACCGCGAGAGCACCTTCAACCCGAAAGCCTACAATCACGGCCATTGGGGGCTGATGCAGATCAAGCACGCGACGGCGCGCGGCATGGGCTATGACGGGCCGGCAAGCGGCCTGTTCGATGCCGAGACCAATTTGAAATATGCAGTGAAATATCTGCGCGGCGCCTGGCTGGTCTCAGGCGGCAATCCCAAGCGCGCCGACCGGCTCTACCAGAGCGGCTATTATTACGACGCCAAGCGCAAGGGGATGCTGGGCGAAACCGGCCTCGGCAGCGATAGCCTGCGCCGCCGCATGCAACCCGATGCCTGAGCCGCGCCCGCCGGCGCCAAACGACATCCGCCTGCGCAAGATCCTCGACGACACGCTTCTGGCGCCGCGCTGGCCCGAAGGTTTTTTCATGCGCGCCTTCGAAGCCGCCGATGCACTCGCTTTGCATGCGCTGTTGACCGCGGTGTTCGACGACGGCGCCGACGGGCCGTTCGACGAATGGTGGCCACGCATTTCGGCCGACGCGGAATTCGACCCAGCTTTGTGTTTCCTGGTCATCGACCGCAAGGGCCGGCTGGCGGGCGCGGCGCTCTGCTGGACACGGGCTTTCGTCAAGGACCTTGCCGTCCACCCGGAGGCACGCGGCAACGGCATCGCCGAGGCACTGATGCGGCACGCGTTTGCGGTGTTTCAGGCAAGGGGTGCTGCGCATGTCGATCTCAAGACCAATACGGTGGAGAACGCCGCCGCAGTGCGGCTCTATCAGCGGCTGGGGATGGTCGAGGTGGATTGGGCGGGGTGAGAGGTCGGGGGCTGAGCGGCTTCGGGTAAGTGCGTTGATATTCGAGCAGGCTGCGACGCTCGAAGGTAACGGCATGGATCCTAGGGTCTCCGCGACGTCGCTTCGCTCCTGCTCCGCCCTAGGATGACGAAGGGCACAGTGGCATAAAGGCCAATCGCGGGCGTTGGAGATTGGCTGGAAGCCTACCCGCGCTTCGTCATCCTAGGGCGGAGCGAACGCGAAGCGGGAGCGCAGACCCTAGGATCCATGCCGTTACATGGCTGTGGAGCGCAGCGACCCAAAAGGCCTCATGTGATTTGACGCTGCGGCGCGCTGACCTACCCTCTAGTGCCGGTACCGAGGAGACGAGCGATGCTGTCACCTTTCAACCGGAGCGTCACGCTGGCGGCGGCGGTGATCCTTGCCGCCGGCACCGCGGCCTATGCCCATCACGGCTGGTCGTGGACGCAGGACGGGTTTTTCGAACTCCGGGGCAAGATAACGGCCATCTATATCGGCAACCCGCATGCCACGCTGGACGTCGATGCGGAGGGAGAAGCCTGGCGGGTGGAGATGGCGCCGCCGTCCCGCACGATCGCCGCCGGCTTCACCGAGGAGGTCGCCAAGGTCGGCGACGAGGTGACCGCGATCGGCAACCGCTCGCGCGACGAAAACGAAAAACGCATGAAGGCAGTCCGCGTCATCGTCGGCGGCAAGACCTATGATGTCTATCCCGACCGCGTGCCGCCGGCCTGAATGGACGGGTTTTTTGCCGGCATCGAGCAACTCGCCTTCGCGTGGGGGCTGAAGGCTTCTTTCGTCGCTTACCCAATCGTCAATGCGCTGCACATCATGTCGATCGGCGTGCTGCTGACCTGCGTCTGGCTCATGGACCTCAGGATCCTGGGCGCCTTCCGCTCACTGCCGCAGGCGGCGTTCGTCGCGCTGCTGCGCCGCACCGCATTGGTCGCGTTTGGCGGTGCGCTGGTCACGGGTTCGCTGCTGTTTTCGGTCAGGGCGAGCGAATATGCGGCGATGCCGATCTTCCTTGCCAAGATGACACTCATCCTCCTCGCCGGCGCCAACTTCCTTGCCTTCATGCGCCGCGTAAAAGGCGGCGACGAGCCGGCTGGTGGGGCCGCGACCGTGCTGGCTGTGCTTTCGCTGGTGCTGTGGACGTCCGTGCTTTTCGCCGGACGGTTTATTGGATTTCTTGGCTAGGCCGGGCGTCGTCGTGCTCATCTCGGCGACGCCGCCTGTCGACATGGTAACAGGCGAGATGGTGCGCGGCGACATCGAAACGCAGACCGAGGCGTCGCTGAAGGCGCTGAAACATTGCCTTGAAGCGGCGGGCACCTCGCTCGACAACGTGGTGACGGTGCGCATCTACGCCGTCAATTCCGGCTTCTACAACGCCATCAACCGCGTTTATGCGAAGTATTTTTCGACGAACTCGCCGGCGCGGAGTTTTGTGCCGGTGGCCTCGTGGCCGATGGAGTTTGATATCGAGATCGAGTGCGTAGCGGTGGCGTGAAGCTTCAACTTCTGCCCTTCCGGGATAATTTCCGCTTGTCTTTAAAGTAAAGTCGTCTTCAAATCCATCTGGGGATAGGGAGGGCGAGTCATGAACAAGCTACCGAAAAAATTAGTCGCTTCAGCTTGTCGAAAATGAAGTGATCAAACGCGACACAATTGACGGCGACAAGGCGAAGGAAGCTGTAGCTAGGATGCGCAAGGCTGCAAGCAAGTTGGAGAGAGCAAAGAACAAAATCGTGAAGGAAGCCGTCGTCGATGTTGTGGATTAGCCTACGAAAGTACCAGACATTTTTATGGATCAGGCTGCCGCTGGCGATGTTCGTCGCTTTTATGGCGTTGCCTCAACCCGCCACTGCAAAATGCGCCGATATTCCAATGGCAGTGGTCGGTCCTATGACCGGCGATTGGGCGTATGACGGTGAGGAGATGCGGCGGGGCGCTCAACTTGCTGTAGATGACATTAATGCCAAGGGCGGGGTACGAGGATGCAAGATAGTACTCACCGTGCTCGATGATCAGTATACGCCAGCCACCGCGATAGCCCTCGCCAAGAGATTGGCAAAAGAGGGGGTTCGCTTTGTTATCGGCCATTTCAACTCAGGCAGTTCTGTCCCTGCCGCGATGATCTATGCCAAGAACAACACTTTGATGGTCAGCCCCGCGTCGACAAATCCCGCTCTTACCGAATTCAAACTTTGGAATGTTGTTCGCACGGTCGGTCGTGACGATGTTCAGGGGATGTTTGCCGGCGAGTATATGGCCGATCATTTCTCAGCACAAAATCTTGCCATCGTTAGCGATGGTACGCCCTATGGTGATGGCTTAGCGAACAAGGCAAGAAAAGCGCTGCGAGCAAAGGGGCATCCTGAAAAGCTGGCCAAAAAGATCAAACCCGGCCAAGGCGATTTTGCAGACCTCATCAGCAAACTTAAATCGATGAAGATCGAAGTTCTCTTCTTCGCGGGGCTTGCCGACGATTTTGGTCCGCTCGTTCGCCAAACCAAGGAAGCTGGGCTGAAGGTTCAGTTCATCTCCGGAGATGGAGCTCTAGTTCACGATCTGCCCGGGAAAGCGGGGCCCGCATTGGAAGGCGTGCTAATAGCATTTTCGCTCGAGGACCGGGGCAATCCTGCCGCAGCCGACGTTGTCGCGCGCTTTCGTTCTCAAGGATTCGAGCCGGCAGACTACACGCTGAAGTCCTATGCGGCAGTCCAAGTGGCGGCCAAGGGTATCGAAATGGCAGGTGGTCAGGCGCCAAGGGCTGTTGCGGCTTCTATAAAATCCGGCCAACCAATTCCGACCGTGTTGGGGAACCTGACCTTCGACGCGAAGGGAGACCGAAATCAGCGTGACGTAACAATGTACGTCTGGAAAAGGCGGGGAGACGGCACACTCATGATGGATTTCCAATCCCCATAGCCTACGCAAAATACTCCTGCAGCGGCCGAACCTCCAGGCTCCCCGCCCGCAGCGCCGCAATCGCCTCAGCCACCGCGGCAGCCCCCGACAGCGTCGTGTAGTACGGCACTTTCTGCATCAGCGTTGCCCTGCGCAGCGATTTTGAGTCCGACACCGCCTTCTGGCCGTCCGTGGTGTTGAAGACGATCTGCACCTGGCGGTTGCGGATGGCGTCCTCGATGTGCGGGCGGCCTTCCAGCACCTTGTTGATTTTCTCCGCCGCGACGCCGTTCTCGGCGAGGAAGCGGGCGGTGCCGGAGGTGGCGAGCACCTTGAAGCCCTGGCCGGCGAGGCGCTTGACCGCCGGCAGTATGCCTTTCTTGTCTTCGTCGCGCACCGAGACGAACAGGGTGCCGGACCGCGGCAGGTCGACGCCGGCGCCTAGCTGGCTCTTGGCGAAGGCCAGCGCGAAGTCGCGGTCGAGGCCCATGACCTCGCCGGTCGAGCGCATTTCCGGGCCGAGCAATATGTCGACGCCGGGGAAGCGGGCGAAGGGGAACACCGCTTCCTTGACCGCGATGTGGCCGGGATTGCGCGGGTCGGGCATGGCGCCGTAATGGGCGAAGGCGTCTTCCAGGCTTTCGCCGGCCATGATGCGGGCGGCAATTTTCGCGATCGGCCGGCCGATGGTCTTGGCGACGAAAGGCACGGTGCGCGACGCACGCGGGTTGACCTCCAGCACATAGACGGTGCCGTCCTTGATCGCGTACTGCACGTTCATCAGCCCGCCGACATTGAGCGCGCGGGCAAGCGCTGCCGTCTGGCGCTCCAGCTCGTCGACCAGCTCGGAAGGCAGCGAGTGCACCGGCAGAGAGCAGGCCGAGTCGCCGGAATGGATGCCGGCCTCCTCGATATGCTCCAATATGCCGGAGACGTAAGTCGACCTGCCGTCGCAGAGGCAATCGACATCGACCTCGATTGCGCCCGACAGATAGGTATCGAACAGAAGCGGGTTCTTGCCGAGCAGGGTGTTGATCTGGCCGGTCTTGTCGTTGGGGTACTTCTGCTTGATGTCCTCCGGCACCAGGCCGGGCACGGTGTCGAGCAAATAGGATTGCAGCATGCTCTCGTCGTGGATGATCTGCATGGCGCGGCCGCCGAGCACATAGGACGGGCGCACCACCAGCGGGAAGCCGAGCTCGCCAGCGACAAGGCGGGCCTGCTCGACCGAATAGGCAATGCCGTTCTTCGGCTGGCTGAGGCCGAGCTTGTGCAACAGCTTCTGGAAGCGGTCGCGGTCCTCGGCCAGATCGATCATGTCGGGCGAGGTGCCGAGGATCGGGATGCCGGCCTTCTCCAGCGCATCGGCGAGCTTCAGCGGCGTCTGGCCGCCGAACTGGACGATGACGCCGACCAGCTCGCCGGACGCCTTCTCGGCGCGCAATATCTCCAGCACATCCTCCGGCGTCAGCGGCTCGAAATAGAGCCGGTCGGAGGTGTCGTAGTCGGTCGACACGGTCTCCGGGTTGCAGTTGATCATGATCGCCTCGAAGCCGGCGTCGCGCAGCGCAAACGCGGCGTGGCAGCAGCAATAGTCGAATTCGATGCCCTGACCGATGCGGTTGGGGCCGCCGCCGAGGATGACGACCTTTTTCCGCGATGAGACCTGCGCCTCGTTGGCGAGCGCGCCGGCGAACGGCACCTCATAGGTCGAATACATGTAGGCGGTGGGCGAAGCAAACTCGGCGGCGCAAGTGTCGATGCGCTTGTAGACCGGATGAACGTCGAGTTTTTCGCGAATCTTCTGGATCTCTTCAACGTCCTTCCTGACCAGGGATGCGAGGCGGGCATCGGAGAAACCCATCGCCTTCAGCATGCGCAGATTGGCTGCATCCTCCGGAATGCCATGCTCGCGGATGCGCGCTTCCATGTCGAGAATGCCGGCGATCTGTTCGAGGAACCACGGGTCGATCTTGCACATTGCGTGCACGTCTTCCAGCGAGGTGCCCATGCGGATCGCCTGCGCCACCATGCGCAGCCGGTCCGGCGTCGGCGTGCCCAAGGCGGCGCGAATGGCATTGCGGTCATCGACATGGCTGGCAGCTGTCGTCCCATGGCCGATGCCGGGGATCTCGATTTCGTCCAGACCAGTCAGGCCGGTCTCCAGCCCGCGCAGCGCTTTCTGCAGCGATTCCTGGAAGGTGCGGCCGATGGCCATGACCTCGCCGACCGACTTCATCGATGTGGTCAGCACCGGCTCGGCGCCGGGGAACTTCTCGAAGGCAAAGCGCGGGATCTTGGTGACGACATAGTCAATGCTCGGCTCGAATGAGGCCGGCGTTGCTCCGCCTGTGATGTCGTTCTCGAGCTCGTCCAGCGTGTAGCCGACGGCGAGCTTGGCGGCGATCTTGGCGATCGGAAAACCGGTCGCCTTGGAGGCGAGCGCAGACGAACGCGAGACGCGCGGGTTCATCTCGATCACCACCAGGCGGCCGTCGGCCGGGTTGACGGCGAACTGGACGTTGGAGCCGCCGGTCTCGACGCCGATCTCGCGCAGCACCGCGATCGAGGCGTTGCGCATCATCTGGTATTCCTTGTCGGTCAGCGTCAGGGCAGGGGCGACGGTGATCGAATCGCCGGTATGCACGCCCATCGGGTCGATGTTCTCGATCGAGCAGATAATGATGCAGTTGTCGGCCTTGTCGCGGACGACCTCCATCTCATACTCTTTCCAGCCGAGCACGCTCTCCTCGATCAGCACTTCGGTGGTCGGCGAGGCGTCGAGGCCGGACTGGACGATCTCGAAGAATTCGGCGCGGTTGTAAGCGATGCCGCCGCCGGTGCCGCCCATGGTGAAGGAGGGGCGGATAATTGCGGGCAGGCCGACATGGTCGAGCGCCTGCGCGGCGATCGCCATGCCGTGGCTGATGTAGCGCTGCTTGCGGTCGCCTTCGCCGAGGTTCCAGCGCGTCTCCAGCGCGTCGAGCGCGGCGTCGAGGTTTTCGGGCTTCTCGGCCTTCAACTCTGCGCGCTCGGCCTCGTGCGTCTTGCGGTCAGCATTCTTGACGTCGGTGGCGTTGGCCAGCATCGACTTCGGCGTTTCCAGGCCGATCTTGTTCATCGCCTCGCGAAACAAAGCGCGGTCCTCGGCCTTGTCGATTGCGGTGGCGTCGGCGCCGATCATCTCGACATTGTAGCGGTCGAGCACGCCCATGCGGCGCAGCGACAAAGCGGTGTTGAGCGCGGTCTGGCCGCCCATGGTCGGCAGCAGCGCGTCCGGCCGCTCCTTGGCGATGATCTTGGCCACCACTTCGGGCGTGATCGGCTCGATGTACGTGGCGTCGGCCAGCTCCGGATCGGTCATGATGGTGGCCGGATTGGAATTGACCAGGATAACGCGAAAACCCTCTTCCTTCAGCGCCTTGCAGGCCTGGGTGCCGGAATAGTCGAATTCGCAGGCCTGACCGATGACGATGGGGCCGGCCCCGATGATCAGGATCGACTTGATGTCGGTGCGTCTTGGCATGTCGAGGGTCCGTTCGGCGGGCGGCTTGCACAAAAAGCCGGACGGGATGACCCGGCCGGTTGTGCGCGCGATTCTGGTATCAGGCTAGGAGGGCCTTATAGGGAAGAGTTTTGCCGGATGTAAGCCCCTAAAATGCGGCTTTGTGCGGGGCTGCCTGAGCAAACAAGCGTCTCGTTCCGTCGCGCCCCCCTCTGTCCTGCCGGACATCTCCCCCACGCGGGGGAGATCGGCCTTCACCTTTGATTTCGCCAATCGCCAACCTCAAAAAGAGGCGCCGTCAGCGAAACAGCCAATCTCCCCCCTCGTGGGGGAGATGTCCGGCAGGACAGAGGGGGGCGCTGTCCCGCCGGCGTCTCGAATCTATCTGCCTCCCAACGCGAAAGCGTCCGTAATCTCGAAGCGTTCGGACGCGCCGACGCGGATCATGTTGAGGCTGCCTTCGCGGGTGAAGCGGAATTCGCCGGGCGCGTCCGCACCGGCCGGCTTGCCGGCCTGGAAGCTGATGATGCGCGTGCCGCCATCGGGCCAGGTCACGGTCACGTCGGTCTTGTCGCCGGTGCGCACCACGCCTGCCTTGCAGCTGGTCATCGGCTGGCCGAGATAGCGCGCGCAGGGGATGGCGTTGCCGGCACCGGGTACCGGTGTCCCCGGCGGCTGAAGCCGCGCAACGGTCTGTGCGTCGGCCGGGGGCGCCGCGTTGGCCGCGCCGAAATTCCGGACGGGGTCCGCAGCCACGGGCGGCGATCCATCAACCTGTCCAGTCGAGGGGTTTCCAGCGGCCAGGGCCAAGCGGTAAGCATCCTCGATCGCCACCTTGCCGATTGCGTCAGCGGAGTTCAGCGCCGTTTCGGGACCGGTTGCGCCGAGGCGCGTTGTCAGGTCGGGCAGCGGTTGAGAGGCAGGGCTCTCCGTATCGGCTGCCGCCTGGGGCGTCACTTGCTGGGGATTAATAGGGTCGAGGTAGCGTGCGGGAGCCCATCCGCTCAGCTTCGGGTCGTCAATGTCTTGGACCTTGCACCACTTGTGGCCGCTGACGTCGCCGCAGCCGAGATTTTTCACGCTCGATCCACTCGGCAACCGCGCCTCGACCTTGCCCATGGCCGACGCCGTGGCGCGCACGTTCAGGAGATCATCCGGAGCAAGACCCGTCACAATCGAGATGATGGGCTCCGGCTCCTGGCCGTTGGCCGGCAACTCCGCCAGCATCAGCGGAGCGGCAACCATCGCAAGCAGCGTCGTCGGGAGTGTTACTGTGCGCCTAATCATCTGCCATGGGCGGTAGGTTCAATTGCCGAAGGCGCGGCCAGGCACGAAAGCGCCATCGCACGCCAGCCGGTTTTTATAGGCGACGAGGCGGCGCTGTGTAAGCCCGAAAAGGTGCCGCGTGTTGAATCGCGACCAGGCCACTTCCGTGAACTAACAGCCGGCAAAATATTGCACATTTCATGTAAATATGCACTCTCTCAAGTAAGGTTGAGGAGGGCAATATGGTCGACCTTGAAATATTTGCGCAGGTGGAAAACATAGTTCGCCAGCGTATCAAGAAAACGCGCGCCGAGATTGAGGCTTCACTTGGTCACATCGCCAACGGCAATCCGCTGGCCGCCGAACAGACCCTCTCCAGGCGCCTCGACAGGTTGCAGGTAAAGGCGTCGCTCAGCCGCACCGAAGCGGAGATGATATCGGCAGCGATCGACATGAGGTCTGCCGGGGAAAGAAAGGCCGCCGCCAAGCAGCCAGGGCCGGAGGCAATTCTCGGCCCAACGCTCGATTTCATCGGGATCGCATTCCTCGAGCGTGGGCGCCGTGCTGCCGATGCGGTTGGCCGCGTTGCCTTTCTCAACGGCAATCCACAAGGATCGGATTTTCTGGTCGGGCCAAGGCTGTTCCTCACAAACAACCATGTGATTTCGTCGCCGGCGGGTTCCCGGCGCTTCCAGGTTCAGTTCGATTATGAGCAGGACGGTGCGAATGCCGTGCGTACGCCGACGACGTTCCTGTTCGATCCTGAATCCTGTTTCGTGACCGATAGCATAGAGGGTCTGGACTATACGCTGATCGGAGTCGGCGAGCGGCGTTCCGGTCCAAAGGAACTGGGGGAGTTCGGTTTTATCTCGCTGTCGGATGCGCGCGACAAGCATATGCTCGGCGAAATCGCCAACATCGTTCAGCATCCCGATGGCCGCTTCAAGGAACTGGTGTTGCGTGAAAACCGGCTGGTGGCCCGCGACGAAACGGTGCAAGTGCTGCACTATGTCGCCGACACCGAACAGGGTTCGTCCGGTTCACCGGTCTTCAACAATGAATGGGAACCTATTGCCCTGCACCATTGGGCTGGCCCGTTCCACGAGGTGACGGGCATAGGTGGCTATGCGCTTGCGCGCGAGATCAACGAAGGCATACGGATCAGCGCCATCGTTGACGATCTGGGTGCTAGAAAGTCCAAGCTGCCGGGCTCCTCGGCATCGGCGGTTTCGCAAGCTCTGGCGATTTGGGCCGGCATGCCGCGCATGATGGACGAGACAGTTCGGCTGAACGCCGATATTCGCGAAGATGTGCCGGACAAGCCGGTGCAGCGGCCGGAACCGGATCGCAATCCGCCGGCGACGAGACACAATGCCGATGGCTCGGTCACCTGGACTTTTCCCGTCGAGATAAATGTCCGGGCGCCGCTGATCGACCGCGACGGAGGCGATGCGAGACGAAGCGACGGCAAAGGCCCGGCAAGCGAACCCGGGAAGGTGGCCATCGCCGAGGCCGCGGGTTGGAAAACAGAGGATTTCGACGATCGTGGAGGGTATGAGCCCGGCTTCATACCGGGCTTTGTCCTGGCAATGCCGACGGTTGCCAATTCACCCTACCGGTTGGCCAAAAACCTTCTTGCCAAACCGGGAGAGGACCCACACGAATTGCGCTACCATCATTTTTCGATCTTGATGAACGCCGATCGCAGGCTTGCCTTCGTCACCGCCTGCAATATCGATGGATCCCGCACCAAGGCGGTCAATCGTGAGGACAAGACGGTCATCGACAACCCGTCGCTTGTCGAATTGGGGGTGGAGTCGATTTCCGGTTCGGAAGCCAGCGATGCTTTCCGGCCGGATCGGCGCATCGACCTTGGCGAGCAGATGAACCAGGAATTCTATTCGAGCCAGAATGTGCCTGGATTTCCGGTCGCAAAATCCAAGGAACGAATCGCTCGAATGTTCCAGAAGGGCCATATTACACTTCGCGGCGACCCCGCCTGGGGCGTCGATCAGGAGGCGGTCGCGGCAGAACGCGACACGTTCTTTTATACCAATGCTGCGCCGCAAGTCGGCTTCTTCAATCAAGGAAGCTCGCTTGACCATCCCGGCTCCAAAGGGAAGTTGAGATGGCGCGCGGTAGAAACCTATGTGCTGCGCAACGCCTATACGACGCGAGGCCGTGTCACGGTGTTTGCCGGGCCAGTGTTCGGCGAGGACGATCCTCCCTACCGCTTCGACAGCCATGTTCCGCTGAAGTTCTGGAAGATCGCGCTGTGGTCCGATCAAGCTGGCCTGCGCGCCATCGCGCTGCTGGCGGACCAGAAGCCGGTTTTGGAAGTGATGCCCGAAGCGTTCGGCGAGCGTGCCGAGGCATTCGATGACCCGCTTGAAATTGCCAGGGTATCGGAGTTCCTTTCGACGGTGGCCGAGATTGAAGAGCTGACCGGCCTGAACTTTGGCCAGCAGGTGCGCGACGCCGACATTCGGGCCGGTTCCGAATCCGCCCCAGCACAGACTTTCAACCCAACGCAACTAGCGCCCAAGACGTCACGGCCAAAGCCTTCGGCGACCAAGACTTCGACGTCCAAGACTTCGACGTCCAAGACTTCGGCGGCCAGCACCCGACGTCCTGCCAAGCGATCGAAGCGATCGGCGTCTGACGACTGAAGATTGGACCGGTCGCGACTTCTGCCGCTCGAAGGCGGTCATCCGTTCAGCTAGGGATGAGCGAGCTCAGCCTGGGATGAGCAAGCTCAGCCCGACATAAAGCCGGTGCGCAGCGCGTGAGCCCATTCGGGCCGTCCCGCCTGCTCGGCCTGGCGCGCCGCCGCCTCGTGGTCATAATCGACGGCGATGGCTTCGAAACGATCGGGGTGCAGTTCGACGATGCCATAGCGGGCGTGCGGTGAGCCCTGCTCGGAGACATGCGCCGGCGGCGTATCGTCGTGATAGGCCGGGCAGCCGATGCTGCCTGGGTTGAAAATGATCGGACCGCCGGCAATGCGGATCAGCTCGCTGCGGTGGCTGTGGCCACAAAGAATAATACGGCAGGCGGCATCAATCGCGCCGAGCCGCCGCTCGATGGCGGCCAGCGGCGCGCGCACCAGCCGGCCGTCGACGATCGCGTCAGTCAGGTATTTTTCGTCGTGGTCGGGTCGGGCGTGGAAGGCGAGTACGCCGGGCGCCACGTCCAGCGTTAGCGGCAGCGCGAACAGCGCCTCGCGCTGGGCTGCCGTCAGCCTTTCGTACGCGTAGCGGTCGGAAGGCCACATGGCGTCGTCCAGTGGGTCGCGGGCAACGCGGCGGTCGTGGTTGCCGCGCACCGTCGGCAGGTCGAGCCTCTCGAGCCGCTCCATGGTCTCGCGCGGCCAGAGCGGGCCGGAAACGCAATCGCCGAGATTGACGATGAGGTCGGCGCCGCCGCGCTGCCGCAGATCGTTGAGCACGGCGTCGAGCGCCAGGACATTGCCGTGGATGTCGGCGAGGACGGCAATGCGCATGGCAGGCTCCGTTAATTGGAATGGCTGGAGGGCGGGTGAAGCTACTTCGCTCGCCTCGCGAGGCGGGCGAGAGCGGAACCCAGCTTCGGGTCGTTCAGGCGCGGACTTCGATCTCGTGGCCGCCGACCGCCGGCAACGATGCGTCGCCGGCCGCGGCAATAACACTGTCGAGCAGGCCCGGGAAGCGGCGGTCGAGATCGTCACGGCGCAGCGTGATCAGCCGGCTGGTTCCAACCGCCTCGGTGCGGGTGACGCCGGCCTCACGCAGCTTGGCCAAATGGTAGCTCAGATTGGTCTTCGAGCAGAGATCGAGGAACCGGCTGCAATTCAGCGGCACGCCCTCTTTGCTGGCGAGATAGCGCACGATGGCCAGTCGCGTCGGGTCGCCGAGCACGGCAAGCACGTTCGGCAGGCTGATCTGGTCGGCGGTGGGATGGGGCAAGGTCATGCCCAGGAATTAAGCACATTCGGAGCCGATTTCAACGCATCTCCTCTCGTGGCTAATGGACACATAGTTTCGTCCCGTCGCTCCGTCCTGACACCGGGCTGTCAGGATGGTTCGGCTATTTTGCAGCGGGTTTATTGACATCATGCCCTGTTATGTCCAATTGTTCAATAACCTTTGAACTAAGGAAATTGCCATGGATAAGCGCCTCATCTGGCTTGCGCTCGGATCGTTCACGATTTCGACCGAAGGTTTCGTCATCTCCAGCCTTTTGCCCGACATTGCAAAGGATGCCGCCATCTCCGTTCCGCTCGCCGGCACGCTGATCACCGCGTTTGCGCTCGCCTATGCGATCGGCACGCCGATCCTGGCAACGCTGACCGGCGAATGGGACCGGCGCCGCGTCATCCTGTGGACGCTGGTGTTCTTCGTGGTGGGCAACGTCGCCGCGGCGCTAAGCTCCTCCTTCGAATTGCTGTTGATCGCGCGCATCGTCATGGCGCTGTCGTCAGGCTTGTTCGCGGCGACCGCACAGGGAACGGCCGTTGCGCTTGTCGACGATCATCACCGCGCCCGCGCCATTGCCGTGGTCGTCGGCGGCACTACGGTTGCGGTCGCGGTCGGAGCACCGCTCGGCGCGCTCGTTGCGACGGTTGCCGGCTGGCGCGGCACCTTCTTTGCCATTGCCGGCCTTGGTGCGCTCGCCGGCGCGATCCTGTGGTACCGGCTGCCGCGCGGCATCGTCGGCACCAGGCTGCCGCTCCGGATGCGGCTGGCAGCGGCACTTCGCCCCGGCGTCATGCCTATCCTGGTGACGACCATCCTGGCCCTGATCGGCGCCTTCACCGTCTTTGCCTTTGTCGCGCCGCTCGCGATCGAAGGCGGCGGACTGAACCCGATCGCGCTTCCCGGAATGCTGCTCGCTTTCGGCGTTGGCGCGGTCATCGGCAATATCGGCGGCGGTCAGGCCGCCGACCGTTTCGGCGCGACGCGCACCGTCTGCTGGTCACTGGCGCTGAGTGCCGCGATGCTGGTCACGTTTTCGCTGATCCCGATGTTCCTGCCGCGTGAGATCGCCGGGCCGGCATTGATGGCCATGATGGTGCCGTGGGGCATCGTCGGCTGGGCATTCCCGCCGGCGCAGGCCAGCCGCATCATCAAGCTGGCGCCCGATGCCGCGCCAATCGTGCTGTCGCTGAACGCTTCGGCGCTCTATCTCGGCGTGGCACTGGGCGCCGTGGTCGGCGCCGCGGTGCTGCGCTATGGCGCACCGGCCGACCTCGGTGTGGTCGCGGCGGCATTCCCGATCGTCGGTCTGGGCGTCGTGCTGGCGGGCCACCTGGCGGCGCGACCGGTGGCGATGCCGGCCGAATAAGGCTGCCAGTGGAGCTTGGCTGCCGGCCGCCGATAGTTCAAGTCGCGGCCGGCGGTGCGTCAAAATTCAGCGCGGCGATTTCGTCCAGCGCCGCTCGCAGGCTTGCCGCCTGCTCTTTGCCAAACATCTCCTCGAAGCGCTGCTGAGCGACTTGCCACAGCTTCAGGGCTTCTTCGAGCTTGGTCCGGCCCTGCGGTGTCAGCCTGACGCGCCTGATGCGGCGGTCGGCAGGGTCGGCGAAGGTCTCGACATAACCGTCGCGGATCAGCGGCTTCAGCGTATGACCGAGGGCCGACAGGTCCATGACGAGGGCCGCGGCAATGGCACCCATCGTCGGTTCGTTGCCGACGTGGATTTGATAAAGCAGGCCCTGCTGCGTGGCCTTCAGACCCGATGGGGCCAGCACATCGTCATAGAACTGGCCGAGTTTCCGCGTCGCGCGGCGCAGCATGGCGTTATTGCAAAGCGCCAGGCCGGGCAGGGTGGTTTGGGACATTGGCGGATTTCCGATGAGGGACCGGAAGGGACCCCTCGATGCAAACCAGAAATAGTCCTTGCTCCCCGGATTGACAAGATGGTGGCATATGCCTACGTTCAAATAGTGGCATATGCCAATAATTCGTGTGCCAGTCGAAGCAGGGTGTGTTGCCGTGCGGCACTGGCATTTGGAATCGAACCAGAAGGAGCAAGACAATGAGCAATCAGGACAAAGGTACAGCGGTCGTCACCGGCGCCTCGTCCGGCATCGGCGCGGTCTATGCCGACCGGCTCGCCGGCCTAGGTTATGATCTGGTGCTGGTGGCGCGGCGCGCCGATCGGTTGGAGGAATTGGCGGAGAGGCTCCGCTACGCGTATGGCATCAAGGTCGGCGTCATCAGCGCCGACCTGGCCGACGACGGCGATCTGCGACGGGTCGAGCAGGCGATATCAACCGACGACAGCGTGACGCTGCTGGTCAACAATGCCGGCCTTGGCGGCGCGCAGATGGTGGCAACGGCCGACGCTGATGTGGCCGAGCGCATGATCAAGGTCAATGTCGTGGCTTTGACTCGTTTGACCCGCGCGGTCCTGCCGGAGCTGCTGGCGCGCAACCGCGGTGCCATCGTTAACATCGCGTCGGTGCTGGCCTTCGACACCTCGTTCGGCGGCATCTACAGCGGCACAAAGGCTTATGTCGTCAACTTCACCGAGGCCTTGCAGCGGGAAGTCGCCGACAGCAAGGTCGCCATACAGGTCGTGCTGCCGGGGGCTACGCGGACCGAGTTCTGGGAAGTTGCCGGAAGCGATATTGCCGACCTGCCGGCAGAGATCGTTATGACTGCCGACGATCTGGTCGATGCAGCGCTTGTCGGCCTGGCCAAGGGCGAAACCGTCACCGCGCCCGGGCTCTCCGATCCGGCTGGGTTGGAATCCTATCTTGGTGCGCGGCAAGGTTTCTTCGGCAGCCTGCTGGCCGGCAAGCCGGCGGCACGCTACGCTGCCTGAAATAACTGATCTTACGCTGTCCGCCACATAGGAATGATCGAGGCGGCCAGCAGCAGGCCAAGCACGGCGTTGAGCATGCGCCACTGCCGCTCGGTTCGCAGCAACCGGGCGAGCAGCGTGCCCGCCACGCACCACGCCGCCAGCGAGAGGGCCGCTGCAAGACCGAAGACCGTGCCGAGCAGCACGGCGAGCCGCAGCGGCCCGTTGGCGAGCGCGGCAAAGGATGCCGCCGCTCCCAGCCCCATGGCCCAGCCCTTTGGGTTCATCCATTGCAGGCCGGCGCCGCCCAAAAAGCTGTTCGGCTTTGCCATGGCCACGTCCAGATTGGGCGGACTGCTGCGGCCGATCTTGAGGGCAAGCCACGTCAGATAGAGGGTACCGGCCATCTTCATTGCCAGTTGCAGCGAAGGAGCGGCGGCCAGCAGACCGGCGAGCCCGGCAGCGCCTGCCGCAGCCACCGTGGCCAGGCCGGCCGCACTCCCGGCCATCAGCGGGATAGAGCGGCGAAAGCCGAACTGCGCGCCGGACGCCGTCGATAAGGTCGTGGCCATGCCGGGCGTTGAGGTTGAGACCAGCGCGAACAGGACGAGGGGAAGGACGGTTTCAAACATGCTGCTTCCTTTGAAGCCTGCACGGTAGGCTGTTTGGCTCATCAGTAAATGCAATGTTTGCTATGATCTGTATTAGCAAATATAATAGCCGAATGCTCCGCAACCTCGATACTGCCCTGATCCGAACCTTCGTCACCGTTGCCGATAAGGCCAGCATGACGGCAGCAGCCAATGCGTTGCATCTGACGCAAGGCGCCGTCAGCCAGCAGATCAAGCGCTTGGAAGAGGTTCTCGGCTGCAGCCTGTTCGAGCGCGACCGGCGTGGATTGCGGCTGACCCGCTCCGGCGAGCGATTATTCGGCAAGGGCAAGCGCCTGCTTTCCCTCAATGACGAGATCCTGGCGGAGATGGCGGGTGATGCAGTTGCCGGTCAGGTGCGGCTTGGCGTGCCGTACGACCTTGTCGGCACCTTGCTTGCGCCGGTGCTGAAGGCCTATGCCGAAGCCTATCCGCAGGTCGAGATCTCGCTTGTCTGTGCTTCGTCGCCAGAGTTGGCCGCAGCCTTGGCGACCGGCACGATAGAGCTCGCGGTGATCGAGGAGCCGATCGGTCGGTCGGCCGGCGAATGCCTTGTTGTCGACCGGCTGGTCTGGGTCGGCGCCAAAGGCGGCGCCGCCCGCGGCAAACGCCCCTTGCCGGTTTCGATGGTCGCCGAGACCTGTGCGTTCCGCCCGGTGGTGCTGGAGGCGCTTAACGAGCATGGGCTGGAATGGCGCACCGTATTCGAAAACGGCAGCATCGACGCGACGACGGCGACAGTGCGTTCGGACTTGGCCGTCACCACCTGGTTGGCGTCGACCGTGCCTGTCGACCTTGACATTCTGGCCAACGATCCGGAGCTGCCGTCATTGCCGAATTTTTCGATCAATCTGCATTTGCCGAAGCACGACGTCGCGCCGGCTGCACTGGCATTCGCGGGCCACCTCCGCGATGGGTTGGCAGGGCGACGAGAGGCGGCTTAAAAACAGCAAAAAGGACGGCCAGTGTTCAGCCGTCCTTGATCGCCCCGCGGCATCTACTTCCAGTTCTTGCGCCGCTCGATCTCGGCTTCGGACGGCTGCTCCGTGGCAAATGACCCGGTCTTGATCTCGCCGGAGCGTTCATAGCTCGCCATGAGGACGCCGGTGGTCGATGCCTGCGAACGGGTCAGCTTGAAGGCGGCAGGTATCGTGCCGCTGCCGAACAGTTTTTTGCCCTTGCCCAGCACCAGCGGGAAGATCAGCAAGTTGATCTCGTCGATCAGGTCATTGGCGAGCAAGGTCTGGATCAGCTCGCTCGATCCCTGAATGAGCAGGTCGGGGCCGTCCTCCTGCTTCATCCGGCGCAATGTCGCCACGACGTCGCTGCCGAGCGGCTGGCTGTTTTGCCAGGACAGCGAATCCGGCCTGTGCGTCGCCACATATTTGGTGACGGCGTTGAAGATGTCGGCGATCGGATCATTCTTCTGATAAGGCCAGTGGGCGGCGAAGATGTCGTAAGTCTTGCGGCCGAGAAGCAGCGCGAACGGTTTTGAAAACGTCTCGCCCATCGCGGCGCCCATCACATCGTCCCAGTAGTGAAACGTCCAGCCGCCGAATTTGAAGCCGCCGACAGGGTCCTCTTGCGGGCCGCCGGGCGCCTGCATGACGCCGTCGAGGCTGACGAATGTTGCGGCGATGATCTTCCTCATTGGAGCTCCCTTTCCCTGATCCGTGCCGTCATGGCCGGAGTTCGAGCCAAGGACGGGCGAACGGACATTTATCCGACAGCGGCCGGCAAATTTCCAGGGTTGGAAGGGCGGATGACTGCCGACCTTATCGTCTCAGCTTGGAGCCGAGAACGCTCAGCCCAAGCCAACGACCGTATCGTAGAGCAGCTTGAAGTTGAGCACCAGGATGAGCCCGGCGACCACCCAGGCCAGCACGGCAACGGCGCGGGAAATGGCGAAATTGCCCATCTTGCGCTTGTCCGAGACGAACTGCACCAGCGGTACGACAGCGAAGGGGAGCTGCATCGACAGGATTACCTGGCTGAAGACCAGCAACTGGCCGGTTCCCTTCTCGCCATAGAGCGCGGTGACCACCACCACCGGGATGATGGCGATGCCGCGCGTCAGCAGGCGGCGCGCCCATTGCGGGATGCGCAGCCGCAAGAACCCTTCCATCACGATCTGGCCGGCGAGCGTCGCCGTCACCGTCGAGTTCAGGCCGGAGGCGAGCAGCGCTACGGCAAACAGGATGGAAGCGATGCCGAGGCCAAGCAGCGGCGACAGAAGCTCGAAGGCCTGGCCGATCTCGGCAACGTCATGATGACCGGTGCCGTGGAACGCCACCGCCGACACGATCAGGATGGAAGCATTGACGAACAACGCCAGTATCAGCGCGATGGTCGAGTCGGTCGTCGCCCATTTGATGGCGTCGCGCTTACCGCGATCGGTGCGCTCATAGGCGCGGGTCTGCACGATCGAGGAATGCAGATAGAGATTGTGCGGCATCACCGTGGCGCCGATGATGCCGATGGCGATGTAGAGCATGGCCGGATTGGTGACGATCTCGGACGACGGCACGAACATCGCGTGCAGGATGGAGCCGACCGGCGGGGCGGCGGCAAAGATCTGAATGGCGAAGCAGCCGAAGATGATAATCAAAAGCGCTATGATGAAGGCCTCGAGGAAACGGAAGCCCTTGTTCATCAGCAGCAGCAGCAGGAAGGCATCGAGCGCGGTGATAATGGCGCCGCCGATCAGCGGAATCCCGAACAGCAGTTGCAAGGCGATCGCCGTGCCAATGACCTCGGCCAGGTCGCAGGCAATGATGGCCAATTCGCAAGCGACCCAAAGCATGAAATTGACCGGTCGCGGATAATAGGCGCGGCACGCCTGCGCAAGGTCGCGGCCGGTGGCGATGCCGAGCCGGGCGGCGAGTGCCTGCAGCAGGATCGCCATCAGGTTCGACAACATGATGATGAAAAGCAGCGTGTAGCCGAATTGGGCCCCGCCGGCGAGGTCGGTCGCCCAATTGCCCGGATCCATATAGCCGACCGAAACCATGTAGCCCGGCCCCATGAAGGCGAACAGCCGGCGAAGCCAGATCCCCGAGTGCGGCACCGCGATCGTTGCGTTGACTTCGCGAAGGCTGGGCTGCTCGTCGTCCTCCGGGCGGGCAAATCGCCACATGGACCGGGGGGCTGAGGTGGCTTCGGCTTCCGACATGAAATGGCTTTCCGCTGGAACGATCGATGTTGTCTCCTTATCTATGCCACGGCTGAACATTATGCAATATGCTATATTTCATTGTCTGAGCTTTTTCTTGTGGCCGCTTGGCCGTGCGGCCGGAACGGCAGTGAACGCCGGTTGCGCCGGCCACCGAATGGAAATAAACGGCCAGAACCAATAGGGTTCCGTGTTATGACCGCAATGTCGATTCAAACTGCCGGGAGGAGCGCGTATTGGCGCTGAAGAAAAGACCGGTTCCTCGCGAAAAGCCGCTGCCTGACGCAGAAATCCACTCGGAAGGCTTCAGGCAGACGCGTGAAGCGCGCCGCAGCGCGCTGGTCGAGGATTATGTCGAGCTCATCGCCGACCTGATCGAGGATGGCAACGAGGCGCGCCAGGTCGATATCGCGGCACGGCTCGGCGTCGCTCAGCCGACGGTGGCGAAAATGCTGACGCGGCTGTGCGCCGACGGGCTGGTCTCCCGGAAGCCTTATCGCGGCGTGTTCCTGACCGATGCCGGCCGCAAGGTTGCGGAAGAGAGCCGCATTCGCCACCAGACCGTCGAGGCCTTCCTGCGCTCGCTCGGGGTCAGCGCCGAGACGGCGCGCATCGACGCCGAGGGCATCGAGCATCATGTCAGCGCCGAGACGCTCGAAGCCTTTCGCAAGGCAATAATCGCCGCCCGCTGAAAAGCACGGCCAGCGTATCTCTTCGCGCGACTCTCGCTTCCCATGAGCAGGGTGAACGGCACAGACCTTGCGATGTCTCGGCCAGAGCAGGCAAGCGTCAGCAAGCATTGCTTGTTCGCACGAAAAATACTGTGACTTGGCGTAACCGTTGAGATAATTGTTGTCGTGTCCGATCGAACCGGGACACGGCCCGATCGGCCGGAAAATTGCATCACGGGGGTTGCCATGCTCTGGAAGGGCCGTCGTCAGAGTGACAATGTCGAGGACGAGCGCGGCCAGAGCGGCGGGCTTGGCGGCGGGCCGGGGCAGTTTCGCATCCCGATCGGCGGTCGCGCCGGCGGCGGCGGCATGTCGGGCATTATCATCGTAGGGTTGATTTTCCTGGCAGGGTGGTATTTCGGCTTCGACCCGAGTCAGATCCTCGATAACAGCGGCTTGCAGCCCGGCGGCGGTCAGATCACCGACAATAGCGGTGCGCAAGGCGGCGGCACCGGTGCGCCCGCCTCCGACGAGATGAAGCAGTTCGTGTCGACTGTGCTGGCCGAGACCGAGGACACGTGGACCGGTATTTTTCAGTCCGAGGGCCTGACCTATCAAGATCCAAAACTGGTCCTGTTCAGCGGACGGATCGGCTCTGCTTGCGGCTCTGCCTCGTCAGCGGCCGGACCATTCTACTGTCCCAACGATCGCAAAGTCTATCTCGACACCACCTTCTTCCAGCAGCTCGATCAGCAGTTCGGTGCCTCGGGCGATTTCGCACAGGCCTATGTGATCGCGCATGAGGTCGGCCACCACGTGCAGAACCTGGTCGGCATCCTGCCCAAATTCAACCAGATGCGGCAGAATATGAGCGAAGCCGACGCCAACCACATGTCGGTGCAGGTCGAGTTGCAGGCCGACTGCTTTGCCGGCATCTGGGCGCATTTCACCGGTCAGAAGGGCATTTTGGAGCAGGGCGACATGGCGGAGGCACTGAACGCCGCCAAGCAGATCGGCGACGACACGCTGCAGAAGAAGATGCAGGGCTACGTCGTGCCGGAAAGCTTCAACCACGGCACGTCGCAGCAGCGGCAGACCTGGCTGGCGCGAGGCTTCCAGAACGGCAAGCTTTCGGACTGCGACACGTTCAACAACCCGATCTGAGCCGCCGGTTTTCTCGTAATCCGAGAGACTGGATCGCAGTCAGGGGATGTCAGGATGAAAGCACTCGGCCCGTTCCCTCATTGTTCCCAGCGATGTGCTCGCCTATAAGGTGTGTTCCCGTTCGCTCGGGCGGCCCGAGGAGATACCATCATGATAGACCCCAAAACCGCCAGGCGGGGCCTTGCGCTTGTTTTCACCACCCTGCTGCTCGACGTCATCGGCTTCGGCATCATTATGCCGGTGCTGCCGGCCTATCTCAGGGAATTGACCGGCGTCGGCATCAGCGAGGCGGCTATCGAGGGCGGCTGGCTGTTCTTCGTCTATGCGGCAATGCAGTTCGTTTTCGCACCAGTGATGGGCGGGTTGAGCGACCGGTTCGGGCGGCGGCCAATTCTGCTCGCCTCGGTGCTGACGTTCGCTATCGACAATCTGATCTGCGCTATCGCCTGGTCCTATCCGATGCTGTTCATCGGCCGCGTGCTGGCCGGCATTTCCGGCGCCAGTTATTCCACGACATCGGCGTTCATTGCCGATATCTCGACCGACGAAAATCGTGCGAAGAATTTCGGCCTGCTCGGCATTGCTTTCGGCGTCGGCTTCGTCATAGGGCCGGTTCTGGGCGGGTTGCTCGGCACGTTCGGGCCGCGTGTGCCGTTCTATTTCGCTGCCGGGCTTGCTTTCGCAAACTTTCTGATCGCGCTGTTTCTGTTGCCGGAAACACTTGATAACAAGCACCGTCGCCGCTTCGAGTGGAAACGCGCGAACCCGGTCGGCACGCTCGTCCAGATGCGCAACTACGAAGGTATCGGCTGGATCGGACTTGTCTTCTTTCTGATGACGCTGGGGCACATGATGTATCCTGCGGTCTGGTCGTTCGTCTCCAGTTATCGCTATGGCTGGAGCGAACAACAGATCGGCTTCTCGCTCGGCGCCTTCGGCCTGTGCGGGGCGATCGTCATGGCGACAGTCCTGCCGCGCGTGATCCCTAAGCTTGGCGAGTGGAAGACGGCGGTAATCGGTCTGGCATTTACCGCACTCAGCGCCTTCGGCTACGCCTTCGCGTCACAAGGCTGGATGATCTATGCAGTGATCGTCGTCGGATGTCTCGAGGCGTTGGCCGACCCGCCGCTCAGAAGCCTTGCGGCCGCCAAGGTGCCACCTTCCGCCCAGGGCGAACTCCAGGGCGCAATGACCTCGATCTTCTCGATCACCTCGATCATCACACCGCTGCTTTATACGGCGATCTTTTCCTGGTTCACGGGGCCGAGCGCGCCCGTAGCTTTCGGCGGTGCCCCGTATCTGCTCGGCGCGATTTTCCTCACGCTGGCGCTCGTCGTCTTCGTCACCAGGGTGGCCAAGCCGACGCCGAAGGAAGTCAAACGCATGCACGCGCAGGAAGCGGTGACGGACGGGGCTTGATCGGCGCCGGGAGCCCGGCCGGCGCCGTCAATCAAATCCGTTTTTGCGCATGCGCTAAACACGCTCGGCCAGTGCCGGCTCGCCGCGCTTTTCGCGGATGAGATTGACGAAGCGGCGAAACAGATAGTGCGAATCCTGCGGGCCGGGCGAGGCTTCGGGATGATGCTGGACCGAGAAGACCGGCCTGCCGGTGAGCGCAATGCCGCAATTCGAACCGTCGAACAGCGAGACATGCGTTTCCTCGACGCCGCTCGGCAATGAGTCGGCGTCGACGGCAAAGCCATGGTTCATCGAGACGATCTCGACCTTGCCGGTGGTGTGGTCCTTGACAGGATGATTGGCGCCGTGGTGGCCCTGATGCATTTTTGCGGTCTTGCCGCCCAGCGCCAGCGCCAGCATCTGGTGGCCGAGGCAGATGCCGAAAAGCGGGATTTCGGTCTTCAACAGATCCTGGATGACCGGAACGGCGTAGTCGCCGGTGGCTTCCGGATCGCCGGGGCCGTTGGATAGAAAAATGCCGTCGGGCCGCATCGCCAGGATCTCCTCGGCGCCGGTTTTTGCCGGCACCACAGTGACCTTGGCGCCGAGGCCGGCCAGCAGGCGCAATATGTTGCGCTTGACGCCGTAGTCGACGGCAACGACGTGCATCGACGGATCAGCCTGTTCGCCAAAGCCCTCGTTCCAGACCCAGGGCGTCTCGCGCCAGACCGATGACTGGCCGGAGGTCACCTCCTTGGCGAGATCAAGCCCGATAAGCCCTGACCATGCGGCGGCGCGGCGCTTGAGGTCATCGACGTCGAAGATACCGTCGGGCGCGTGCGCGATGACGGCATTGGGCATGCCCTTTTCGCGGATCAGCGCGGTCAGCGCCCGCGTGTCGATGCCCGAAAGTGCGACGATGCCGCGCTTCTTCAGCCACTGGTCGAGACCGGTTCCGGCGCGGTAATTCGACGGGTTGGTGACATCGGCCTTGAACACGGCGCCGACGGCGCCGGCGCGGGCCAGCGGGTTGAGGTCCTCGATGTCTTCGTCATTGGTGCCGATATTGCCGATATGCGGAAAGGTGAAAGTGACGATCTGGCCGGCATAGGATGGGTCGGTGAGTATCTCCTGGTAGCCGGTCAGCGCGGTGTTGAAGCAGACCTCGGCGACGGCGGAGCCGGTGGCGCCCAGACCGCGGCCCTCTATGACAGTGCCGTCGGCCAGCACCAGCAGGGCTGTCGGCCTCTCGCTGGCCCAAGGGGGGGTCGACGCGGCTGTCTTCGTTGCCATGGCGGCACTCCTAAAGGTTGCGCCCTCAGTCGGCGCAACAAAAGGCGCGAAGCGGCGATCTCACAGCCTCGGCGCGCTAAGTTTTCATTTGTGCCTGTCGTTGCCAAAACCGCTACGCATTTTTGGGCGACGTGCACTAGAATTCAATTCATGCAAGGCCCAGTACATAGGGGAAGGCGCCAAGGCGGTCAATGATGCCGCGCCGTGCGTGCCTGGATTTATTTCGTCGAATAATATCAGCGGTTTGCCGGACGCTATCGAATTTGCCTTGAGCTATCGGCACGACTATTGTCCGCGGCATTCGAAGGAGAAAGCACCATGCGAGGCAAAATCGCCGAATCCCTGAAGAGTGCGATGAAGGCGCAGGACAAGCGCCGGCTGCCGACATTGCGGCTGATCCAGGCGGCCATTCATGATCGCGACATCGCCAATCGCGGCGCCGGCAAGGAGCCGGCCAGCAACGACGAAATCCTGCAGATCCTGGCCAAGATGGTGAAGCAGCGCGAAGAATCGGCCAAGGCGTTCGATGACGGCAAGCGGCCGGAGCTTGCAGCGCAGGAGCGCGACGAGATGGCCATCATCCGCGACTTCCTGCCGACGCAACTGGGTCAGGCCGAGACGGAAAGCGCCGTCCGTTCCGCCATCGCCGAGACCGGCGCCAGCGGCGTCAAGGATATGGGCAAGGTGATGGCGGCGCTCAAGGAGAAATACGCCGGTCAGATGGATTTTTCCGAGGCGAGCGGCATCGTCAAGAGCCTGCTTCAGTAAGCTGCCGAAGGCCCTTGCCGTCGCGCCCGCAATCCGGCAGCCAAAAGCTCGCGCCCGTGATCAAACTCGTCAAACCGGCGCTTGAACACCTGCCGTCCTACAAGGCGGCCCTCGAGCGCGGCTGGTCGCCGGACAATGTGGGGCTGCTCGACGCGACGCGCGAGCAGCTTGCGGCTATCGAAAAGGATCCAGCGACTTTCCTTGGCGATCTCGACGATTCCGATGGCAAGGGACCGCCGATCACCTTGCCCGACGGTTCGACGGTGCCGCGGCTGCCCGGATTCCGGCGCTGGATCTGGGACGGGGAAGTCGCAGGCTCAATCGGCCTGCGCTGGCAGCACGGCACCGCGGCGCTGCCGTCGCATGTGCTCGGCCACATCGGCTATGCGGTGGTGCCGTGGAAACGGGGACGCGGCTATGCGACCGAGGCGCTGCGGCTGATGCTGGTGGAGGCGAGGGCGGTTGGCCTGCCCTTCGTCGAAATCACCTGCAAGCCTCACAATGTGCCCTCGCAGAAGGTCGTTCTGGCCAATGGCGGCCGGCTCGTCGGGCGTTTCTTCGAGGACGCCGCCTATGGCGGCGCGGAAAGCCTGCGCTACCGGATCGATCTGTAGCCCTATTCGGCGGCAGCCGGCAGCGGCGGCGCAGCCCGGCTTCGCCATTCCCAGACATGCGAGGCAAGCGCAACCGCGACCGCGACCAGCATGGCGATCGCGCCAACCACCGGCAGGCTGCGATAGCCATAGCCGGCATTGAGCATCGCCGCGCCGAGCGATGCGGCGAGCGCGATGCCGACATTGAAGCCCGACGGGATGAGCGACGAGGCAAGGTTGGAGGCGTCTGCGGTCCAGGTCAGGATGCGGGTCTGGATCGGCGTGCCGATGGCAAAGTTGAGGCCGCCCCAGACGAAGATCGCTATCACCATCGGCAGCGGGTAAGGGCTGACAGCGTAGATCAAGGCGAGCATTGCCGCCTGTAGGAAAAGCATGGCGATGAGCGACGGCATCAGCTTCCAGTCGGCGAGCCGCCCGCCGACGAAGACGCCGATCGTTGCGCCGACCCCATTGAGCAAGAGCACCCAAGGTATCCATTTCTCGTCGAGGCCTGTGACCTCAAGCAGCGTCGGCGTGATGTAGGTGAACAGGCCGAACTGGCCGATCATCAGCATCAGCATAATAATGAGCGAGGTCCAGACCTGCTGGCGTGCGAGCACGCGGACCTCGCTTCCAAGGCTCGCCGACGGGCTCGACGATCCCGTCTTGCGCGGCAGCAGGGCGCCGATTGCCGTGAAGGCCACCACACCGAGCGCGCACATCACCCAGAATGTCGCACGCCATCCCCAGATGTTGCCGATTGCCGTGCCGGCCGGAACGCCGATTACGTTCGATACGGTGAGGCCGGACAGGATCAGCGCCACCGCCATGCCGCGCTGGTCTTCGCGCACGAGGCCGACGGCCACCACCATGGCAACGCCGAAATAGGCGCCATGCGCCACGGCCACCGCTATCCGCAACAGCAGCATCGAAGCGAAGTCGGGCGCCAGCGCGCAGGCGGCCTGGCCGATGGTGAAGGCTGCAGTCAGTCCAAGCAGCAGGGCCTTGCGGGAGAACCTTTTGGTGGCGAGCGCCAGCAGCGGGCCGCCGACTGCAATGCCGCCGGCATAGCCGGAAACGAGATAGCCGGCGGTCGGGATCGCGACGCCAAGGCCCTCCGCCACCTGCGGCAGCACGCCGGCGATGACGAATTCGGTGGTGCCGAAGGCGAAGGCGGCAATGAACAGGGCAATGAGGGGGAGCATGGCGGAAAGGCGATCCTCGGATAAGGTCGCCTCAAACCACGGATGAGGGCAGCGGGCAATCCAGAAATTGTCGACGCCGCTTTAGCTTTTCTTGATCGCCGGTCAGGCGCCCGCCGCGGAGGCAAGAGCTAGGCGGCTGCCTTCCTTCCATAAGGAATTTTCAGCCACGCTCGCTCGTGAAGATAGTAGAGCAGCGACTTGGTGACGACCTCGGTCAGGCCGATGGCCGCGGCGAGCTTGATGCTTCCGGTCACGACGAGCGAAATGATCATCGTGTCGATGGTGCCGGTGACGCGCCAGGAAAGCGCTTTGGCGAAGCTGCGGGAATGGGTGTCCATCGACTTTCCTTCCGGTAGATGCGGCGATCTTTAGCCGACAGACAGGAGGTGGCGCAAAGATAATTTTTGCGCATTGGCCAACAGCAATTTTCTAGGCGATGTTCTGAAGCTACCCGGCCTGTGGATGCAATCTATCCGGCCTTCAGCCGCGAACCGGTGAGCAGGCCGCGCTCTTCAAGTACGGGATAGGCCATCGAGGCGAGCAGCGAGTTGATCTGCTTGAGGTCGCGAATGGTGTCGAGATGGATCGAACTGGTCTCGACGCTCTTGGGGGTGCCGTCGCGCAGCCGCACGAAATGGCTCTGGCTGGTTTCCTTCTCGCGGTCGCGCAGCCGGTCCTTTTCCAGCACCAACTGGCGAGCGGTCTCCGGATCGCGGGATACCAGCACGTTGAAGGCAAGCCTGGCATTGGCAAGCACCAAGCCATGGAAGGCGCAAAGCTCACGCCAGCCTTCCGGCGTGAACTCCAGCCCGCGCTCGAATTTCTTCTTCACGTGGACCAGCATGTTGCGCACGATGATGTCGCCGACCTGCTCCAGCTTGACGCAGGCGCCGATCAGCTCCTGGCAACGCAGCGCCTCGTCCTCGCTCAACGGGTTCTTGGTGACCTTGGCCAGATAGAGCTTGATCGCAGCGTGCTTCCTGTCGACACGGTCGTCGAGTGCGGCCAACGCGCCGATCTTGTCGGCATCGGCGCTCTCATAGAGCTCGATGATCCGTTTCAGCATGATCTCGACCGTTTCGCAGACCCGCACCACCTCGCGGGTGGCGTTGGCCAATGCCTGGCTCGGCACGTCGAGCGCACTTTCGTTGAGCGCCGAAAGCTCGACGACGTCGAGCGCGTTGGCGGCCTGGGGCTTGGTGCCCAACGCCACGATCCTTTCCGAGGCGCGATAGACCAGGCTCGCCAGCGGTAGGCCGGCGATCAGGATCAGGATGTTGAAGACAATGTGGGCATTGACGATCTGCTCGGGCACCGTGCTGCCCAAGAAGGCGACCGGCGGCTTGAACGTCAGGAACAGGATCAGCATGATCAGCGAACCCATGCCGCGCATCAGGAGATTGCCGATCGGCACGATACGAACGCCGGGTTCTGCGTTGCGGGTTAGAAGCGGCGCAATGATCGAAGAGCCGAGATTGACACCGAGCACCAGCACGATGCCGAGTTCGGGCGGGATGAAGCCGCGGCCGGCCAGCGTCACCATCAGCAGCACCGCGGCGATCGAGGAATGGAACAGCCAGGTGACCAACGCCGCCAGAAGATAGGCGGTGACCGGATCGCCGGAGAAGTAATCGACGATGAGCGGCATCAGCGTGCTCTGGCGCAGTGGCTCCGACGCCTGGCCGATCATCTCCAGCGACAGAAGCAGCAGGCCGATGCCGACCAGGATGCGGCCGAACTGGCGCCAGTCGCGCCGCTCGGTGGCCATGAACATGACGGTGCCGGCGACCAGGCAGATCGGCACCAGCAGCGACAGATCGAAGGTGAGCAGCTTGACCACCAGTGCCGAGCCGATCTCGGCGCCGCGCACCGCAAGCTGGCCCGACATGCCGCTGACAATACCGGAGCCGGCGAATGAGCCGACCAGCAAGGTGACGGCGGTCGAGCTTTGCAGCGCGACAGCCAGGCCGCAGCCGGCCAGAACCGCCATGAACGGATTGCGCATTGTGGCGCGCAGTTTGTGGCGCAGCACATCGCCATAGGCGCGCTCGACGCCGGTCTTCACCAAACGGGTGGCAAACAGCATCAATGCGACCGCACCGGCAAGGTGCAGCAAAACGACAGAGCCACTCATGCCCGACCCCGCAACCCAACAGATGCCAGCGACGCGGGCGCCGTGACGTCAAGGGTGCAAAAGTGGGCGCGAATCGTGGACATTGCAGAGGTTGATATTACTCCGATTTATTTTAGCCGAATAATAAATTTTGCCCGGTTCCGACGCCTGTTGGCACGCGACGGAGCGTGTCGGAAATGGATGGCTGACAAAATGGTTGCATAGACTGCGGAGTTGCGGCGGGTCATGCGTCCATTCGCGGATGCCAGCTTTAAAGGTAGCGCTGAATTAGTCGTTCTAAATATAAGAAATCATTACGAAAACGTAATCTCGGTGTTCAGTTTCGGTTCATCCGTCCGGCTCTATTCCCTAGGCATCGACAACCAAGGAGTACCCGCCATGAAACGCGTCGTTCTTTCCGCCATTGCCTTCTCGATGCTGGCTGCAACCACCTGGCAGGGCCAGGCTGCACCTCTGAACACACCAAACGCGCCGCAGTCGAACTACAGCCAGGTCGACTGGCAAAGGCCCGGCAGGCATGTCGACGTGAACAAGCGCGTCGTAGTGAAGAAAAAGATCGTCGTGAAGCGCAGCCATTGGCGCAACGGCCAGAGATATTCCAGCTGGAAGCGTCACCAGCCGATCCGCGACTATCGCCACTATGGCCTGCGCCGTCCGGGTCCCGGGCAGGAATGGATCCGGGTCGGCAACGACTATCTGCTGGTCAGCGTTCTCTCCGGCCTGATCTTCGGTGCTATCGCCGCGCAATGAGCCCGGAACGGCTGACCGCGCTGCGTCGGTTTAGATCGAGAAGGCGGCCCGCGGGCCGCCTTCTCTTTTTGGCCTGTGAAAACCGGGTATGATCGCCATTAGGAGTCGTCGGGCTTCGCCCGTGTGATTATATGGAGGCCAAACGGGCTGTCCCCCCATGCGCTTTCCACCTGCTTTCCTCGACGAGATCCGCGACCGCGTGCCGATTTCTTCGGTGATCGGCCAGCGCGTCGCGTGGGACAGGAAGAAGACTAACGCGCCGCGCGGCGACTATTGGGCGTGCTGTCCCTTCCATGGCGAGAAGAGCCCGTCCTTCCACTGCGAGGACAAGAAGGGCCGCTACCATTGCTTCGGCTGCTCGGTTTCGGGCGACCATTTCAAGTTCCTGACCGAACTTGACGGGATGAGCTTTCCTGAAGCGGTCGAGAAGATCGCCGACATGGCCGGCGTGCCGATGCCGGTTCGCGATGCCCAGGAGGAGCGGCGCGAAAAGGAACGCGCCAGCCTGACTGACGTCATGGAGATGGCGACGGCGTTCTTCCAGGAACGGCTGCAGGGACCGGAAGGGGCAAAGGCCCGCGCCTATCTGCGCGACCGGGGGCTGACACCGGCGACGCAGCAGTCTTTCCGCCTCGGCTATGCCCCCGACAGCCGCAATGCGCTGAAGGAGCATCTTGCCGCCAAGGGTGTCCCCAAGGCCGACATCGAGGCGTGCGGGCTGGTGCGCCATGGCGACGACGTCCCGGTTTCCTATGATTGGTTCCGCGACCGCATCATGTTCCCGATCCCGGATTCCAGGGGCAAGATCATCGCCTTCGGAGGGCGGGCACTGGCGCCGGATGCGCTGGCCAAATATATGAACTCGCCCGATACGGAGCTCTTCCACAAGGGCAACGTGCTCTACAATTTCGCCCGTGCGCGGCAAGCACTGGGAAAGGGGGCGCTGGCCAAGGGCGGCACCGTCATTGCCGTCGAAGGCTACATGGATGTGATCGCGCTGGCGCAGGCCGGCTTCGAAAACGTGGTGGCGCCGCTCGGCACCGCGTTGACTGAAAACCAGCTCGAACTTCTATGGCGCATGGCTGGCGAGCCGGTGCTGTGCTTCGACGGCGACCAAGCCGGGTTGAAGGCAGCGTGGCGCGCCGCCGACATGGCGCTGCCGGCGGTCCAGGCAGGCCGCTCCGTGCGCTTCGCCCTGCTGCCGGAGGGCAAGGATCCCGACGATCTGGTCAAGGGTGACGGGCCGGATGCGTTCCGCGCCGTGCTTTCCGAGGCGCGGCCGCTGGCCGACCTCTTGTGGATGCGCGAGACCGCCGGCGGCATCTTCGACACGCCGGAACGGCGGGCGGAGCTCGAAAAGACGCTACGCGAACTGACCAGCCGCATCCGCGACGAGAGCCTTCGCTATCACTACCAACAGGAAATGCGCGAGCGCGTGCAGAGCTTCTTCGGTGCCCAGCGCGGACGCCAGGGACGTCAGGACGGACGACCCGGTGAGCGCTTCCCGGGCAGGGTCTCAGCACCCGGCGGACAGTTTGCACGTGGCGGCGGTGCCGGTGGGCGCACCGCGATCACCGAAAGCCTCGGCCGCTCGGCGCTGGTCAAACGCGGCGGCGAGGGCATGTCGGTGCGCGAGGCGACGATCATTGCGGCCCTCGTCAACCATCCCGTGCTGATCGACGAGAATTTCGCCCATGTCGAGTTCCTCGATCTCGCCAATTCCGATCTGAAGCGGCTGCATGCGGCCATCCTCGACGCCATGGCGCACGATATGGCCAACAACCGCGAGGCTGTAATCGCGACGATCGAGCGGGCCGGCTGCGGTGAGATCTGGCAGCGCGCGGTGGCGCTGATCAAACGTGCGCGGCAATGGCCGGCGCTGGAAACGGCAGCACTCGACGATGCTCGCGATGCGTTCAGCCAAGCTCTCCACTTGCAGCGCAGCGCGCGCACCTTACATAAGGAGCTGAAGCAGGCGGAAGCAGCGCTCGCCAGCGATCCCACGGACGAAAATTACCGGCACCTGGTCGAAATCCAGGCGCAATTTCGTGATGTGCAGGCAACGGAAGCGCTGATCGAAGGGTTTGGCGTATCGTCGGGCAGAGCTGGGCGCGTTTAGATCGAAGCCTCCAGAAGACTGAAATGTAAGGCCGTGCTTGCGCGTTGAATCAAGCGTGCGGTGCTCTAAGTCGGGTAATTGATTCGCTTTTTTCATGCGAATCATGCGAGAGGCGCTTGACCTTCCGGCAGAATGGCGGAATCAGGTCGATTCGAAACGTTAACCCGCCCCGGCATCGACGGGAATGCAGCGATGTAAGGTACTGATCACTGGACAGGCAGTCAGCTTGCCACAGATATCAGGGTTAATCTGGACTTAACGAGAGATGCAGTTACTGGCCCGGTAAAGCGCGTTCTGGAAGGAGCGCATCCAATTTGACCGGACCGGCAGCTTACGCGGCTTTGATACTCAGCCGCTTGGAGAAAATAAAGACTATGGCGACAAAAGAAAAGGAAGAAGTCGAGACCGAACGCGAGGCCGCGACCGATGGCCCTCTGCTCGACCTTTCCGACGATGCTGTCAAGAAGATGATCAAGGCCGCCAAGAAGCGCGGTTATGTCACCATGGACGAGCTGAATTCGGTGCTGCCCTCGGAGGAAGTGACCTCCGAGCAGATCGAGGACACGATGGCCATGCTTTCCGACATGGGCATCAACGTGGTCGAGGACGACGAGCAGGGCGAGGAGCCCGAAGCCGCCGACACCGCCGCTGATGCCGAGGAAGACGCCAACGAGCTCGCCGAGCAGACCGGCACCGCCGTCGCCGCCACCACGACCAAGAAAGAGCCGACCGACCGAACCGACGATCCGGTCCGCATGTATCTGCGCGAGATGGGCTCGGTGGAGCTTCTGTCGCGCGAGGGCGAAATCGCGATCGCCAAGCGCATCGAGGCCGGCCGCGAGACGATGATCGCGGGCCTTTGCGAAAGCCCGCTGACTTTCCAGGCCATCATCATCTGGCGTGACGAGCTCAACGAATCGAAGATCCTGCTGCGCGAGATCATCGACCTCGAGGCGACCTATGCCGGGCCGGAGGCCAAGCAGGCGCCGGTTGTCGAGCGTATCGAGGAAGCCAAGACCGAGGAAAAGTCGCGCCGTTCGCGCGAGGACGAGGACGACATCACCAATGTCGGCGGCGACACGCGTGGCCTGGTGGACGACGACGAGGAAGACGATGACGAGGCGAGCCTGTCGCTGGCGGCCATGGAAGCGGAACTGCGCCCGCAGGTGATGGAGACGCTCGACGTCATTGCCGACACCTACAAGAAACTGCGCAAGCTGCAGGACCAGCAGGTCGAGAACCGGCTGGCCGCCGCCGGCACGCTGTCGCCCAGTCAGGACCGCCGGCTGAAGGAATTGAAGGACCAACTGATCAAGGCGGTGAAGTCGCTGTCCTTGAACACGGCGCGCATCGAGGCGCTGGTCGAGCAGCTCTACGACATCAACAAGCGCCTGGTGCAGAACGAAGGCAAGCTGTTGCGGCTGGCCGAAAGCTATGGCGTGCGCCGCGAGGAATTCCTCAAGGAATATCAGGGCTCGGAGCTCGATCCGAACTGGACCCGCTCGATCGGCAATTTGACTTCGCGCGGCTGGAAGGAATTCACCAAGAACGAGAAGGACGCCATCCGCGACCTGCGCGCCGAGATCCAGAACCTCGCCACCGAGACGGCGATTTCGATCCAGGAATTCCGCAAGATCGTCAACCAGGTGCAGAAGGGCGAGCGCGAAGCCGCGATCGCCAAGAAGGAAATGGTCGAGGCCAATCTGCGCCTCGTCATCTCCATCGCCAAGAAATACACCAATCGCGGCCTGCAGTTCCTCGACCTGATC
This sequence comes from Mesorhizobium sp. M0590, assembly GCF_040320905.1. Taxonomy (NCBI): domain Bacteria; kingdom Pseudomonadati; phylum Pseudomonadota; class Alphaproteobacteria; order Hyphomicrobiales; family Phyllobacteriaceae; genus Mesorhizobium; species Mesorhizobium sp. M0590. The sequence continues at coordinate 320,632 of NZ_JAMYQN010000003.1, forward strand.
CAGGAAGGCAATATCGGCCTGATGAAGGCGGTCGACAAATTCGAATACCGCCGCGGCTACAAGTTCTCGACCTACGCGACGTGGTGGATCCGGCAGGCGATCACCCGTTCGATCGCCGACCAGGCGCGCACCATCCGCATTCCGGTGCACATGATCGAAACGATCAACAAGATCGTGCGCACCTCGCGCCAGATGCTGCATGAGATCGGCCGTGAGCCGACGCCGGAAGAACTGGCGGAAAAACTCGCAATGCCGCTGGAAAAAGTGCGCAAGGTGCTGAAGATCGCCAAGGAGCCGATCTCGCTCGAAACGCCGGTTGGCGACGAGGAGGATTCGCATCTCGGCGATTTCATCGAGGACAAGATGGCGATCCTGCCGATCGACGCGGCGATCCAGGCCAATTTGCGCGAGACGACGACGCGCGTGCTGGCCTCGCTGACGCCGCGCGAAGAGCGCGTGCTCAGAATGCGCTTCGGCATCGGCATGAACACCGACCACACGCTTGAAGAGGTCGGCCAGCAATTCTCGGTCACCCGCGAGCGCATCCGTCAGATCGAAGCCAAGGCGCTGCGCAAGCTCAAGCACCCGAGCCGGTCGCGCAAGCTCAGAAGCTTCCTCGACAGCTGAGGCCGGGTGACGGATAAGCAGTTTCAAGGGCGCCGGTGGCGCCCTTTTCCGTTTGGGCAGAGGCGATCACGATTGAACGCGCCGCTCTTGCGTGTCGTGCCCTACGAGAGGATAATTCCGCGACGGACGCATTCTCTGGGCGACAAACCCGGATGCCCGCCCCGGCGGTTGACGCCGTGCTCCGTGGCCCCGGAGGGAGGTGTGCCATGACAACTTACATCGTGCTGATCAACTGGACGGAACAAGGCGCCAAAAACGTGCGCGAGTCGCCGAAGCGGCTCGATGCCGCCAAGAAGATGCTGGGAGACATGGGCGGATCATTCAAGGCATTTTATCTCACCATGGGGGATTGCGACATGGTGGCGGTGCTCGAAGCGCCCGACGATGCCGTCTTGGCTCGTTTCTCGTTAATGCTGGCGACGGCTGGCAACGTCAGGACGCGGACGCTCAAGGCTTTCCCGGAGGATGCCTATCGCGAGATCATCACCTCGCTCGGGTGAGCCGCTGCTCCTGAAGCGCGTCGCGCTGAACGGCCCTTGCGACGCGCTTTAAGCTCTTCTTTTTATGCATGTCGTTATCGTAAAACCGCTGCGTACCCTTTGGGCGACCTGGATCAGCGAAACCGGCCATTCCGCCGGTATCGTGTCACGTTGCGGCGCAACGGCATTTCTCGGATAATCCGTGCGTGTCCTCTGGTGCCGTTTCGAAACATGGCCAAGCCTCTGCTGACTGTCTGGTACAATACGCGCTGTCCGGTCTGCGATGCCGGTATCAGCCGGCAGAAGCGGCGACTGATCGAGGCGGTCAAGGCCGGGCGGATCGAATTTCGCGACATCAATGCCGAACCGGCGGCGCTGGCCGGATACGGCATCGGGCTGGAGGACATCCGGCGCCGGCTGTATGCGATCGACGCCGACGGCAAATTGCTGGCCGGCGCCGATGTTGCCATTGCTGTATGGCGGACGACGCCCGGCGAAGGCTGGCTCGCAACGCTGTTCGGCAATCCCGGCGCACTGCCGTTGACGCGCTATGGCTATGATCGTTTCGCCGATCTGCTCTACGCCTGGAATCGGCGCAAAGGCCGCTGGTAACGGTATTATTCGCTCCGCACCGAAAGGTCCGGAGATTGTTTCCAGGCCTTTCGCGTGCCCTGCTATCGAGCCGCGGGCTCGCAAAGCCAGCCAATGATGCAGCGCACCGCCGGCAGCACCAGCAGCAGCGTCGGAAAGGCCACCAGCCAGGACAGACCCCAAGCCGTCAGCCAAGTGGCCAGCATGTCGGGCTGGAAGCCAAGGCTTTTCAGTGTCGAGATGAACGACACGATGAACGTCATCAGCAACGACAGCACCAGCGGGCCGAGCACGGCGGCATAGCGCGCAGGCAGCTTACTGCGCGGGGTGTTCATGGTCATTTGGATTTCCCTGAAGCATCCGGTTCGTCGCCTTGCATCCATTCGCCGGTATTGTCGGCGTAACTGCCCGGAACGACCGGGGTGGATGCGTTGCTTCACGTCAGACGCTTACGGAGCGGCCTTCGGCCCTCATGCACCCTCTAGCTGCCCTCGCTGGCGAAATCAATCCTGCTGGTGCCATTTTCAGATACATCGTAAGATATATCTTGACTCGACCGTGGCGGGCACTTAGTTGAGATATATCGTAAGACATAACTCAAGGAGCAGACAATGCACAAAGGCGATCATTTCGGGCATCATCGTTTTGGCGAACACGCCGAGCGCGTTTTCATGCATATGGCCGGCAAGTTCGGTGGGCGCGGCGGCTTTGGCCCGTTCGGGCATGGCATGAGAGGCGGCGGACGCGGCGGGCCGGGCGACATGTTCCGCGCCGGCCGCATGCTGGCCGACGGCGATCTCAAGCTGATCACGCTGTCGCTGCTGGCCGAGGCGCCGCGGCACGGCTACGACATCATCAAGGCGCTGGAGGAGCGCACCAGCGGCGTCTACAGCCCGAGCCCCGGCGTGGTCTATCCGACGCTGACCTTCCTGGAGGAGGCCGGCTACGCCGTTTCTGCGCCGGAAGGCAACAAGAAGGTGTTTTCGATCACCGAGGCGGGGCAGGCGCATCTCAACGAAAATCGCGAGATGATCGACCACGTGCTCGACCACCTCGAGCGCTTCGGCCGCAAGATGGCGAAGGCGCGCGACTGGTTCGGCTGGAACGATGAAGGCGAGGACGGCGGCCGGCGCGGCCGCGGCCGCTCGGAAAAGCGCGACGAGTTTCGCGCCGTGCGCCACCGGCTGCGCGCCGCGCTCGGCGAAATCGCCGATGCGCCTGAAGCAAAGCAGGCCGAGGCAATCAGCATATTGGAAGCTGCCGCAGAGGCCTTGGAAGCGTTGTCGCGCGACTGATCTCTGAGTGCCAAGCTAGCTGCGGCCCTTGCCCGCTCGGCCAAGGACCGGTACTGAAAATCATCCTACACCGCGCTATGTGGTGCAGGATGATTGCCGTTGGAGGATACCCCATGTCTTTTCTGAAGCGTCTTTTCGGCGGAGGCAACGAAGCCGCCGAGCCAAAGACAGCGGCGCCGGCAAAGCAGATCGAGCACAAGGGATTTTTGATCAGCGCCACGCCCTACAAGGCGGAGGGCCAGTACCAGACCTGCGGCGTGGTTTCGAAGGAGATCGACGGCGTGATGAAGGAGCACAAATTCATCCGCGCCGACCGCTTTGCCGGGCTTGATGATGCCGTCGACATCTCGATTAAAAAGGGCATCCAGCTGGTCGACGAGCAAGGCGAAAAGATCTTCGGATAGATCGGCTACTACAGCCTTGGGTCGATTGGCTCGCTTTCCAACGCCAGCACGGCGAAGACACACTCGTGAACCCGGCGTAGCGGCTGCTTGGCGACAAATCGCGTCAGTGCTTCGTGGCCAAGCGCGAACTCCCGGAGCGCCAGGCTGCGCTTGCCGGCCAGGCCGCGTTCTCGGAGGCGGACGAGATTGTCGGGCGCGTCATATTCGGGACCATAGATGATGCGCAAATATTCCGGGCCGCGGACCTTCAGCGCCGGCTGGATGAGCCCCTTCTTGCCACGGCTGACGAAGTCGCGTGGTTTGACCACCATGCCTTCGCCGCCTGAGCCAGTCAGCGCTTCCCACCAGGCGACGGCCTCGGCACACGCGCCGCCGTCGGCCAGATCAACCATACGCCTTCGAGTCGGCGTGACCACGCCGCCACGGGCAGCCAGACGGTCCGCGAGCGACATGTGCCAGACATGGTCCTGGTCAAACCAAATACGTCCCTCGCTGGCCAGCAGGTGGAAAGGCGCGGCCTTAAGGTCCTCGACGCCCGAAACTGGCCATACGTAGGGCGCCCAGGCGGTGGCGTATTTGGCTGCGCGGACGGCCCGGTCTTCAAGGCGTGCGTTCAGGCCGGCTGCATCGACGCCGCGCGCAATAGCACGGGCCAGCGCTTCGCTGCTGGCCTTGAGACCGGCGGCAGAGGATGTGGCCACAGGCGCATACTGGCTTTCGATCAGACTGCCGGCCTTGGCCGACCAAGGCATTATCTCGGCGTCCAGCAGCAGCCAGTCGCTGTTCAATTCCTTCCACAGGTCCGCCGTGTCGACCTCGGCGCGGAGACGGGCGAGCAGGCCCTCCGTCATGGCACTGTCGTTGAAAAAGGAGCGTCCGGTGCGGGTCCAGATTGCGCCGGTTTCGTCGCCAGGGACCCCGAAGCGGCTGCGTGCCGCCTGCGCGTTGCGGCAGAGCGCGATCACTGCCCGCGAACCCATGTGCTTCTCCTCGCACACGATCTGCGCAACGCCGCGCTCGCGGAAGTAAGCGAAGGCATCCTCCGGACGTTCCAGCCAGCCGTCCTGGCTGCTGGTCTCGGACGGCGACATGGTCGGCGGCAGATAGATCAGCCATTGCGGCGAGAGCGCGAAGCGGCTCATCACCTCCAGTGCTGCCGACGCGTTCTCCTCGGCCACGACAATCCGGCCCCTCAGTCCGGTCTCGATCCAACGGCGACCGGAGACATCCTGATAATCGAGCACGCCGTCGGCGTCGGCCTGTGCCGATTTACCGGGACCGGACCCGCCCAGCGGACGTATCGGCTCCGACCAGGTCTGGATTGCCGGCACCTCGACCAGTTCGCGTTCCGGCCAGCGCAAGGCCGTCAGCTTGCCGCCGAATACGCATCCGGTGTCGATGCACAGGGTGTTGTTGACCCATTCAGCCGATAGCGTGGGCGTATGTCCATAGATAATGGCCGTCTTGCCACGATAGGCCGCGGCCCAGTCGGCGCGGACGGGCAGCCCGAACTCGTCGGTCTCGCCTGTGGTCTCGCCGTACAGAGCGAACTCGCGCACAGCGCCGGAACCGCGTCCGATCATCTCTTCCTTGAGGCCGGCATGGGCGACGGCGAGGCCTCCGCCATCGAGCCAGACATGGCTGCGCAGGCCGTCGAGAAAGGCCGGCAGCGCCTCGCGCAGGCCTCGGTCCTGTGCATTTAGCTGATCGACAGTCTGCTGGAGGCCGTGAGCGACCGTGACCTTGCGGCCTTCTAGCCAGCGGCTGAGTTTGCCTTCATGGTTGCCCTGGACACAGTATGCGGTTCCAGCCGCGACCATGCTCATGGCAATGCGCAGCACGTCGGGCGAGTTGGGGCCGCGATCGACGAGGTCGCCGACAAAGACGATCTTGCGGCCCTCTGGTGGGACCACGGTGACCGTTCGGTCGCCCTGATGCTCAGACCAGACGATGCTGTAGCCCAATCGAGCGAGCAGGATATGAAGCTCATCCGAACAGCCGTGGATGTCGCCAATGATATCGAACGGGCCATGGTCGTCGCGCTTATCGGTCCACAGCGGCTGTCGCGACACCTCGGCCGCGTCGATGCTGGCCTCGCTGGTAAGCTTCCAGACTTGGCGGAAGCCCTCGCGTTGCAGGGCGCCAAGACCCTTGCGGATCTCGGTTGTCATGCGCTGGGCGACCCCGGCGCCGAACTGCCGGTCGGCTCGCACCGCATTGCGTGCGACGCACACCTCGACGCCTGGATCGAGGACCACGGCGACGGGCAAAGCGTGCCACTTGCGCGCCAGCTCAATCCAGGCCTTGCGGTCGGCGGCTCGCACATTGGTGGCGTCGATGACGGCCAGCCTGCGGTGTTTAAGCCGTTTGCCGGCTATTTCGCGAACCAGATCGAAGGCATCCGCAGAGACGTCCTGGTCGGTCTCGTCGTCGGAGATCAGCGCCCGGCACTGGTCCGAGGAGATAATCTCGGTCGTCAGGAAATGCTTGGCGGCGAAAGTCGACTTGCCCGATCCGGTCGAGCCGATCAGCACGACGAGGGCGAAGTCAGGAATGGTGAGGTTGGTCTTATCGGGTTCTCTCATCGGGTGAACACCGCCATCTGTGTGGGGGCGCCGAGGGTCGGGTCCTCGGCTCCGATACCGCTGAAGGTGGCTGCATAGCCATAGATCTCGCCGATTTTGGCCGCCCAGGCTTGGAACTGAGCCCGGCTCCATTCGAAACGGTGATCGGGATGGCGAAATGCGCCAGAGACCAGTCTTGGAAACAGAGCGTTGTAGTCCGCATTCGGAGTGGTCACGATGACGGATTTGGGCGCCGTCTCACCGAAAACGATGCGTTCGACCAGGGGCAGCCTGTCCTCGTCGAGATGCTCGATGACCTCGACCAGAACGGCGATGTCGGCTGCGGCCCAACGGCTGTCCCGGTAGGTCAGCGATCCATGCAGCAGCGTGACCCGGCCCTCGGGCGGCCCGCCTAATTCGTTCAGCTTGAGACGCTTTGCGGCCCATTCCAGTTCGCGCGCCGCCGGATCCAGACCGAACAGCTTGTGGATCCATCGCTCGCGCACCAGCCTGTCGAGCAGCTTGCCTTCACCGCATCCCAGGTCCGCAACCGTGGTTCCTCCCGTCGCCCGAATGGCGTGGACAACTGCGTCCATGCGCAGATCGTTGAGCCGGATAGGCGTCTCAAGCGCTTCCTCGGGCGTGACGCGCAGCTCGGCAGGTTGTGCCTCGCCAGCCGTCTCGGGAGCTAGCCGCTCCAGGGCGATGCGGGCCAAAGCCCGGCGATTGCCAAGGTAGCGGCGCACGATCAGGTCTTTGGCCGGATGGTTTCCCAGCCAGCCCTCTCCCTTGGACAGCAGCTTGTCGATCTCTGCTTCGCCGACCCAGTAATGCTTGGCATCGTCCATCACCGGGATCAGCACATAGAGGTGATTCAACAAGGCGCTGAGCCGGCCCGTGCCGGTCAGCTTCAGATGGCCGTATCGGGGCTCGCCTGCAGCACCCCCGATTCCTTCGATTGGCGTCAGATCGACTGTCCAGCCCAAGGGTTCGAACAAACTTCGAACCAGAACCTCACCGCCGCGCATTGGCAGTGGCGTGACCACGGCTTCCAGCGGCAGTTCGCTGTCGGCCAGTTCCTGGCGCTCCTTCGATATACCGGTCATCGCCGTCCGCAGCATTTTATTCAGCGCCACCGACAGGAAGGATGATGCTGCGTAAGGCCGGTCGTTCACATATTGGTCGAGCAGGCCTTCTGGCCCTTGCCCCGCACCAGGCCCACAGGATCGACATCGAGCAGGAGTGCAGCCTCGCAACGCTCTTCGGTTGCCTCGGGATAGAACAGCCACGCCTTGCCGAAAGACAGGTCGGTCTCGTGCAGGCGATCCGGATGCTTGTGCAGCAAGAAGCCGAGATCGGTGGCCGGACGGTGCGTTGTGGCAACGGAAAGGAACATCCGCGACCGATAGCGCAGACAAGCGGAATAACCAATGGCGGTTGTGTGGCCCACCACAGGCTGTCGCTAACGAAAAACAAGGGCAGGCGCCGGGCGCCTGCCCTTGTACAATTCAGACGATGCTGACGCTTTTACGCCGCGGTGGCGACGCGCTCGGCATTACCGGTCGCGGCCACAATGGCGTCGACCTTGGTCGAGGCCTTGGCCAGCGCTGCTGCCACCGCATCGGCGCCCATGCCGACTCCTTCGATGCGGATGACCTCGACATCGGTCATGCCGAGGAAGCCAAGCACGCTGCGCAGGTAGGGAATGGCGTGATCGAACTGCACGGCCGCACCTTCGGAATAGATGCCGCCCGAAGCCAGTACGATGTAGACCTTCTTGCCGGTGACGAGCCCCTTGGGGCCGTTCTCGCCATAGGCAAAGCTCTTGCCGGAACGGGCAATGTGATCGACCCAGGACTTCAGCGTCGAGGAGATGTTGAAGTTGATGAAGCCGGTGGCGAGAATCACCGTATCGGCCGCGAACAGTTCATCCAGCACGACATCGGAGACGCCAACGACTTCAGCCTGGCGTGAGGTGCGCGCTTCGGCCAGCGTGTAGATGCCGGTCGCATAATCGGCATCGATGTGCGGCAACGGATTGGCGACGAGGTCGCGCACGACAAGCGTGTTCGACGGATCGGCGGCAACAAGCTTTTCAGCGAATTCAGTAGCAATTCGGGTCGAGTGCGAGGCAGCGCCGCGCGGGCTCGATGTGACAAGAAGGATGGACATAATGGGGTCTCCAGTGTTGGATCAAAATCTCCCGGCAAACATGTGTGCGCAGACCCATTTGAAAAACTGGTATATTTTGTATATTATCCATCTAAAATGTGGATTGAACGATGCAACCGAACCCGACGCTTGACCAATTGCAGATCCTGGTTGCGGTGGCCGAGACCGGCAGCTTCTCGGCCGCCGGGCGCAAATTGAATCGGGCGCAATCGGTGATCAGCTACGCCATCGCCAACCTCGAAGCGCAGCTCGGGCTGAAGCTGTTCGAGCGCGAGGGCACGCGTGAACCGCAACTGACCGATGTCGGCAAGGCGACGCTGGAAGATGCGCGGCGCATGGTCGGCGTGCTGCAACGCATCCGCTCGCGTGTCGACGGATACCGGCAGGGATTGGAGGCGGAAGTTACGCTGTCGGTCGACGTGACGCTACCGTCGCCGGTGCTGGTTCGGGTGCTGAAGGCATTCGAGGCGCAGTTCCCTGCCGTGACGCTGCGTCTGCATATCGGCTCGCTTGGCCTTATCCTCGATCATGTTGTCGGCGGACAGGCCGATCTCGGCATCGGGGGGCTTCTGGGTGAGACGGACGTGAATCTGCTTCGCATCGGCTTCTTCTCCCTGGTGCCAGCCGCAGCGCCTGATCACCCGCTGGCGCTGCTGCCGAGACCAGTGGCGCTAGAGGATGTCCGCGAACACATCCAACTGGTCGTCTCGGACCAGTCCGAGCGTACGCGCGGGCGTGACTATGGCGTCTTCGCCTACCGCACCTGGCGGCTGACGGATGTGCGCACCAAGCACGTGCTGATGCGCGAGGGGCTGGGCTGGGGCGGGCTGCCGCGGTGGCTGATCGCCGATGATCTGGCGAACGGCCGGCTCGTCGAACTCGATCTCGAGCCTTACAGCGAAGTCCGCTCGCCGCTCTATGCCATGCACCGCGCCGATCGCAGCCCGAAACCGGCGGCCGCCTGGCTGATCGACCAGTTCAAGCGCCAGCTAGGCTGTTTCAACGAGTTCGAACCGGGTGAGATACCCGAGGAGCAGCCGGAGACAGGCCGTCGATCACCGCCATGAGAACGGCGCGATAGTCCTCGATCGATGCTCCAGTTTCGATGGCGAGCGCTGCGCGGTCGAAGGCGGCTGCGAGCAACGCGGTCAGTGCTTCCACAGGCAGTCTCGTCATGGAGTGCGAGCGCATCGCGGCAACAAGGCCTTCGCGCAGCGAACGGTTGCCATGGCGATTGTCGATCGCATCCATGGCGGCGCGGCCGAGCACGGCCGGGCCATCAAGCAGCAAGAGCCGCGTACGGCCGGGCGCACGCATGGCAGCCAGATAGGCATCCGAGCCGGCAATCAGCGCATCGCGGGCAAATAGCGAAGGCGGCGACGCGCGTTCGATCTCTTCCGAGACGGCTTGCGCCTCCTGTTCGACCACAGCGGCAAACAACGCCTGCTTGTCGGCAAAGTGATGATAGAGCGCGCCGCGGGTAACCCCGGCAGCGGCGGCGATCTCGGGTGTACCGGTCTCGGCATAGGACTTTTCGGTGAACAGTTTGCGAGCCGCGGCGATGAGCTCGGCGCGTGTCGCCGCGGTGCGATCACGGTTGGAGCGACGAGCAGATCCCTGTTGCATACATGCAGCCTGTATGTTATTGCCATTTACATGCAGACTGTATGTTATTTGCCGGGAGAAGGAAAGATGAGGACGACGAGCTATTATCCGGTGCTGATGACGAGCGACGTTGCCGGCACGGCAGCCTTTTATGTTGCGCATTTCGGCTTCAAGCCGCTGTTTGAGGCCGACTGGTACGTGCATCTGCGCTCGGCCGAAGACCGTCGCGTCAACCTCGGCATCGTCCAGGGCGATCATGAGACGATCCCGGAGGAAGGGCGGGGCCGCACATCTGGCCTGCTGATCAATTTCGAGGTCAGGGATCCGGATGCCATCTATGAGCGGATCACCGCCGCTGGCCTGCCGATCCTGCGAACGCTGCGCGACGAACCCTTCGGCCAGCGCCATTTCATCACCAAGGATCCCAACGGCGTGCTGATCGACGTGATCAGGCCGATCCCGGCGAGCCCAGAATTTATGGCGCAATATGCGCAGCGTGCTGCGGCGCGCTAACTCGCCCGCGCCAACGGCATCACGGTGACCTGAGTAATGCCGGAGCGGCGCACCACCGTGCACAGTGTCTCGCGGCCGATTCGCTCGGCGTCGAGCATGCGCACCAGATCGTCGACGCCGGTGACCGGACGGCCGTCGATGGCGGCAATAATGTCGCCTTCCCTGAGGCCGGCTTTGGCCGCCGGGCTGTTCTTTTCGACGGTGCGCAGGCGCACCGCCGTGCTGCTCGACACTTGCGACAAAAGGGCTGCGCGGCGCGGCAGGTTGGTGGTGTCGGCGGAAACGCCGATGAAGGCACGGCGCACACGGCCGAAGCGGATGATTTCCGAGATGACGAAATTGGCGGTGTTGGAGGCAACCGCGAAGGCGATGCCTTGCGCACCGTGGATCATCGCGGTGTTAACGCCGATCACCTCGCCAGCCGAGGACACCAGCGGTCCGCCGGAATTGCCGGGGTTGAGCGCGGCGTCGGTCTGGATGACGTCGTCGATCAGCCGGCCGGTGGAGGCACGCATCGAGCGGCCGAGTGCCGAGACGACGCCAGTGGTGACGGTCCATTCGAAGCCGAGCGGGTTGCCGATGGCAATGGCGATCTGGCCGCGCCTCAGACGCTTGGAATCGCCAAGCGGCGCAACGTCGGCAAAGTTGCCGTCGGCGCGCACCAGCGCAATGTCGGTGTCGGGATCGCGGCCGAGCACGCGGCCTTCCCTGGAGGCGCCGTCCGGCATTGACACGCGCACGCTGCGCGCATCGCCGACGACGTGGAAGTTGGTGACGACCAGCCCGTCCTGCGCGATGACGAAGCCGGAGCCATGGCCACCCGGGCCACCGATGCGCTCGATGCGGCAGACGGCGGGCCCGATGCGGTCGACGGCATCGGCGACCGTCGCCGAATAGGCATCGAGAAGGGCATCGTCATATTGCAATTGCTGGGCGGGCAGGGCCATCCGAGGGCTCCGTTTGGAACAAGATGAACAATGCCTATATGTGCGGAGCGGCCGGACCGGCCGCGACCTGACCAGATGGCCAGTCAAATGCCCAACTAGCCGTCAGGCGAGTATCCGCCATCGCCCTGCCGGGCGATATCTGGGTCACGAAGAACCCAGGAGATAAATCATGAGCGATTTCAATCTGAGCACGTTTTCCGACGCCATTGCCGACATCGCGGCAGCCGCGGCACCAGCGACGGCCAGCTTCGCGACGCACCACCGGACGTCAACTGCTTTCCACTGGCGGGACGGCTATTTCGTCACTGCCGAGGAGGCGGTCGAGGCCGGCGAGGAGATCGAGCTGACGTTTTCTTCGGGCGAAGCCGTCAAGGCGGAACTGGTCGGCCGCGACCCGTCCACCGGCACGGCCGTTTTGAAACCGGCCGGCGCGCCGGGCGCCCCGTCACTGGTAAAGGCGGATGCGGTGCGGCCGGGCAACCTGGCGGTCGTGGCGGGCAATAGCGACGGCACCTCGCTCGCTACCTTCGGTACGGTCGGCGAGGTCGGCCCGGCCTGGCGTTCAATGCGCGGCGGCACGATCGACCGGCGCATCAATCTTGCCGTCAATGCCGGCGGCCGTTTCGAGGGTGGCCCTGTGCTCGACGCCAAGGGTGGACTGATCGGCATGCTGCTGTTCGGGCCACGCCGGCGGGCGCTGGTCATGCCTTACGAAACGATCGAGCGGGCAGTCACGACGCTGCGCGAGAAGGGTCATGTGGCGCGCGGCTATCTTGGCGCCGGCCTGCATCCGGTCCGCAATGGTGATACACAGGGCGCCATGGTGATGAGCCTCGACGATAACGGGCCGGCGAAAGCAGCCGGTCTCAGTCTCGGCGACATCATCGTGTCGTGGAACGCAGAGACGGTGCATGGGCCGCGCGAGCTGATCCGCAAGCTCGGGCCGGACAGCGCCGGTGCCTTGGTGACACTCGGCGTGGTGCGCGGCGGCGAGAATCGTGAGGTTTCCCTGACCATCGGTGAAAAACCACTGAGCTGAGGGATTGATGGTAAGCGGTGAGGTCGCTGGCAGACGGCTGACGGTGCTGATCGCGCTCGGTGACGCCGAGCGCGCACGAAGTCTGTCTGCGGCTCTCGCCGCGACCGATGATCTGCGGCCGGTTCTGGCCGGCGAAGTCGACGGGCGTGAGGCGGCGGATGTCGCCATCGTCGGTGATCATGGGCTACAAGGCGGGCTCGTCGACGCGGCTATGCCTCGCGTGCTGCTATCGTCGCGAGCGGCCCGCGAACGGCCGGCCGATACAGTGTTTGCCGTGCTGCCGGTGCAAGCGGACGAGTTGCTGATCGCCGCCGCCGCGCGGCTCGCGGCTGCGGGCTACCGGATTTCGCGCGACAGCCATGCTCTATCCGATCGGCATCACGATTTGATCTTCCATGACAGCGACCGGTTCGAAGAGGAACCGACTGACGAGCATATCGTCCGGCCGACGCTTTCGCCGCGGGAAGGCGAGGTGCTGGCGCTGCTGGCCGAGGGCGCCCCCAACAAGGTCATCGCGCGGCGGCTGAACATCTCCGTGCATACGGCGAAGTTCCATGTCGCAGCGATTCTGACGAAGCTCGGTGCCGCCAACCGCACCGATGCGATTGCCATCGCCATGCGGCAGGGCCTGGTGCTGGTCTAGCTCAGATTGTCTCAAGGCCGACGCAGCGTAACCCGCATGCGGTGTGTTGGGCCTTGCGCGGCGGTTCTCAGCCGCGCAAGGATCGTGTCTTTCATGTTGCAGGAAGGCGCAAGGATGTCGCTCAAGGGAAAGACGCTTTTCATCTCCGGCGGGTCGCGCGGCATCGGGCTGGCGATTGCGCTGCGCGCCGCGCGCGATGGCGCCAATGTGACGATCGCGGCCAAGACCGCCGAGCCGCATCCGAAGCTGCCCGGGACGATCTACACGGCGGCGCACGAGATCGAGCAGGCCGGCGGCAAGGCGCTGCCGGTGCTGTGCGACATTCGGGATGAAGAACAGGTCGCCGAAGCGGTCGCCAAGACCGTGGAGAGGTTCGGCGGCATCGATATCTGCGTCAACAACGCCAGTGCCATCCAACTCACCGGCACGCTGGAGACTGATATGAAGCGCTACGATCTGATGCACCAGATAAACGCGCGCGGCACTTTTCTCGTCTCCAAAATGTGCATTCCGCACTTGAGGTTGGCGGAAAATCCTCACATCTTGAATCTGGCGCCGCCGCTCGACATGAAGGCCAAGTGGTTCAAGAACCATGTCGCCTACACGATGGCGAAGTTCGGCATGTCGATGTGCACGCTGGGCATGAGCGCCGAGTTCGCCAGGGATGGCATTGCGGTCAATTCGCTATGGCCGATCTCGACCATCGACACCGCGGCGGTGCGTAACCTCCTGGGCGGGGCGACGGTGGCGGCGATGAGCCGTTCGCCCGACATCATGGCCGATGCGGCATACGCCATCCTGGTCAGGCCGTCGCGTGAAGCGACCGGCAATTTCTACATTGACGAAGAAGTGCTGCGCGCTGAGGGCGTCAGCGATTTCTCGGCCTATGCGCCGGGTGCGACAGGCCCGCTCGCCGCCGACTTTTTTGTGCCGGACGAGGTGTTCGGCCGGTCGGATACCAAAATCAAAGGTATCTACTGACGGAAAGTATCTCGCTACAGAAGTATCTCTCAAAAGACCGGCACAGACGCGTGCTCACTCCCCGGCTTTCTTGGCTTTGCCAAGACCCATCAGCCGGTCGATATAGGCAAGCATCAGTGCCGACAGAACGAAGGCCAGATGAATGATGGTCAGCCACATCAGCTGGTCGGTCGTGTAGGAGACCGAGTTCAGGAACACCTGCAAGAGGTGGATCGAGGAGATCGCTACGATTGTCGAGGCGACCTTGACCTTCAGAGAGCCGACATCGATCGTGCCCAGCCAATGCACCTTGCCGTCATTTTCATCGAAGCGGCTGACGAAGTTTTCGTAACCCGAGATGATCACCATCACCACCAGTGAGGCGACCAGCGCGGCATCGATGAGGCCGAGTATTTTCAGGATGGTGTCGGTGTCATCGAGCGTGAAGGCGACGGAGACGAACTCGAACAGCTTCTTGCCGAAGGACACGGCATAGATGGCAAGTGCCGCACCCAGTCCGAGATAGAAGGCGACCAGCAGCCAGCGCGAGGCGAGAATGATCGATTCGATGGCGAGTTCGAGGCGCTTCATGCGGCGATTCGGGCTCCGTTGTCGGAGCGCCGTATTTCGGGCAGGCTGCGGCGGTTTGCAAGGTTTCAAAAAAACGAAACCCCGCCGGGGAGGGGAACCGGCGGGGCTCGTGTGTCCCGCTGGAGTCGGGACAGGGCAGGGAACGCCCTTTCCAGAATCTGGGATGGGTAACCGCGCGTTTCAAGATTGATGACCGCGCGATTCAATGGTTGATCAAATCGCGCGGTTCACATTGCGGTTTATTGGGCGCTGGCCACCGGCGCTACCAGGGGGGTAATCCGGCGGATGGCGACGCGGCGGTTCTCGCGGTTGGGTCCCGACGTGTTGACCTTGAGATACTCCTCGCCATAGCCCTGCGTCGTCAGGTTCTCCGGCGGGATGCCAAAGGCGTTGGTCAAGGCTTCGGCGACCGCCTCGGCGCGGCGGTCGGACAGAGCAAGGTTCGCTTCCGGTGTGCCGACAGCGTCGGTATGGCCCTCGATCAGGAAGCTCTCGGCCGGGTTTTTCTTCAGCAGCTTGTCCATGGCGTTGGCAACACCCTCCAGCTTCTGGACCTCGGTGTCGGAAATCGAGGCCGAACCGAATTCGAAGTTGAGCGTGTCGAGGTCGATGCGGCGGGCGATGTCGCGCACGCGGGCCGAGCGCTTGACCTCGTCGATCGAATAGAGGCGCTGGACCCTCTCGACCGGCGGCCGTTCGAGGAAGGTGTAGTAGTCGTCCGGATCCTCGACCTCTTCGGAATCCAGAATGTATTCCTCTTGCGGGATGGTAAGGCGCATCGGCGGCAGGTCGTCGCCCGGGTCGCGCCAGTCTGCATCATCGTCATAGTTCCGCTCGTCGACATAGCTCAGCACATATTCGCGGCCGTCGGGCGCGATGCGTGAACGCTGGATGACGTCGCCGTAGCGGTTGCGGATGGTGACGATCCGGACACCATTGTCACGCTCGACGATTTCCCGGGTGCGATCGCCCGACAGGTCCTCATAATAGACATTCCTGGCGCCGCGGTGCATGCGCGGTGCATCGCTGCTTTCGACGAACGTCTGGTTGTTGAACTGGAGGATGACGCGGTCGCCGAATTCCCTGACGACGTTGGCACCCTGGGGGCGCGGACGACGACGAACATCCTCGATGTCCGGCGCACGCTCGACGCGCTTGCCTTTTTCCTCGGTCACCGGAACGATCTTTTCAGGCTTGATCTCCCGCTGGGCTGCCCGGTCGTCGGTGGGCGGCGGCCCCTGATCGACCGGAGCCGGCTTCGGGGCTTCCACCTGGTTCTCGCCCTGCTGGGCGGGCTGGTTGCCCTGCTGCTTACCGGCATTTTGGCCGCGCTCCTTGCCACCCTTGCGCTTGCGCAAGACATCCTTCTGGCTGTCCAGAACAGGTGCCTCGTTCGGATTGGCCTGGGCTTCACCCTGGACCGGATTTTCACCCTGGACAGGCGCGGCCTGGCCAGTCGAAGGCTGTTCGCCGGTCGAGGGCTGTTGCTCTCCTGTCACCGGCTGTTCGCCGACAGGCCTCTTGCCACGTTTCTTGATCTTGTCCTGGGGCTGTTCGCCCTGGACGGGAGCGGCCTGCTGCTCGGTCGGAGCCGGTTGGGCCTGTGGGGTCGCTTCCTTATTGGTCGGCGCCGGCTGGCCTTCCGCCTCCGTGGCGGGTCCGGTCAATTCAGCAGGCTTCTTGCGCTTGCCCGGCTTTTGTCCGGGCTCGACAGTCGGAGCCTGTTCTGCCGGGGCAGCCTCGATCTGCTGGTTCTGTTTTTGCTTCTTCTTGCGCGGATTGACGTTGGGCTGGTTGTCGTTTGCCGGCGCTGCCTGCTCGGCCGGTTGTTCCGATGGGGCCGCTTCGATCTGCTGCCGATTGCGCCGCTTCTTGCGGGGTTGCTCGGACTCGGCCGGAGCGATCTGCTCGGCCGGAGCGGATTCTGTTTGCTGCTGCTGATTGCGCCGCTTCTTGCGGGGTTGCTCGGACTCGGCTGGAGCGATCTGCTCGGCCGGAGCGGATTCTGTTTGCTGCTGCTGATTGCGCCGCTTCTTGCGGGGTTGCTCGGACTCGGCTGGAG